>NZ_JABWRV010000006.1:0-261667 GCF_014269105.1 Pseudomonas sp. SWRI77 | reverse complement strand
CACTTCCCCTTGCCGGGTGTGTAGAGGACTTTCACCTCCAAGCCACCAGCGTGGCCACCACAGCCAAGCTGGTTGCGCTAGCGCGCAACGCGCCATGCCTGGCGCACCATATACAAAGCCCGCCATCAAAGGCGGGCCTCATGCAATTGAGCGGCTGCTTACAACCCCGACATCTTCTTGATCGCACCCATCAGGTCATCATCCGAGCAATCGGCACAGGTGCCCTTCGGCGGCATGGCATTGATACCGGTAATGGCCTTGGCCAGGATGCCATCCAGGCCGCCCTGGTGGTCGGCACGTTCCTTCCACGCGGCGGTATCGCCGATTTTCGGTGCGCCCAGCAAGCCGGTGCCATGGCAGGCATTGCAGTGCTTGGCGATGATGTCGTCCGGCGTCTTGGCAGCGCCGCCAGCCGCCGCAGCGGCCACCTCCATGCCCTTGCACTCCTGGCCCTGGACGCACACCTGGCCCACCGGCTCTAGGCGCTTGGCGATGTCGTCATTGGTTGCAGCGGTTGCGCTCATTGCCCAGAGGGCGAATACGGCTGCTGGTACGGCCAGCATCTTCTTGATTTGGTTCACGCGTACACCCTCATGGTGGCTAATCACGCTCGCGGCCACGGATCGGCGAGCGTTGAAAAGTATAGCGGGAACCCAGAGGCCGTGAAACGACCCCACACAGGAAAGGGGTATTGCCGAAACAATGCACTGCGCTGGATCAAAAGTTTGAAGGCGTTGCGGCGCTGATCAACCGGGCAGGTTCCTTGAAGGGGTTGCGAAAGCGGTGCGGGCGGGTACTTTCGAAGTAGTAGCTGTCGCCCTCTTCGAGGATGAAAATCTCGTTGCCGACCACCAGCTCAAGCCGCCCTTCAAGCAGGATGCCGGTCTCTTCACCGTCGTGGGTAAGCATCTCGGCGCCGGTGTCGGCACCCGGTGGGTAGACCTCGGTGAGAAACGCAATGGCGCGGTTGGGGTGCGACTTGCCCACCAGCTTCATGGTCACCGCACCGTCCGAGATGTCGATCAGCTCATGGGCCTTGTAGACGACCTGCGTAGGGCTCTCGGCGGCCAGTTCGACCGAAAAGAACTCGACCATGGACATCGGAATGCCGCTCAGCACCTTGCGCAGCGAACTGATCGAAGGGCTGACGCTGTTTTTCTCGATCATCGAGATGGTGCTGTTGGTGACACCCGCGCGCTTGGCGAGCTCACGTTGTGACAGGCCCTTGAGCTTGCGGATGGCTTGCAGTCGTTCGCCGACGTCCAAAGCTGGAGCCTCCTGAAACGGGTAGAGAGGGGGGTGAATGTGAACGATATCATGGCAATGCCGTTCAGTATTTACAACACACCACCCTGCAACCTGTCCGCTTCAGCGTCTTATTCGTCGCACCTACTCACCACAGTAGTCCCTCGACACCCGCTTGAGGTTGCAGAAGATCTGGTACGGAATGGTGCCGGCATGGGCAGCCACCTCGCTGGCCAGCACCTGCTTGCCCCACAGCTCCACCGGGCTGCCCACGGTAGCCTCGGGCACATCGGTCAGGTCGATGCACAGCATGTCCATCGACACCCGGCCAATCAGCTGGCTGCGCTTGCCCGCGACCATCACCGGGGTGCCATTGGGCGCCTGGCGTGGGTAGCCATCGGCATAGCCCATGGCGACCACGCCGACGCGGGTCGGCCGCGTGCCGATGAACTTGGCGCCGTAGCCCACCGGCTCGCCGGCCGGCAGCTCGCGCACGCTGATGACCCGCGATTGCAGGGTCATCACCGGTTGCAGGCGCTCAGCCTCGGCCTGGGCGACTTCGAAGGGGGTGGCGCCATACAGCATGAGGCCCGGGCGCACCCAGTCGCCACCCGCCTGTGGCCACGCCAGCACCCCGGGCGAGTTGCGCAAGCTGCACTCGGCAGCCAGCCCCTGGCGCGCGGCCTCGAACACCGCGATCTGCTCGGCGGTGGCGTCGGCGTCCAGTTCGTCGGCACGGGCGAAATGGCTCATCAATACGATGCGCAGGACGCTGCCAGTAGCCAGCAGGCGCTGATACGCCTCGTGATAATCCTTGGGGTGCAAGCCGACGCGGTGCATGCCGCTGTCGAGCTTCAGCCAGACGGTCAGCGGCTTGTGCACCTGGGTCTTTTCGATTGCTTCAAGCTGCCACAGCGAATGCACCACGCACCACAGGTCGTGCTCGGCGATCAGGGCCAGTTCGCTGGCCTCGAAGAAGCCTTCGAGCAACAGCACCGGCGCCTTGATGCCAGCTGCGCGCAGCTCCAGCGCTTCTTCGATGCAGGCCACGGCAAAGCCATCGGCTTCGGCCTCCAGTGCCAGGGCGCAACGCACCGCGCCGTGGCCGTAGGCATCGGCCTTGATCACAGCAAGGGCTTTGGCGCCGGTCAGTTCACGGGCAAGGCGGTAGTTGTGGCGCAGGGCCTGGAGGTCGATCAGGGCGCGGGCGGGACGCATGGCGGCATGCCTTATGGTGGTTCAGTTTAATAACGGTGTTTGCCTCTTCGCAGGTAACCCCGCGAAGAGGCCAGCGCAGGCCTTCAAATCATTGATGCACGGGCGCGGTCTGGCCTTGCTTGGTGGCTTCCCGGCTGTTGCCATAACGGGAAATATCCAGGCCTTCGGCACTGATCTGCGGCTTCTTGCGCGCAATCAGGTCTGCCAGCAGGCGACCCGAACCGCACGCCATGGTCCAGCCCAAGGTCCCGTGACCGGTGTTCAGGAACAGGTTACGGAACGCAGTGGCACCCACGATCGGTGTACCGTCCGGGGTCGCCGGGCGCAGGCCGGTCCAGAAACTGGCTTGGCTCAGGTCACCGCCGCGAGGATAAAGGTCGTTGACGATCATCTCCAGCGTTTCGCGTCGACGCGGGTTCAGCGACAGGTCAAAACCGGCGATCTCAGCCATGCCGCCGACGCGGATGCGGTTGTCGAAACGGGTGATGGCGACCTTGTAGGTTTCATCGAGAATGGTCGAGGTCGGCGCCATGTCGGCGTTGGTGATCGGCACCGTCAGCGAGTAACCCTTGAGCGGGTAAACCGGCGCCTTGATACCCAGCGGCTTGAGCATCTGCGGCGAATAGCTGCCCAGGGCCAGCACGTAGCGGTCGGCGGTTTCCAGCTTGCCGTCGATCCAAACGCCATTGATGCGGTCGCCGGCGAAGTCCAGGCGTTGGATGTCCTGGCCGAAGCGGAACTCCACACCCAGCTTCAGCGCCATGTCGGCAAGCTTGGTGGTGAACAGCTGGCAGTCGCCGGTCTGGTCGTTGGGCAGGCGCAGGGCACCGGCCAGAATGTCTTTTACCCCGGCCAGGGCCGGTTCGACGCGGGCGATGCCATCGCGGTCGAGCAGTTCATAAGGCACACCGGACTGCTCGAGCACGGCGATGTCTTTGGCGGCGGCATCGACCTGCGCCTGGGTGCGGAACAACTGGGTGGTGCCCAGGGTGCGGGCTTCATAAGCGATGCCGGTTTCGGCACGCAGCTCGTCGAGGCAATCACGGCTGTACTCGGACAGACGCACCATGCGTTCCTTGTTCACCGCATAACGGCTGGCGGTGCAGTTGCGCAGCATCTGTGCCATCCACAGGTACTGGTCAACGTCGCCGGTCAGCTTGATAGCCAGGGGCGCGTGGCGTTCGAGCAACCACTTGATGGCCTTGAGCGGTACACCCGGGGCGGCCCAGGGCGAGGCATAGCCGGGCGAGATCTGGCCTGCGTTGGCGAAGCTGGTTTCCATGGCTACCGCCGGCTGGCGGTCGACCACCGTCACTTCGTAACCTTGCCGGGCCAGATAATAGGCACTAGCGGTTCCGATCACACCGCTACCAAGTACCAGAACTCGCATTGTTGATCCCTCGCACGCGGCGCACCGCTGTCTTTTGTTGAAATGGCATGGATGCGCGCAGTATAAAAATTACAGACCAGTGCAATTCACTATATAAAAGCCTATATTTGGCGAGAATTCTCGGCAATATTGCCTTTCACGGAGGGGCATCCCCTATGAGAACCCAGCACCAGAGCAAGCGTGAACTGGACAAGATCGACCGCAACATACTGCGGATCCTGCAGAATGACGGGCGTATTTCCTTCACCGAACTGGGCGAGAAAGTTGGGCTTTCCACCACCCCTTGCACCGAGCGCGTCCGCCGCCTGGAACGCGAGGGCATCATCATGGGCTACAACGCCCGGCTCAATCCGCAGCACCTGAAGGGCAGCTTGCTGGTGTTCGTCGAAATCAGCCTGGACTACAAGTCTGGCGACACCTTCGAGGAGTTTCGGCGTGCGGTGCTCAAGCTGCCCCATGTGCTGGAGTGCCACCTGGTTTCGGGCGATTTCGACTACCTGGTAAAGGCGCGTATTTCGGAGATGGCGTCGTACCGCAAGCTGCTGGGCGACATCCTGCTGAAGCTGCCGCACGTGCGCGAGTCGAAGAGCTACATCGTGATGGAAGAGGTGAAGGAGAGCCTCTGCCTGCCGATTCCGGACTGACGCTAGACCAGCACCTGGCGGGTGGTGGCAATGAATTGATGAACGAGCTGCTCGGCCTCGGGCTCGATCATCTGCTCCGGGCCACGGCCGCGCGGGCAGGCCATGCGTGGGGTGGTGCCGAACAGGCGGCAGATCATCGGGCGCTCTTCATACACTGTGCAACCGTTGGGGCCCAAGTGCACGCAGTCCAGGTGCTGCAGCGCAGCGGCTTGCTCGGCCTCGGTCTTGCGCGGCAGGCGGGCCATTTCTTCGGCCGAGGTGGTGACCGGGCCGCAGCAGTCGTGGCAGCCGGGCTCGCACTCGAAAGAAGGGATGAGTTCGCGCAGGAAGTGGATCTTGTGGCGGTTGCAGGACATGGCGGGTACAGAGCAAGAAGGTGGGGTGAATTATAGGCCCATTGCACCGGCCCTGTGGGCGCAGCTTTAACCGCGAACGCGGACGCGGCTCTCGCCTTGTTGCCCACCTTCCGACCCCGGCTTATCCTCCCTCCTCTGCCCAAAAGCCCAGGACCTGCCCCATGATCCATAGCGCGCAGCACGCCGCTTCCTATTACGCCGCCAGCAGCGCGCCACACGCCGATCATGCCTTCCTGCAAGGCGAGCACAGCGCCGACGTGTGCATCATTGGCGGTGGCTATTCAGGCCTTAACACCGCCATCGAACTGGCTGAACGTGGCCTCTCGGTGATCCTGCTGGAAGCCCGCAAGCTCGGCTGGGGCGCTAGCGGGCGCAACGGCGGGCAATTGATCCGCGGTGTCGGCCATGGCCTGGAGCAGTTCCTCCCGGTGATCGGCGAGGAAGGCGTGCGCAGCATGAAGCTGATGGGCCTGGAGGCCGTGGAGATCGTCCGCGAGCGGGTCGAGCGCTACAACATCGCCTGCGACCTGACCTGGGGCTACTGCGACCTGGCCAACAAACCTGGCGAGCTGCAAGGCTTTGCCGAAGAGGCCGAAGCATTGCGCAGCCTGGGGTATCGCCACGCGCTGCGTCTGGTGGCGAAAGACGATATTCACAGCGTGGTCGGCTCCGACCGCTATGTGGGCGGCCTGATCGACATGGGCTCGGGCCACCTGCACCCGCTCAACCTGGCCCTCGGCGAAGCGGCCGTGGCCAGCCGCCTTGGCGTGCGGCTGTTCGAGCAGTCAGAGGTCACGCGCATCGAGTACGGCCCCGAAGTCAAGGTACACACCGCTCAAGGCCGGGTCCGTGCCAAGACCTTGGTACTGTGCTGCAACGCCTACCACAACGGCCTCAATCGCGAGCTGGGCGGCAAGGTGCTGCCCGCCGGCAGCTACATCATCGCCACCGAGCCCCTGGGCGACGCGCGTGCCCGCGCGCTGCTGCCGCAGAACATGGCCGTGTGCGACCAGCGCGTGGCGCTGGATTACTACCGGCTGTCTGCCGACCAGCGGCTGCTGTTCGGCGGTGCCTGCCACTATTCCGGCCGCGACCCGCAAGACATTGCCGCCTACATGCGGCCAAAGATGCTCAAGGTATTCCCGCAATTGGCCGATGTGCGCATCGAGTTCCAATGGGGCGGCATGATTGGCATCGGGGCCAACCGCCTGCCACAGATCGGGCGTTTGGCCAGCCAGCCGAACGTCTACTACGCCCAGGCCTATTCCGGCCATGGGCTCAACGCCACCCACCTGGCCGGGCGCCTGCTTGGCGAGGCCATCAGCGGCCAGCAGAGCGGGCGCTTCGACCTGTTCGCCAAGGTGCCGCACATCACCTTCCCGGGCGGCAAGCACCTGCGCTCGCCACTGCTGGCATTGGGGATGCTCTGGCACCGGCTCAAGGAATTGGTTTAGGTGATGTGAGGCGGAGCATGCCTTGAGGGTGATGGTGGCGCTCGATTTCCGCCCCACCATCACCCTCAAGCCATGCACTTCGTAGCCCTCAATCAATCCCTCCAAAATGGCTTACGCCCCTCTTCTCGGGCCTGCTCCCAGCTCAGCCCGACATCGCGCAATTCATCATCGGTCAGTTGCAACAAGGCCCTGCGGGTGTGCCAGCGGTGCAGCATCAGCCCCCAACGGCTCAGGCCTGCCGGCGCATTGAAGACCTTGGCGTGCTGCCCGGTTTCCAGCTCCTTGGCCATCAGTTGCAAGCGCACATCGCTCATGCCACCCATCGCTGCGTTCTCCCGATCAGTTGATACCGTGAAGCAAGCATGCGCGTCGGCACTGATGACAATACAGATCCAATAGCGGCTTATTATTCCCATACAGAATTGGCGAATCGACGGGTGAATGCTGTATTTTCAGCGCAACTGTACTGGTCGCTGCAGCTCAGCGGCACTGGAGTATGCCGTGACGCTTTACCTCAACCTCGCCGAGTTGCTCGGCGCCCGTATCGAACAGGGCCTGTATCGCCCCGGCCAGCGCCTGCCCTCGGTGCGTGCCCTGAGCGTGGAGCACGGGGTCAGCCTGAGCACCGTGCAACAGGCCTACCGCATGCTCGAAGACAGCGGCATGGTCTCGCCGCGGCCCAAATCCGGCTATTTCGTCAGCGAAGGCCGCCACCTCCCTGCCCTGCCCGCCGTCAGCCGCCCGGCCCAGCGCCCCGTGGACATCTCCCAGTGGGAGCAGGTGCTGGAACTGGTCCGCAGCACCCCACGCCAGGATGTGATGCAGCTGGGGCGCGGCATGCCCGACATCAACAGCCCGACCCTCAAGCCGCTGCTGCGCAGCCTCGCCCAGCTGAGCCGGCGCCAGGACATGCCCGGCCTCTACTACGACAACATCCATGGCAACCTGGCCCTGCGCGAGCAGATCGCCCGCCTGACGCTGGACTCCGGCTGCCGCCTGAGCCCGGCGGACCTGGTGGTGACCACCGGCTGCCATGAGGCGCTGTCCTGCAGCATTCGCGCCGTGTGCGAGCCAGGCGACATCGTTGCGGTCGACTCGCCCAGCTTTCATGGCGCCATGCAAACCCTCAAGGGCCTGGGCATGAAGGCACTGGAGATCCCCACCGACCCGGTCACCGGCATCAGCCTCGAAGCACTGGAGCTGGCCCTGGAGCAGTGGCCGATCAAGCTCATCCAGATCACCCCGAGCTGCAACAACCCACTGGGTTACATCATGCCCGAGGCACGCAAGAAGGCCTTGCTCAGCCTGGCCCAGCGCTATGACGTGGCCATTCTCGAAGACGATGTGTACGGCGACCTGGCCTATACCTACCCGCGCCCGCGCACCCTCAAGTCGTTCGACGAGGACGGCCGTGTATTGCTGTGCAGTTCGTTCTCCAAGACCTTGGCACCCGGCCTGCGCATCGGCTGGGTAGCGCCGGGGCGTTACCTGGAGCGGGTGCTGCACATGAAGTACATCAGCACCGGCAGCACCGCCAGCCAGCCCCAGCTGGCCATCGCCGACTTCATCAAAGCCGGCCATTACCAGCCTCACGTGCGGCGCATGCGCAGCCAGTACCAACGCAGCCGCGACCTGATGAGCGACTGGGTGACCCGTTACTTCCCGCCGGGCACGCGTGTCAGCCGGCCCCAGGGTGGCTTCATGCTGTGGGTCGAACTGCCTGAACATTTCGACACGCTGCGGCTGAACCGCGCTTTACTGGAGCAAGGTGTACAGATCGCGGTCGGCAGCATTTTCTCGGCCTCGGGCAAGTTTCGTCACTGCTTGCGCATGAACTTCGCGGCCCTGCCTACGCCGTCAATCGAGGCCGCCGTGCGCAAAGTGGGTGAAACCGCCCTTCGTCTACTGGATCAGGACGACGCCTGCGCGTAACTTTGCGCCGCCCACCATGGTCCAACCCCTTAGGCCTTTGCTGTACAGGACACGCTTACCTTGAGATTGCAGCGAGCTCTGCCGCTTCTGCTGACGCTATTGTGCGGCCTCGCAGGCTGCGCAAGCGTCGACATCCCCCGCGAAGTCAGCCAGGCGCTGCCGGCCAAAGACTCAGCCTTCGGCCGCTCGGTGCTGCGCCAGGCTGCGCCCTACGAGGGCCGTTCGGGCTTTCGTTTGCTGCCCAACAGCAACGAGGCATTTCGCGCGCGCGCCGAGCTGATCCGCAACGCCCAGGCCAGCATCGACCTGCAGTACTACATCGTTCATGACGGCCTCAGCACCCGTGCGCTGGTCCATGAACTGCTGCGTGCCGCCGACCGCGGCGTGCGCGTGCGCATTCTGCTCGACGACACCACCAGCGACGGCCTGGACACCATCATGGGTACCCTCGACGCCCACCCGAACATCCAGATTCGCGTCTTCAACCCGTTGCACCTGGGGCGTAGCACCGGGGTGACGCGCGCGGTAGGCCGCTTGTTCAACCTGTCGCGCCAGCACCGGCGCATGCACAACAAGCTGTTCCTGGTGGACAACAGCATGGCCATCGTCGGCGGGCGCAACCTGGGCGACGAATACTTCGATGCCGAACCCAACCTCAACTTCACCGACATCGACCTGCTGGGCGTGGGCCCGGTGGCCGAACAACTTGGCCACAGTTTCGACCAGTACTGGAACAGCGCCCTGAGCCGCCCGATCGGCGATTTCCTCTGGCGCCAGCCCGATGCCCACGACCTGCACGCCAGCCGCCATCGCCTGGAAGTTTCCCTGGCCGAGGCGCGTACGCGACGCAAGGCCTTGTATGACCGCTTGATGGCCTACCAGTCGCAGCCGCGCCTGGATGTGTGGCGCAACGAGTTGATCTGGGCACACAGCCAGGCCCTGTGGGATGCGCCGAGCAAGGTCCTGGCCAATGACGAGCCAGACCCGCAACTGTTGCTGACCCAGCAACTGGCCCCCGACCTGAACAACGTTCGCCACGAGCTGATCCTGGTGTCGGCGTATTTCGTGCCCGGTGAATCGGGCTTGCTGTACCTGACCCACAACGCCGATGCCGGCATCTCGGTCAAACTGCTGACCAACTCGCTGGAAGCGACCGACGTACCTGCGGTGCACGGCGGCTATGCGCCGTATCGCCGGGCGCTGCTCGAACATGGCGTGAAGCTGTATGAATTACGCCGCCAGCCGGGTGACCCGAGTGCCGGGCGGTTGAGCTTCCATGGCGGTTCGGATTCGAGCCTGCACAGCAAGGCGATCGTGTTCGACCGGCGCAAGACCTTCATCGGTTCGTTCAACTTCGACCCGCGATCGGTGCTGTGGAATACCGAAGTCGGTGTGCTGGTGGACAGCCCGGAACTGGCCGAATACACGCGCGCGCTGGCGGTGCAGGGTATGGCCCCGGCGCTGAGCTATCAGCCGCAGTTGCGGGGCGACAAACTGGTGTGGGTGACTGAAGAAGACGGCAAGCAGCGGATACTGACGTCCGAGCCTGGCGGGATGTGGCGACGGTTCAACGCCTGGGTCAGCAAGGCCGTCGGCCTTGAAAAGATGCTGTGATCGCAGCCCTATAGGGTGCCGCCCGACCGGTCGGAAAGGGCCGCAAAGCGGCCCCATGTATGCTCAAGCCGAAGCCGGCTCGAAAGCCCCCCGCCGCCGAATCAACACCACCAACCCCGCCGCCCCCACAGCCATCAGCAACGGCAACGCATGCCCGCTGATCCACTGGCTCCCGGCCCCCGCCAAGAGCGGCCCAAGCAGGCAACCAATGCCCCACAACTGCGCCACGTGGGCATTGGCCCGCACCAGCGCATCATCCCGATAGCGCTCGCCGATCAACACCAGCGACAAGGTGAACAGGCCACCGGCACTGGCCCCGAACAGCACCCACAGCGGCCAGATCACCGGCGTGTGCAGCAACAGCGGTATCGCCAGGCTTGAGCACAGCAAGGTCACCGCACAACCGCTGAACAAGGTGCGCCGCGACATGCGGTCGGCCAATGCGCCGATGGGCAATTGCAGCACCGCATCGCCTACCACCACGGTGCTCACCATGAACAGTGCAATCTCGGTAGTGAACCCTTGCTGCAGGCAGTAGACCGGCAGCAAGGTCAGGATCATCGCCTCGAACGAAGCGAACAGGGCAATCGCCCAGGCGATCACCGGCAGGCGCCGGCAGAAGGCGAACAGGTCGCGGAAAGTGACGCTGTACGCTTCGGTGGTCGGCGCCCCGCCGCGCCCCAACAGCACCAGCGGTGCCAGCAACAGCAAGCCGGTCGCGGCCCAGAAACCGAAATCGTCGTCCGAGCCGAGAAAGCCCAGCACCAATGGCCCGGCCAGTTGGCTCAAGGCATAGCTGCTGCCATACAGCGCCACCAGCCGGCCCCGCCATTGCTCGACCACCAGCTGGTTGATCCAGCTTTCGCCAAGGATGAACACCACGGTCAGGCACATGCCGATCAACAGGCGCAGAGCCAGCCAGAGCGGGTAGCTGGGCAGCAGCGCCAGCAGGCCGATCGACAGCGCACCGCCCCACAGGCACAGGCGCATCGCCGAGGGCACGCCGACCCAACCGGCCAGGCGGCTGGCCAGGCTGGCGCCCAGCAATACGCCCAAGGCAGGCATCGCGGCCATGACGCCGATGGCGAAACTGCCGTAGCCCCACCCTTCCAGGCGCAGGGACACCAGCGGCATGCTCACGCCGAGCGCCAGGCCGACACTGAGTACGGATGCCAGTACGGCGAAGTAGGTGCCCCAGCGCATGTGTTCTTCCTGTTGGATTTTCTTGGGCCCACTCGCGGAACAAGCCCGCTCCCACAAGCTCATCACCGAGATTCTGAAATCAGTGGTGATGAGCCTGTGGGAGCGGGCTTGCCCCGCGAGTGGGCCGCAGCGCGGCCCCAGCGATTTACAGCTTGATCCAGGTCGCCTTCAGCTCGGTGTACTTCTCCAGCGCATGCAGCGACTTGTCACGGCCGTTGCCCGACTGCTTGAAGCCGCCGAACGGTGCGGTCATGTCGCCGCCGTCGTATTGGTTGACCCAGACACTGCCAGCGCGCACGGCACGGGCGGTCTTGTGGGCCTTGGAGATGTCCGAGGTCCAGATGCCGGCGGCCAGGCCATACGGCGTGTCGTTGGCGATGGCGATGGCTTCTTCGGCAGTGTCGAAGGTAATCACCGACAACACTGGGCCAAAGATCTCTTCCTGGGCGATCTTCATGGCGTTGGTCACGCCGTCGAAGATGGTCGGCTCGACGTAGGTGCCGCCGGTCTCTTCGAGGATGCGCTTGCCACCCGCCAGCAGTTTGGCGCCGTCCTTGTGGCCGGCGTCGATGTACGACAGCACGGTGTTCATCTGCTGGTTGTCGACCAGCGCGCCGACGGTGGTCTGCGGGTCCAGTGGGTTGCCAGGCTTCCAGCCTTTGAGGGCCTCGACCACCATAGGCAGGAAGGTATCCTTGATCGAACGCTCGACCAGCAGGCGCGAGCCTGCGGTGCAGACTTCGCCCTGGTTGAAGGCGATGGCGCTGGCGGCGGCTTCGGCGGCAGCTTGCAGGTCTGGCGCGTCGGCGAAGACGATATTCGGGCTCTTGCCACCGGCTTCCAGCCAGATACGCTTCATGTTCGATTCGCCAGCGTAGATCATCAGTTGCTTGGCGATCTTGGTCGAACCGGTGAACACCAGGGTGTCGACGTCCATGTGCAGGGCCAGGGCCTTGCCTACTGTGTGGCCGTAGCCTGGCAGCACGTTCAGCACACCGGCCGGGATACCGGCTTCGATGGCCAGCTGGGCGATGCGGATGGCGGTCAGTGGCGATTTTTCGGACGGCTTCAGGACTACCGAGTTACCGGTGGCCAGGGCTGGGCCGAGCTTCCAGCATGCCATCAGCAGCGGGAAGTTCCACGGCACGATGGCGCCGACCACACCCACCGGCTCACGGGTTACCAGGCCGAGCTGGTCATGCGGCGTCGGCGCGACTTCGTCGTAAACCTTGTCGATAGCTTCGGCATTCCAGTGCAGGGCTTGTGCCGCACCTGGGACGTCGATGCTCGAGGAATCGCCGATCGGCTTGCCCATGTCCAGGGTTTCAAGCAGCGCCAGCTCTTCGACGTTCTTGCGTAGCAGGTCGGCGAAGCGGATCAGCTTGGCTTTGCGCTTGGCCGGCGCCAGGCGCGACCAGACACCGGAATCGAAGGTGGCGCGGGCGTTCTCGACAGCACGGTTGGCGTCGGCCAGGTCGCAGCTGGCGACCTTGGCCAGGAAGCGTCCGTCGACCGGGCTCAGGCACTCGAAGGTTTCACCGGAGGCGGCGTCGGTGTATTCGCCGTTGATGAAGGCACGGCCTTCGATCTTCAGTTGCTGGGCACGTTGTTCCCAGTCCGCACGAGTCAGGGTGGTCATACGAAACTCCTCCTCTTGTTTAGGTGCAACGCCGCACTGAGGACTCACTGGCGTTGTCAGAAATTCTGGCCGGGCGACGAGCGCACACGGGCAAGCGATACCCTAAACCAGGCCGTGTAAACTATCAATATATTTGACACGAAAGGCCTAAACGCCTACTGATGTTCATTTTATTAAACAACAACAGGAGCCGCACCATGAGCATCGCCAGCATCATCGACTTCGCCCAGGTTCTTACCGAGGCCGAACGCTACCGCCCGGCGGCAGAGAAAATTCTCAAAGGCGAGCCGGACCAGGCCGTCTACAACCACTACGCCAGCCCGTGCGGCCAGTTCGCCGCGGGCGTCTGGGAAGGTGAAGTCGGCCAGTGGACGGTCAACTACACCGAACACGAGTACTGCGAGATCGTGCTGGGTGTTTCGGTGCTGCGTGACCAGGACGGCGGCGCCAAGACCCTGCGTGCCGGTGATCGGTTCGTCATCCCGGCAGGCTTCAAGGGCACCTGGGAAGTGCTGGAGCCTTGCCGCAAGATCTATGTAATGTTCGAGCAGAAATAACTATGTAACACAGCCGGCCAGCTGGCATGCGTGAGGATGGCCCTGCCCACACCGGGCCATTTACTTCAGAAGGATACCAAGCATGAACAACGATGAAGCCTTGCAAGCCCTCGCCCATCTGGTCGATACGCCTTACGAGCCTGGGGTTAAAGCCACCATCAGCGCACTCACCGGCCGCACTCGTGTGGTAGGCCCCAATGAGATGTCCACCCTCGAATACGATATCAACCGGGTGCACATCAGGACCGATGCCAACGGCCTGATTAAGGGGTTCAGCTTCGGCTGACCGAGCCAACGCCATAAAAAAACCCGCATCCTTTCGGATGCGGGTTTTTTTTCAGGTCGCCGATCAATTACTTGATCTTGGCTTCCTTGTACACCACGTGCTTACGAACAACCGGATCATATTTCTTGATCTCGATTTTGTCCGGGGTGGTGCGCTTGTTCTTGTCGGTGGTGTAGAAGTGGCCGGTACCGGCACTCGAAACCAGACGGATCAATTCACGCATGATGTTCTCCCTTAAACCTTGGCGCCAGCTTTACGGATGTCAACCAGAACGGCGTCGATGCCGCGCTTGTCGATGATACGCATGCCCTTGGCGGAAACACGCAGACGCACGAAACGCTTCTCGGACTCAACCCAGAAACGGTGGTGCTGCAGGTTCGGCAGGAAACGACGACGGGTTTTGTTGTTTGCGTGGGAAATGTTGTTCCCGGTTACTGGACCCTTACCAGTAACTTGACAGACTCTCGACATGACTCAGCCCTCTAAAACCACATGCCCAACCCGGCATGGGTTGGCCGCTTAATCTCTCAGTCTTTGGCGCCAGGCGCCGTGATTCTGGAGGTCTTATCGACCGGATCCGCTGATGCGACAGGCCGAGCCCCTAGAAAAGAGCGCTGCTTTATACCAGAAAGACTCGACTGCAACAACATATGATGAATATTGACACGACGCCGAGTGCGCCGGGGCAGCATAGCGGCAGGCCCCGTCAGGCGTCGACCACTCGTCGCCGAATTTGTAAAAAAGGGTGTGGTCATTTGCAGGCGGGCGCACTAGGGTAGGACGTTTCCAGACTGCACTGGCAGATGGGCCACTGACAGCCAAGGAGTCACGATGCGTGCCGCCGCCCTTTCCCTCTTGTTCACCTCACTGTTTACCGCAGGCGTCACCCAGGCAGCCGCGCTGAGTGTTTGCAGCGAAGCCAGCCCCGAAGGTTTCGACGTGGTCCAGTACAACTCGCTGACCACCACCAACGCCTCGGCCGACGTGCTGATGAACCGCCTGGTGGAGTTCGATGCGGCCCAGGGCAAGGTAGTACCCAGCCTGGCGGCGAGCTGGACGGTGTCGGCCGACGGCCTGATCTACGATTTCAAGCTGCGCGATGACGTGAAGTTTCACACCACTGCCTACTTCAAACCGTCCCGCGCGCTGAACGCCGACGATGTGCTGTTCAGCTTCCAGCGCATGCTCTACCCGGCCCACGCCTGGCACAAGACCGCCCCGGGCGGTTACCCGCACGCACAATCGCTGCAACTGGGCAACCTGATCAAGTCGATCGACGCCCCTGAACCGCAGACCGTGCGCTTCACCCTGGCCCACCCGGATGCCACGTTCCTGGCCACCCTGAGCATGGGCTTTGCCTCGATCTATTCTGCCGAATATGCCGACAAGCTGCTCAAGGCAGGTACCCCGGAAAAGCTCAACAGCCAGCCGATCGGCACCGGGCCGTTCGTCTTCCAGCGCTTCCAGAAGGACGCCGTGGTGCGCTACCGCGCCAACCCCGACTACTTCGCTGGCAAGCCTGGCGTCGACCCGCTGATCTTCGCCATCACCACCGATGCCAACGTGCGCCTGCAGAAGCTCAAGCGCAACGAATGCCAGGTCGCCCTGTCGCCCAAACCGCTGGATATCGCTGAAGCCAGCAAGGATGGCAGCCTCCAGGTTGCCAGCACGCCGGCCTTCATGACCGCCTTCGTCGCCATCAACAGCGCACACCCGCCGCTGGACAAGCCAGAGGTGCGCCAGGCCATCAACCTGGCCTTCGACAAGCCGGCCTACCTCAAGGCCGTGTTCGAAGGCACCGCGACGGCCGCCAACGGCCCCTACCCGCCCAACACCTGGAGCTACGCCAAGGACCTGCCTGGCTACCCCATGGACCTGAAAAAGGCCAAGGCCCTGCTGACCAAAGCAGGCCTGCCAGAGGGCTTCAGCACCACGATCTGGACCCGCCCGTCGGGCAGCCTGCTCAACCCCAACCCCAGCCTTGGGGCGCAGATGCTGCAGGCCGACCTGGGCAAGATCGGCATCAAGGCCGAGATCCGGGTGATCGAATGGGGCGAGCTGATCCGCCGCGCCAAGGCCGGTGAGCATGATTTGCTGTTCATGGGCTGGGCGGGTGACAACGGTGACCCGGATAACTTCCTCAGCCCGCAGTTTTCCTGTGCTGCGGTGAAATCTGGGACCAACTTCGCGCGGTTCTGCGACAGCCGCCTTGACCAGTTGATCAATGCTGGCCGCACCACCAACGACCAGAGCGTGCGCAGCCGGCTGTACCAGCAGGCGCAGACGTTGATCCAGCAGCAGGCACTGTGGGTGCCGCTGGCGCACCCCACGGCAGCCACCTTGCTGCGCCAGGGGGTCGAGGGGTACCAGGTGAGCCCGTTCGGGCGGTTGGATTTCAGCAAGGTTTCGGTGACCCGCTGAGGGTGCAACTGCCTGTGCTGACCTCTTCGCGGGTCAAGCCCGCTCCCACCGGTATGTCGCTGCCCTTGAGAACAGTGAAGTACCTGTGGGAGCGGGCTTGACCCGCGATGAGGCCTGCACAAGCACCGCAGCACCTAGGCAACGATCCACCCCTGCTCCACCATCGACAACGGCTCGCCGTCACCCACGATGACGTGGTCCAGCACTCGCACATCGATCAGCCCCAGCGCTCGCTTGAGCGCTAGCGTCATGTGCACATCATCCTGGCTTGGCTCGCTGTTGCCCGACGGATGGTTGTGGCACAAGATCAATGCCGCCGCGTTGTGCAGCAACGCCCGGCGCACCACTTCCCGCGGATAGATACTGGCCCGGTCGATCGTGCCCCTGAACAGGATTTCGAACGCCAGCGGCCGGTGTTTGGTATCCAGAAACAAACACCCAAACACCTCACTGGCCTCATGCCGCAGCATGGCCTTGAGGTAACGCCGCACCGCCACCGGGCTTTCCAGCGCAGGCGTGCGCTCGAGACCCTCATCCAGGTAACGCCGGCCAATCTCCAGCAAGGCCTGCAACTGGGCGTACTTCACGGGGCCGAGGCCAGGCTCGCGCAAAACGGCTTGGCGATCGGCATCGAGCAACTGCCTCAGGCCACCAAAGCGCACCAGCAACCCTCGCGCCAGGTCCATCACATTACGCCCAGCAACCCCCGAACCCAGCAGCACAGCCACCAGCTCGGCATCCGACAACACCGCTACGCCACGCGACAGCAGCTTCTCCCTCGGCCGTTCTTCAGCCGGCCATTCCCTGATACTCATCCCTGCTCCTTGGTCCTGCTGCGGCACGTTTGGGCCCTGTGTTAATCTAGTTCGCCTCGTACATGCGACGTTCTGCCGCAGGCAGTTCTTGTCGCCGCCCGCTTTCACTGGAAAAAGGCAAAAGCCTATGCAGCGGCTGTATCACAAGCGCATCGTTCTCGGCGTCGGTGGCGGCATTGCCGCCTACAAAAGCGCCGAGCTGATCCGCCGACTCCTGGAGCACGGCGCGCAGGTGCGCGTCGTCATGACCCGTGGCGGTGCAGAGTTCATCACCCCGCTGACCCTGCAGGCGTTGTCCGGCCACCCGGTGCACATGGACCTGCTCGACCCCGCCGCCGAAGCGGCCATGGGCCATATCGAGCTGGCCAAGTGGGCCGACCTGGTGCTCATCGCCCCCGCCACTGCCGACCTGATGGCGCGCATGGCCCAAGGCATGGCAGACGACCTGCTGACCACCCTGATACTGGCCACCGACGCCACCGTTGCCGTGGCCCCGGCCATGAACCAGGCCATGTGGCGCGACCCGGCCACCCAGGCCAATCTCGACCTGCTCAAAAGCCGCGGCATCCAGGTATTCGGCCCGGCTTCCGGCAGCCAGGCCTGTGGCGACGTAGGCCTTGGCCGCATGCTGGAAGCCACCGACCTGGCCTGGTGCGCCGCCGAAAGCTTCAAGCGCCAGACGCTGACCGGCAAACACGTGCTGATCACCGCCGGTCCGACCCAGGAAAACATCGACCCGGTGCGCTACATCACCAATCATAGCTCCGGGAAGATGGGCTTCGCCCTGGCCGAAGCGGCCGCCGAGGCCGGTGCTCGGGTGACCCTCGTCACCGGCCCGGTGCACCTGCCCACGCCCGACCGGGTCAACCGGATCGACGTGGTCAGCGCGCGCGACATGCTCGCGGCCTGTGAAGCGGCCATGCCCTGCGACCTGTTCATTGCCTCGGCAGCCGTCGCGGACTACCGGCCAGAGGTCGTTGCCGCGCAAAAACTCAAGAAAGATCCTACGACCGGCGACGGCATGCTGCTGCAGATGGTGCGCAATCCCGATATCCTTGCAACCATTGCTGGCCGTAGCGACCGCCCGTTCAGTGTCGGCTTCGCCGCCGAGACCGAACACCTGCTCGATTACGCCACGCGCAAGCTCAAGGACAAGAACCTCGACCTGATCGTCGCCAATGATGTGGCCAACCCCAGCATCGGCTTCAACAGCGAAGAAAACGCCTTGACCGTGATCGATCGCCAGCAGCACCAGACCCTCTTTGCGCAGACCAGCAAGGGCAAGATCGCCCGGCAACTGGTCGCCTTCATCGCCGAACGGCTCAACCAGGTTCAATAAGTTACATGCACGCTCTTCAAGCCAAGATTCTCGACCCACGCCTGGGCACCGAATTCCCCCTGCCGCAGTACGCCACCCCGGGTTCCGCCGGGCTGGACCTGCGCGCCCTGCTCAAGGAGGACACCGTCCTCGAGCCAGGCCAGACCCTGCTGATCCCCACCGGCCTGTCGATCTACATCGGCGACCCGGGCCTGGCGGCCATGATCCTGCCGCGCTCGGGCCTGGGCCATAAGCACGGCATCGTGCTGGGCAACCTGGTCGGCCTGATCGACTCGGACTACCAGGGCGAGCTGATGGTGTCGTGCTGGAACCGCGGCAACACCCCATTCACCATCGCCATTGGCGAGCGCATCGCCCAATTGGTGCTGGTGCCGGTGGTGCAGGCGCATTTCGACATCGTCGAGGCCTTCGACGAAAGCCAGCGTGGCACTGGCGGCTTCGGCCACTCCGGCAGCCACTGAGCCGACAGCTGACCGTTCAGGCCAAGGATGGCGAACTCTCTGGCGAAACCACCGTCCAAGCGTTCAGTTTGCGCCTGCCCAGACAGCCTTTGACTAATGGAGCTTCCAGAGATGAACGAAATGGCCCAGCTGGTCCCCGCACTGCCGGACAGCATTTTCCGCGCTTATGACATTCGCGGCGTGGTCGGCAAAACCCTCCACGCCGAAACCGCCTACTGGATCGGCCGCGCCATCGGCGCCCAGACCCTCGCCCAGGGCGAGCCCCAGATCGCTGTCGGCCGCGATGGCCGCCTGTCTGGCCCAATGCTGGTCGAGCAGTTGATCAAAGGCCTGGCCGACGCCGGTTGCCGGGTCAGCGACGTCGGCCTGGTGCCGACCCCGGCGCTGTATTACGCCGCCAACGTGCTGGCCGGCAAATCGGGTGTGATGCTGACTGGCAGCCACAACCCATCGGACTACAACGGCTTCAAGATCGTCATCGCCGGTGACACCCTGGCCAACGAACAGATCCAAGCCCTGCTGACCCGCCTGAAAACCAACGACCTGACCCGTGCCGAAGGCAGCGTGCAGAAGGTCGAGATTCTCGAGCGCTACTACCAGCAGATCATCGCCGACGTGAAGCTTTCGAAAAAGCTCAAGGTGGTGGTGGACTGCGGCAACGGCGCGGCCGGCGTTATCGCCCCGCAACTGATCGAAGCGCTCGGCTGCGAAGTCGTCCCGCTGTTCTGCGAGGTCGACGGCAACTTCCCCAACCACCACCCAGACCCTGGCAAACCAGAAAACCTCGAAGACCTGATCGCCAAGGTCAAGCAGACCGGTGCCGACATCGGCCTGGCCTTCGACGGCGACGGCGACCGCGTGGGCGTGGTCAGCAACACCGGCACCATCGTCTACCCCGACCGCCTGCTGATGCTGTTTGCCCAGGACGTGCTGTCGCGCAACCCGGGCGCCGAGATCATCTTCGACGTCAAATGCACCCGTCGCCTGACCCCGCTGATCGAACAGCATGGCGGCCGCGCGCTGATGTGGAAGACCGGCCATTCGCTGATCAAGAAGAAGATGAAAGAGACTGGCTCGTTGCTGGCTGGCGAGATGAGCGGGCACATTTTCATCAAGGAGCGCTGGTACGGTTTCGACGACGGCATCTACAGTGCCGCGCGCCTGCTGGAGATCCTCAGCAAGGCCGACCAGGACGCCGAAAGCCTGTTCGCGGCGTTCCCGAACGATATTTCCACGCCGGAAATCAATATTGATGTGACCGACGAGGGTAAATTCAGCATCATTGATGCACTGCAACGCGACGCCGACTGGGGCGCGGCCAACCTGACCACCATCGACGGTGTGCGGGTCGACTACGACCACGGCTGGGGCCTGGTACGCGCCTCCAACACCACACCGGTGCTGGTGCTGCGTTTCGAGGCCGACAGCGACGCCGAATTGCAACGTATCAAGGATGTTTTCCGCGCCCAGTTGCTGCGGGTTGCCCCTGAGCTGCAACTGCCGTTCTGACCGACTATCTGTTCCTTACAGGAGCCCTGCATGACCCTCGATCGCGATGCCGCTTCCCATGTAGCCGAAGTTTTGTCCGAAGCACTGCCTTACATCCGCCGCTTTGTCGGCAAGACACTGGTGATCAAGTACGGCGGCAACGCGATGGAGAGCGAGGAGCTCAAGACCGGCTTCGCCCGTGACATCGTGCTGATGAAGGCTGTGGGCATCAACCCGGTGGTGGTCCACGGTGGTGGCCCGCAGATCGGCGACCTGCTCAAGCGCCTGTCGATCGAAAGCCACTTCATCGACGGCATGCGCGTCACCGACTCGGCGACCATGGACGTGGTGGAGATGGTGCTGGGTGGCCAGGTCAACAAGGATATCGTCAACCTGATCAACCGCCACGGCGGCAGCGCCATCGGCCTGACCGGCAAGGACGCGGAACTGATCCGCGCCAAGAAGCTGACCGTAAGCCGCCAGACGCCAGAGATGACCACCCCGGAAATCATCGACATCGGCCATGTCGGCGAAGTCGTGAGCGTGAACACCGACCTGCTGAACATGCTGGTCAAGGGCGACTTCATCCCGGTGATCGCGCCGATCGGCGTCGGTGCCAATGGTGAGTCGTACAACATCAACGCCGACCTGGTGGCGGGCAAGGTGGCCGAGGCGCTGAAAGCCGAGAAGCTGATGCTGCTGACCAACATCGCCGGCCTGATGGACAAGCAGGGCCAGGTCCTGACCGGCCTGACCACCGAGCAGGTCAACGAACTGATCGCCGACGGCACCATCTACGGCGGCATGCTGCCGAAGATCAAGTGCGCACTGGATGCGGTGCAGGGTGGCGTGAACAGCTCGCACATCATCGACGGCCGCGTGCCCAATGCGGTGCTGCTGGAGATCTTCACCGACAGCGGTGTGGGCACGTTGATCACCAATCGCAAGCCACGCTGATTCATCAAGCGGCCAGTTCAGGCAGGCACCCAAAAGGCGACCCGTAAAGGTCGCCTTTTTTTGTGCGCTCAGGTGCCTAGAAGCTGTAGCGGGCAGTCAGTTTCACATTGCGCGGGTCGCCGTAGATGTCGTACGGGCTGTAGGCGCCATTGGCCACACTGCTGTAGTAGGTACGGTCGAACAGATTGTTGAGGTTGACCTGTAGGTCCAGTTGCTCGCTGGCCTGGTAGCCTGCCACCAGGCCGACCACCGTGTACGAGCCCTGCTGGTTTTGCCAGGCCGTGGCGCCGGCGCCACCCGAGGTGCGAATGCGGCTCTGCTGGTAGACGTCACCGCCCACACGCCAGCGCTGCAGCTCGCCCGGCAGGGTGTAGATCGTCGACAGCTTGAACAGCTGGCGCGGTTTGGTGCGGTCGAAGTCCTCGCCCTCCCGGGCTTTGTTGGCGTCGCTGACGTATTTCGTCTGGGTGTAGGTGTAGCCGGCGGCCAGTTGCCAGTTGTCGGTCAGTGCGCCCTGGATTTCAAGGTCGATGCCCTTGCTGCGGACCAGGCCGGCAGCCTCGTAGCAGGCACTGGCGGGGCCCGCCCCGCAACCTTTGGCGTCAGGCAGCTCCTGGGCACGGTTTTTCTGGTCGATCTGAAACACCGCTATGCTGGCGTTCAGCGCACCACCAAAGTACTCGCCCTTGATACCCACTTCGTAGTTCTCACCCATTACCGGGTCAAGCACTTTGCTGTCCAGGCCTTTGCTGGTCTGCGGCTTGAAGATATCGGTGTAGCTTGCGTAGACCGAGTGGTGGGTGTCCAGGTCGTAGACCAGGCCGGCATAGCGGGTCAGATTGCGCGTGATCTTGTAGTTGTTCTCACTGCTTTCGCTATCGTCGAACGCGTACCAGTCGACGCGGCCGCCGAGAATCAATGACAGCGGCTCGCTCAAGCGCAACCGAGTGCTGGCATAGACGCTGTCCTGGGTGGTGGTTTCGGGAAGGCCGTTAGGGCCAGTGACGTAATCGGGCTTGGCATGCCCACGAGGGCTCCACTCGAAGGGATTGATGCCAGCGTCGATGTAGGCGCTCCAGGCCTTGCCAGAGCGGTAATCCAACTGGCGCTTGCTGACGCCCAGGGTGACGTCATGCTGTTGACCAAGCAACTGGAAGGGGCCGCTGAGCGCCAGGTCATAGCCGGTTTCCTTCTGTTCCATGGCCTCTGTCCACAGGTAATGGCGATCGTATTCCCAGACCGAAGAGGCCAGTACATCGGTGTCGGTCTTCGACTGCATGGCTGCCAGGCGCAGCGACCAGTCGTTGGCGAAGCCGTGCTCCAGGGTGGCGAAATAGCCGGTGGTGCGATCGTCCGAATACTCCCAGTCATGGCCGAGAAAGGTGTCGCGAGGCAGCCCCAGATGGCCACCGCCACGGGCCATGGGCAACCCGCCCCAGATATAGTTGGTGTGGTTCTTCTGCCGGTAGGCACCGAGCGTCAGGGTGGTGCTTTCGCTCAGGTCGGCGTCGACCACGCCGTAGAACAGCTCATGATCACTCTCCACCGCGTCACGGAAGCTCTTGGCGTCCTGCCGCGAGACCACGGTACGTGCGCGCAGGGTGCCGCTTTCATTGAGCGGACCGCCGACGTCCAGCGTGCCGGTGTAATCGTCCCAACTACCGGCACTGCCGGTGAGCGTGGCCTGAAATTGATGAGTCGGGCGCTTGCGCACCAGGTTGATGGCGCCACCGGGGTTGCCGGCGCCCTGGGCCAGCCCGGTGGCACCGCGCACGATCTCCACCCGGTCATACATGGCCAGGTTGGCTTCCCCGCTGGGCAGGTAGGTCAGGAAGCTGGTGGGAAAACCGTCGTACATGATGCTGTCGACGTTGAAACCGCGGGCGCTGAACGAGGGCCGCCCTGCACCGCCGGAGTTACTGAGAAAAATGCCCGGCGCACTTTTGACCACATCGCTGATGCTGTTCATGGCCTTGTCGTCCATACGCTTGCGCGTGACCACACTGACCGACTGCGGCGTTTCGCGCAGGCTCAAGGGCAGTTTGGTGGCCGTCTGCATGGCCCCGGTGGTATAGGAGCCGCTGTGCTCGGTAGTCGCCGCCAGGCCTTGGCCGGTAATGTTGGTCGCGCTCAGCTCCAGGCCTGTGCCAGCCGTTGCCTGCGGCGTCAGCAGGTAAAGGCCATTACCTTGCGGCGAGGCTTGCAGACCGGTGCCTTGCAGCAATTGCTGCAGGCCGCCCTGCACGCTGGTGGCGGCATTCAGGCCAGGGCTGCGCAACCCCTCCACCAGGCCCGGCTCGATGGGCAGGGTGATGCCTGCCTGGCTGGCGAAGTCAGAGAGGGCACTGCTGAGGTTACCGGCCGGCACCTGATAGGCACGGTTCTGCCGCGCGCCTTGCTCGGCGGCCTGCAGCGATGCCGCAGCCAGGCCGCCGCCCGCGATGATCAGACCCAGTGCGGCAGCGTGTACTGCCCGCGCCAGTGGTTGAATGCCCTGCGTCGTCGCCATGTGTTCGCCCCTGCCCTGTAAAAGTGATGTGTTTATGGGAGGGACACGCAGCTTGAGGAAAACACGACACGCATTCTGTTCACACGTTCGCACGCGCGGTGAGGGTGACCCAGTAGGGCGTGCGGTAGAGCACGTTCACCGGCAGGGTCTGGCTCAGGGCGCGAAGAACCTGATCGGTGTCGCGCAACTGGAAGGCGCCGGAAATCAGCAGCCCGGCCACTGCCGGATCGCAGCGCAGCAGGCCAGGTCGATAGCGGCCGAGCTCGTTGATGAAGTCATCGAGGCGCATCTTTTCTGCGCGCAGCACCTGGCTCAACCAATCGAGACGATCTTGCGCCAGCGCCATGGGCGGCTGCGCAGCCCGGCTGTTGACGTGCGTCTGCAAGCCGGCCGCCAGGAGCATCAGGCCCTCATCGCCCGGTGACCGCCGCGGGCGCACCCGGGCAGCGCCCTCCAGGGCGGCAAGGTAAGTGCTGTGCGGGTACTGACGCAGCACAAAGCGGCTGCCGAGCAGGGCAATTTCCGCTTCGTCGGTGTCGACGATGAACGGCCGCCCGGCATGCTCATGGGGTACTTCGACGAGCATCTCGCCGGCGATGAGGCGCACGCGTCGAACATGCTCGTCATAGGCGATATCCACGGCGCTGCCGGTGTTCAGGCGAATCTGCCCGCCATCGGGCAACTGCAGGGAGCGTTGCTCCCCCGTGGCCGTGCGCTCGTCCGCCTGCCACTCGCGCCACGGCAGCCCGCGGTATGTCGCAAGGCCTACGGGGGCGGCGGCGATCAGCAACGCCAGGGTCTTTAGCACCTGCCGCCGCTCCAGGCTGCGCGGGCGCTCCAGCGCCACCCGCCCGGCACTGCCGGCAAGCTGCTGGGCTCGACCGCCAAACCTTTCGGCCAGTTGCCAGGCCCGTTCGTGATCCACGTGCCGCGCCCGCCACTCGGCGCCGGCGGCATGCTCGGCGGCGCCGGCGCTGCTGTTCTGCAAGCGTACAAACCATTGGGCCGCTTCACGGGCGATGCGACGGTCGATGGGCGTATCACTCATGCTGCGCGCCCTGGCTGGCGAGCACGATGCACTCTTCAAAGGCCCGCGCAAGGTGGCGCTGCACCGAGCGCACGCTGAGATTGAGGCGGTTGGCGATCTCTTCCTGGGTATAACCCTCCAGCTGCGCCATCAGGAACGCCTGGCGGGCTTTGGCGGGCAACAGGGCAAGGACCTGGTCGATTTCGTCGAGGGCTTCGAGCACCAGCGCTTGTTGTTCCAGCGACGGAGCGAGGTCTTCGGGTGTTTGCGCCAGCGCGGCCAGGTAGGCCTGCTCCAGCGAGCGGCGACGGTAGAAGTTGAGGGCCAGGCGATTGGCAATGGTGGCCAGATAGGCGCGCGGTGTCGTGCAGTTCAGCGGCTCGCCCGGCGCTCTGCAGAGCAGCCGCACGAACGTGTCCTGGGCCAGATCCGCCGCATCGGCGGCGCTGCCCAAGCGCTTGCGCAGCCAGCCCTGCAGCCAGCCGTGGTGGTGACTGTAGAGCTGGTCGATGGCCTGATGCCGAGGGTGGTTTGCCGAAGAAGTGTGCTGCACGGGAGGCTACAGATGTGAATGAGAATTCGTCTCATCATATCAGCATAAACTTGGCCCCGTACACGTGCAGGGCCAGCCCTCGGTATAGCACCGTCAGGCGGCCTTACTGCCGCCTGAACACGGCGCTTTTTCAGATGCCGTACTGCGCCCGATAGGCCTCGACTGCCGGCAGGTGCTGCTTGAGCTGCGGGTCGTCCGCCAGGAACTCCAGCACCTGGGTCAGCGAAACGATGCTGACCACCGGGATACCGAAGTCACGCTCCACTTCCTGGATTGCCGAAAGCTCGCCATTGCCGCGTTCTTCGCGGTTCAGGGCGATTAGCACGCCAGCGGCCTTGGCCTGCTGGGCATTGATGATCTGCATGACCTCGCGGATGGCGGTGCCGGCGGTGATCACGTCGTCGATGATCAGTACCTCACCGGCCAGGGGCGCGCCCACCAGGCTGCCGCCTTCGCCGTGATCCTTGGCTTCTTTACGGTTGAAGCACCACGGCACATCGAGCTGATGCTGGTCGGCAAGGGCCACGGCGGTAGTCGCCGCCAGGGGGATACCCTTGTAAGCCGGGCCGAACAGCACATCGAAGGGGATCTTGCTGTCGACGATGGCTGCGGCGTAGCAACGCCCCAACTGCGCCAATGCAGAACCTGTGTTGAACAGGCCGGCATTGAAGAAGTACGGGCTGGTACGCCCCGATTTCAGGGTGAATTCACCGAAGCGCAGAACGCCGCGGTCGATGGCAAAACGAATGAAGTCGCGCTGATACGGCTGCATGGAAAGTCCCGGACACCACGGATTTAGCTAAATGAGTTGAGCTCGGGTATCATACACGCACGAGATTTTTGGGGCCATTTATGCGGATCATCAGTGTGAACGTAAATGGCATTCAGGCTGCGGCCGAGCGTGGATTGCTCAGCTGGCTACAAGCCCAGAATGCCGACGTCATCTGCCTTCAGGATACCCGCGCCTCGGCCTTTGAACTCGACGACCCAGCTTTCCAGCTCGATGGCTATTTCCTTTATGCCTGCGACGCGGAGGTGCCCGCCCAAGGTGGCGTGGCCCTTTACTCGCGCATGCAGCCCAAGGCAGTCATCACCGGCCTGGGCTTCGAGACAGCCGACCGTTACGGGCGTTACCTGCAAGCAGATTTCGACAAAGTCAGTATTGCCAGCCTGCTGCTGCCTTCGGGCATGAACGGCGACGAAGACTTGAACCAGAAGTTCAAGTTGATGGATGACTTCGCCAAGTACCTGGATAAACAGCGGCGCAAGCGGCGCGAGTACATCTATTGCGGCTCGTTCTACGTGGCGCAGCAGAAGCTCGACATCAAGAACTGGCGCGACAGCCAGCAAACGCCTGGCTTCCTGGCGCCGGAGCGTGCCTGGATGGACGCGATCACCGGCGAGATGGGCTACGTGGATGCCCTGCGTGAAGTCAGCCGTGAAGGCGACCAGTACAGCTGGTGGCCGGACAACGAACAGGCCGAGATGCTCAACCTGGGCTACCGGTTCGACTACCAGATCCTCACCCCGGGCCTGCGCCGCTTCGTGCGTAACGCCCGCCTGCCGCGTCAGCCGCGCTTCTCGCAGCATGCGCCGCTGATCGTGGACTATGACTGGACGTTGACCATCTGAGTTGTATTCAGATACGAAAAAGCCGACATCGATGTCGGCTTTTTCGTATCTACAGAAACAGTCAGTCGGCCAGGGCAGCCTGCTGCAGTTCGAAGATCTCGTTCATGCCCTTCTGCGCCACGGCGAGCATGGCGTTCAAGTCTTCAGGCTGGAACGGCGCGCCTTCTGCAGTGCCCTGTACTTCGATGAAACCACCAGCGCTGGTCATGACCACGTTCAGGTCGGTCTCGGCGGCGGAGTCTTCCAGGTAATCCAGGTCAAGCACTGCAGCGCCCTGGTACATGCCCACGGAAACCGCAGCGATCATGTGCTTGAGCGGGTTGCCGGCCTTGAGGCCGCCACGCTTCTTGATCACCGCCAGGGCGTCGCACAGGGCGACCATGGCACCGGTGATCGACGCGGTGCGGGTGCCACCGTCGGCCTGGATCACGTCGCAGTCGATGTACAGGGTGATGTCACCCAGCTTGCTCATGTCCAGTGCGGCGCGCAGCGAGCGGCCGATCAGGCGCTGGATTTCCAGGGTGCGGCCACCCTGCTTGCCACGGCTGGCTTCGCGCTGGTTACGCTCGCCGGTGGAGCGCGGCAGCATGCCGTATTCGGCTGTCAGCCAGCCTTGGCCCTGGCCTTTGAGGAAGCGGGGAACACCATTCTCCACGCTGACCGTGCAGATGACCTTGGTGTCACCGAACTCGACCAGTACCGACCCTTCGGCGTGCTTGGTGTAGTTGCGGGTGATGCGGATCGAGCGGAGCTGATCGGCGGCGCGACCACTTGGACGTTTCATCTGGGATACCTGTACTGGGACTTGAATCTGCCGAGCATTATAGAGCTCACGGCCCCGGGAGGACATGCCTATTGTCGCAGCCCTGACGGCCTGTCGCCTTTTCCCATTGTTCATTTCCAGCTCTGTAACATGGCTGGATTGGGCGCCGAGCCCCCAC
The DNA here is from genome assembly GCF_014269105.1 of Pseudomonas sp. SWRI77. Taxonomy (NCBI): domain Bacteria; kingdom Pseudomonadati; phylum Pseudomonadota; class Gammaproteobacteria; order Pseudomonadales; family Pseudomonadaceae; genus Pseudomonas; species Pseudomonas sp. SWRI77. The sequence continues at coordinate 233,986 of NZ_JABWRV010000006.1, read as the reverse complement.
TGCGCTACAATCCTGCGCCTTGCAGCCGAGAGGCTCCCCCCGTTCATTCATCTACGCGAGGTACTCCCCATGGTGCACAGCATGACCGCTTTTGCTCGTGTCGAGCGCGCCGGCAGCCAAGGCACCCTGGTCTGGGAGCTGCGCTCGGTCAACCACCGCTACCTGGAACCGCACCTGCGTCTGGCCGAGGCCCTGCGCGACCTCGAAGGGGCAGTCCGTGAAGGCCTGCGCCAAGGGCTGTCGCGCGGCAAGGTGGAATGCACCTTGCGCCTCAACGAAGACAGTACCGGCAAGCCGCTCAAGGTCGACCGCGAGCGCGCGGCGCAACTGGTCGCCGCCGCCGAAGAGGTCGCAGGCCTGATCAAGCAACCGGCACCGCTGAACCCGCTGGAAGTGCTGTCGTGGCCGGGCGTGCTGGTCGCCGACGCCAGCGACCCCCAGGCCCTGAACGCCGAAGCCATGGCGCTGTTCGACGAAGCGCTGGCCGAGCTCAAGGCCGGGCGCCTGCGTGAAGGCCAGGAGCTGGCCCGGCTGATCAACGAGCGCCTGGACAACATGGCCAGCGAGGTCACCACCCTGCGCGCCCTGGTGCCGCAGATGCTGGCCGCCCAGCGGCAGAAGATCCTCGACCGCTTCGGCGACATGCAGGCCGAACTCGACCCGCAGCGCCTGGAGCAAGAGATGGTGCTGCTGGCGCAGAAGAGCGACGTCGCCGAAGAGCTCGACCGCCTCAGCACCCACGTCACCGAAGTGCGTCGCGTGCTCAAGTCGGGCGGTGCGGCTGGCCGGCGCCTGGACTTCCTGATGCAGGAACTCAACCGCGAGGCCAATACCCTAGGCTCCAAGGCTTTCGACCCGCGTAGCACGCAAGCGGCGGTCAACCTCAAGGTATTGATCGAACAGATGCGTGAACAAGTACAGAACATCGAGTAAGGCCACCCCGACCATGAATCACAGCAGCGGCACCCTCTACATCGTTTCGGCACCCTCGGGTGCCGGCAAGACCAGCCTGGTCACTGCCCTGACCCAGGACGACCCGCAAATCCGCGTCTCGGTTTCGCACACCACCCGCGCCATGCGCCCGGGCGAGCAGCACGGGGTGAACTACCACTTCGTCGTGCACGAAACATTCAAGGCGCTGATCGAGCAAGGCGACTTCCTCGAGCATGCCGAAGTGTTCGGCAACTTCTACGGCACCTCGCGCAGCGCGCTGCAGCACACCCTCGACCAGGGTTACGACCTGATCCTGGAGATCGACTGGCAGGGTGCTCAGCAGGTGCGCAAACTGATGCCCGAGGCACTGTCGGTGTTCATCCTGCCGCCGAGCCAGGAAGCCCTGCGTCAGCGGCTGGATGGCCGTGGCCAGGACAGCGAAGAGATCATCGCCGGGCGCATGAAGGAGGCGGTCAGCGAGATGGAGCATTACGACGAGTACGATTACCTGATCATCAACGATGACTTCGGCGTCGCGCTGGAGGAGTTGAAGGCGGTGTTCGTTGCCAACCGGTTGCTGCTGAAGAAGCAGCAACAACGCAACGGCGCATTGCTGAAGCAGTTGGTCGGTTAGAAAACGAATGGGGCCGCTTAGCGGCCCCATTTGCTTAGTCCTGCAGTGGCAGCGTGGCCTGCTGACGCAAGGTAGCCCCCAGGAAGTACGCCGGCGCCCGCAGGCGCGACAGCATCATCAGCCCGATGCCGAGCACCGAAATGATCGCGGCAATCACGAACACCAGCCCCAACCCGCCCACATGCGAGCCGCTGCCGAAGTCTGGCGAGGCGCTGTCGATGGCGGTACGCGCGAAGATCACCGACAAGATCACCCCACCTACCAGCGGGCACAGGCCGCGCATGATGAAATGGCGCAGGCTGTCGAACAGGCTGCCGCGGAAATACCAGACGCAGGCAAATGCGGTCAGCGAATAGTAGAAGCAGATCATCATGCCCAGGGCAGTGATGGTATCCGCCAGCACGTTCTCGCTCAGGGTACGCATGGTCACGTAGAACAGGCCAGCGGCAAGGCCTGCGCAGATGGTGGCGTAGCGCGGCGTTTGCGAGCGCGGGCAGACACTGGCGAACTTCTGCGGTACCGCACCGTAGTAACCCATGGCCAACAGGGTGCGCGCCGGCGCCACGAAGGTCGACTGCAGCGACGCTGCGGTGCTGGCCAGCACGGCGATGGACATCAGGATCGCCAGCGGCCCCATGACCGGGCCGGCCAGGTGAGCAAAGACGTTCTCCTGGATGCGCGGGTTGTTCAGGCCCAGGCCCGTTTCGCTGATACCGGCAAACTGCAGTGTGGCGATGGCGGTGAACAGGTACAGGCCGAGAATCAACATCACCGTCCAGGTGGCGGCCTTGCCCGGCACCTCTTCGCTGCCCACCGACTCTTCGCTGACGGTCAGGCACGTGTCCCAGCCCCAGAAGATGAAGATCGACAACGACAGCCCTGCGGCAAACGCCGAGAACGACTCGACGCCGAACGGGTTGAACCAGGCGAAATCGAACGCCAGCGGTGGCGGCGCGGTGGTGCCACCGAAGGCAGCGAAGGCAAACCCGATCAGCACCAGTAACTGCAGGGCCACCAGGCCATACTGCACCGTCATGGTGGTGGCTATGCCGCGACAACAGATCCACACCGCCAGGGCAATGAACACGCAGCAAGTGGCGATATTGATCAGCAGGTTGTCTGCCAAGGCAGCCAGGCCATGGTTGCCCGTGATCTGACCGAGGAACAGATAGAAGAAATCGACCGCCACGCCCGCCAGGTTCGACAGCACGATGGTGGTGGCGACCACCAGCCCCCAGCCACCGATCCAGCCGATCATCGGGCCGAAGGCACGCGCCGACCAGGTGAACGAAGTGCCGCTGTCCGGCTCTGCCGAGTTCAACTCGCGATAGCCGAGGGCGACCAGCAGCATCGGCAGGAAGCCGACGATGAATACCGCTGGCAGGTGGGCACCCACCTCTCGCACGGTAGGGCCAAGCGCGCCGGTCAGGGTATAGACCGGGGCGATGGTGGAAATGCCCAGCACCACGCTGGCCAACAAGCCCAGGCGACCTTTGGCCAAGCCCTTGCTGCGCTGTGTGTTGCCCGCGTCGGCCGCCACATCGGGTGGGCGGCCGGCTTCTGTGTAATCGCTCATGAGTATTTGCCGTAAATTTTGGAATTGTTTTCACAGGCCTTGCGCGCAAGGCCCGCTTTCACTCATTGAAAGCTTGCAGCGGAGGTGGGTCATCCGAGACTTTCGGGTGACGTCAGCATGCCTTGTGGCGCACACCCTCCCGTGCAGCATGGGCAATACAGGCCTCGCGAAACGCCTGGAAAAGGCGCCCGGAGACCGGGTTTTCGGCGAAACGCCATTCAGGGTGCCACTGCACACCAAGCACGAAGCCCGGCGCATCCGGCATCGACACCGCTTCGATCAGGCCATCCGGGGCCCGTGCCTCGACGCGCAGCCCAGGGGCCAGGCGATCGATGCCCTGGCTGTGCAACGAGTTGACCTCGAATTGCGCAGCCAGGCCCAGGCGCTCGAACAGCCCGCCAGGCTCGATGCCGACAGGGTGACGAGGGCCGTATTGCACCTCCAGGGGTGCGTCCTCAGGTTCGCGGTGGTCGAGGTAGCCAGGCAGCGCTTGCACACGCTGGTGCAGGGTGCCGCCAAGGGCCACGTTCAATTCCTGGAAACCACGGCAGATGCAAAACACCGGCACACCGGCGGCAATCGCTGCCTGCAGCAGCGGCAAGGTCAGGCGATCGCGCGCGCGATCATGCCGGGTACCCTCCGCGCTGGGGGCGCCATTGTAATGATGCGGCTCGATATTTGAAGGCGAGCCGGTAAAAAGAATGCCGTCGAGCCGGGCCAGCAACCCAGGGGTATCACTGCCCCCGTCGCGAGCCGGCAGAATCAGCGGCAGCCCGGCAAAGCCGGCCGCCTCGACATACTTGTCGCCCACCGTGTGCGACGAGTTTTTCCCCACCTGCTGGCGGCAGGCGCTGATACCGATCAAAGGGACCGCATTTGCGCTCATGGGCTTACACCGTGTGCAGGTACCAGTTGTACTCGAGGTCGGAGATCGACACTTCGAACTCTGCCAGCTCGCTTTCCTTGCAGGCGACGAAGATATCGATGTAGTCCGGGCTGATGTATTGGTTGAGCACTTCGCTGTCATCCAGCGCACGCAGGGCATCGCGCAGGTTGTTCGGCAGCGTCTGTTCCAGCTGCTCGTACGAATTGCCCTCGATCGGCTCGCCCGGCTCGACCTTGTTGGTCAGGCCGTGGTGAATGCCGGCGAGAATGGCCGCGAGCATCAGGTACGGGTTGGCGTCAGCGCCGGCCACGCGGTGCTCGATGCGCACGTTTTCGCTGCTGTCGGTCGGCACACGAACCGCAACGGTGCGGTTGTCCAGGCCCCAGCTTGGCGCATTGGGGACGTAGAACTGCGCGCCAAAGCGGCGGTAGGAGTTGACGTTCGGGCAGAGGAAGGCCATCGACGCCGGCATGGTCTCCAGCACGCCACCGATGGCGTGGCGCAGCTCGTCGCTTTGCAGCGGGTCGGTGTTGGCGAAGATGTTCTTGCCGGTTTTCTTGTCCAGCAGCGAGATATGCACGTGCAGGCCGTTGCCCGCCTGCCCTGGGTAGGGCTTGGCCATGAAGGTGGTGTCCATTTCATGGTCGTAGGCAACGTTCTTGATCAGGCGCTTGAGCAGGATCGCGTAGTCGCAGGCCTTCAGCGGGTCGGCAACGTGGTGCAGGTTGACCTCGAACTGCGCCGGGGCGCTTTCCTTGACGATGGCGTCGGCAGGCAGGTCCTGCTCCTTGGCCGCTTCGAGCATGTCTTGCAGGCAGTCGGCATATTCGTCGAGGTCGTCGATCAGGTACACCTGGGTCGACTGCGGGCGCTTGCCGGAGATCGGCGAGCGCGGCGGCTGTGGGCGGCCGTTGAGGTTGTCCTGGTCGATCAGGTAGAACTCGAGTTCGAATGCGGCGCAGATATCCAGGCCCAGGTCATCGAACTTGCTCACCACCTGGCGCAGCACTTCGCGCGGGTCGGCGAAGAACGGCTGGCCTTCGATTTCGTGCATGGTCATCAGCAGCTGCGCAGTGGGGCGTTTCTGCCACGGCTCGTTGCACAGCGAGCCGGGTATGGGGTAACAGACGCGGTCGGCATCGCCGATATCCAGGCCCAGGCCCGTGCTTTCAACGGTCGAGCCGTTGATGTCGAGGGCAAACAGGGACGCCGGCAGGTTGATGCCTTTCTCGTACACCTTGTGCAGGCTGGCCCGCTCGATGCGCTTGCCACGTACCACGCCGTTCATGTCGGAGATCAGCAGATCGACGTACTGAGTGTCTGGATGGGCCTGGAGGAAGTCTTTCATCTCGCTGGAAGAACTGGCGCACGGAGTGACCGACGTCATGGTGTACATCCTTTGATTTGCTGCGGCGATGTGGGGATACGGCTGGCGCCTCACGGGCGACGATGGTTGCAGCTGTTGTTTTTTTCACTTTCCCATCGTGGGGATTGGTTGCCCGACCGGGCGCATTGATTCCCAGGGGCGGTTCCACTATAAAATGGCCTCAACGCAACAGACATTGGCATTTCGGCAAGCAGAGCGTGCACCAATGCAATATCAGATTACCCATGCCGACCTCTCCCTGGTCCTGGCCCTGGAACGTGGCCGCTCCCTGGCAAAGGCTGCCGAACTGCTCAAAGTCGATGTTTCGACGGTGTTCCGTTCGATCCGCCGGCTGGAGTCGGCACTGGGCACGGCACTGTTCGTCAAGAGCCGTAAAGGCTACCTGCCGACCGACACGGCGCAGGCCTTGGCGGAGCAGGCCGAGCGCGCCGAGCAGGCGCTGGAGGCCGCACGCATCGCCATGACCAGTGGCGAGCAGGTAGTCAGCGGTACCGTTCGTCTGACGTGCACCGAGGCAGTGATGCACAGCCTGCTGTTGCCGGCATTGGCCGAATTCATGCCCAACTACCCGGCCTTGTCGCTGGAAATGGGCACTTCCAATACCTTCGCCAACCTCAGCCGGCGCGATGCCGACATTGCCCTGCGCCTGACCAACACGCCACCGGAGCATCTGGTCGGCCGCTGCCTGGGCTCGACTTCCTATGTGATCTGCGGCCAGCCGCAGTGGCGCGAGCGCCTGAACGAGGCGGCCAGCAGCGTGCCGTGGATCGCACCGGACGATTCGATGCAGGACCACCCCACCGTGGTCTGGCGCAACCAGCAATACCCCGGGCTGAGCCCGCGTTACCAGTGCAGCGGCATGTCGACCATCGCGCAGCTGGTCAGCACCGGGTTGGGCGTGGCGGCGTTGCCCGATTACATGGTGCACGCCTTGCCAGGCGTCGATGCGCTGAGCGGGCCGCTGGCGGGTTGCGACACCCAGCTGTGGCTGCTGACCCGGCCCGATTGCCGGGCATTGCGCTCGGTGCAGACGCTGTTCGAAGAACTGACCCCACGGTTGCGCGGCGCGATGTTGTGAGATACAAGATCAGGGTGTCTGTTCCGGCCCTTTCGCTGGCAAAGCCGTTACTACAGGGAGCGCTATGATCCGCACCCGGCAAAACATCGCTTCCCTATTGGCTGGTGATTTTTTAAACTATTGAGTCCGCCTGCCCAAATTGGGCTGCACGCCTACCGCATTTGCTACTGAGGAAGACCATGGCCCGCGTAACTGTTGAAGACTGCCTGGAACACGTGGATAACCGTTTTGAGCTGGTCATGCTCTCGACCAAGCGCGCCCGTCAGCTGGCGACCGGCGGCAAAGAGCCACGCGTAGCGTGGGAAAACGACAAGCCGACCGTTGTTGCCCTGCGTGAAATCGCCGAAGGCATCGTCACCAACGAGTTCATCGCCGCTGAAGAGATCGTCACCGAGGATCCGGTCTTCGCCGCGTTCGAGGACGAGTCCAACGAGGCTGTCTGATTGATGCCAGGTCGACGTCGCGCGGCACAAGGCCCTCTTCCTCTGCAAGAGGTGAACCCATGCCGGGTATAGAAGCCTTAGCCGAACGGCTGTCGACCTACCTGGGCCCCGAACAGGTCAACCTGGTTCGTCGCGCCTATTTCTACGCCGAACAGGCCCACGATGGGCAGCGCCGCCGCAGCGGCGAGCCCTACGTGACCCACCCGCTGGCCGTGGCCAGCATCCTCGCCGACATGCACATGGACCATCAGAGCCTGATGGCGGCCATGCTGCACGATGTGATCGAAGACACCGGCATCGCCAAGGAAGCCCTCAGCCAGCAGTTTGGCGAGACGGTCGCCGAGCTGGTCGATGGGGTCAGCAAGCTGACCCAGATGAACTTCGAGACCAAGGCCGAGGCGCAGGCCGAGAACTTCCAGAAGATGGCCATGGCCATGGCCCGCGATATCCGCGTGATCCTGGTCAAGCTGGCCGACCGCCTGCACAACATGCGCACGCTGGAAGTGCTGTCTGGCGAAAAACGCCGACGCATCGCCAAGGAAACCCTCGAAATCTACGCGCCCATCGCCAACCGGCTGGGCATGCACACCGTGCGCGTCGAATTCGAAGACCTCGGCTTCAAGGCCATGCACCCGATGCGCTCGTCGCTGATCCACCGGGCGGTCAAGAGCGCCCGCGGCAACCGCAAAGAGATCGTCGCCAAGATCGAACAGTCGCTGGCCAACTGCCTGGCCGCCGACGGTATCGAGGGCGAGGTCAGCGGCCGGCAAAAACACCTTTATGGCATCTACAAGAAGATGCGCGGCAAGCGCCGTGCCTTCAACGAGATCATGGACGTGTACGCCTTCCGCATCATCGTCGACAAGGTCGACACCTGCTACCGCGTGCTCGGCGCCGTGCACAACCTGTACAAACCGCTGCCGGGTCGCTTCAAGGACTACATCGCGATCCCCAAGGCGAACGGCTATCAGTCGTTGCACACCACGCTGTTCGGCATGCATGGCGTGCCCATCGAAATCCAGATCCGCACCCGCGAGATGGAAGAGATGGCCAACAACGGCATCGCCGCGCACTGGCTGTACAAGTCCAACGACGACGAACAGCCCAAAGGCAGCCACGCCCGTGCCCGTCAGTGGGTCAAGGGTATCCTCGAGCTGCAGCAGCGTGCGGGCAACTCGCTGGAATTCATCGAGAGCGTGAAGATCGACCTGTTCCCGGACGAGGTCTACGTGTTCACGCCAAAAGGCCGCATCATGGAGCTGCCCAAAGGCTCCACGGCCGTCGACTTTGCCTACGCGGTACACACCGACGTTGGCAACAGTTGCATCGCCTGCCGCATCAACCGCCGCCTGGCGCCACTGTCGGAGCCCCTGCAGAGCGGCTCGACGGTAGAAATCGTCAGCGCGCCGGGCGCCCGGCCGAACCCGGCCTGGCTCAACTTCGTGGTCACCGGCAAGGCGCGCACGCACATCCGCCACGCGCTCAAGCAACAGCGCCGCTCCGAGTCCATCAGCCTCGGCGAGCGCTTGCTGAACAAGGTACTGACCGGTTTCGACAGCAGCCTCGAAAAAATCCCCCAGGAGCGCATTCAGGCGATTCTCGCCGAATACCGCCTGGAGCTGATCGAAGACCTGCTCGAAGACATCGGCCTGGGCAACCGCATGGCCTATGTAGTCGCCCGCCGCCTGCTGTCGGCCGAAGGCGAGCAACTGCCGGCGCCGGAAGGCCCGCTGGCGATTCGCGGCACCGAAGGCCTGGTACTCAGCTACGCCAAGTGCTGCACGCCGATCCCTGGTGACCCGATTGTCGGCCACCTGTCGGCGGGCAAAGGCATGGTCGTGCACCTGGAGAACTGCCGCAACATCAGTGAAATTCGCCACAACCCGGAGAAGTGCGTGCAGCTTTCCTGGGCCAAGGACATCGCGGGCGAATTCAACGTCGAGCTGCGCGTCGAGCTGGAGCACCAACGCGGCCTGATCGCCCTGCTGGCCAGCAGCGTCAATGCCGCCGACGGCAATATCGAGAAGATCAGCATGGACGAACGCGACGGCCGTATCAGCGTGGTCCAACTGGTGGTCAGCGTGCACGACCGCGTGCACCTGGCGCGTGTGATCAAGAAGCTGCGTACCTTGACCGGTGTGGTCCGCATCACCCGCATGCGTACGTAGTCCGCCAACCGCAAGGAGTCATCATGAGCAAGTCCGTCATTACCAGCGACAAGGCCCCCGCCGCTATCGGTACCTACTCGCAAGCGATCAAGGCCGGCAACACCGTCTACATGTCGGGCCAGATCCCGCTGGACCCAAAAACCATGGAACTGGTCGAAGGCTTCGAAGCCCAGACCGTTCAGGTCTTCGAGAACCTCAAGGCCGTGGCTGAAGCCGCTGGCGGTTCGTTCAAGGACATCGTCAAGCTGAACATCTTCCTCACCGACCTGAGCCACTTCGCCAAGGTCAACGAGGTGATGGGCCGCTACTTCGAACAGCCTTACCCAGCCCGCGCCGCGATTGGCGTTGCCGCGCTGCCGAAAGGCTCGCAGGTCGAGATGGACGCGATCCTGGTCATCGAGTGATGCCCCCGGTGACGGGCGCTCTGCCCGTCACGCTCTCTCCCCCAAGGTTACCCACCATGCGTCAAGCACTGCCCCTCGCGCTGGCAGCCCTGCTTTTGAGCGGTTGCGCCAGTCATAAACCCGAAGACTTCAACGGCACCTGGATCAACCAGGATGCCATCAAAGCCGCCGTCAAGGGTGGCAGCCTGCGTCAGGCCCTGAATGAGCATGGCCCGGTGTTCGAGTGGAAACTCGATATAGCCGACCAGCAGGCCAGCTTCAGCAATGGTTTCGAGGCCGCCGATGGCCAGCTGAGCGCCACTGAAAAGCAGTGGCAGGCCAGCTTCCAGGGCGGGCAGACCGAGCAGCTTGAGCTGGACGGTGACGAGCTGAAAACCACTGACCAATCCGGTGCCAAGCAGACCTTCGTGCGCGCCAAGCAGCCGGGCAATGCGCCCCTGGGTGGCAGCTTCGAGAAGGCGCTTTATCAGGCTTACCTAGGCGGCGACTGGAAGATCGTCGAAGGCCAGGGCCAAGGTAGCGTGGTGCGTTTCGCCGATAACGGCGGCGTGACCGGCCTGCCCGGCCCGGACCGTTTCGCCCTGTGCCTGGCGGGCGATTGCGCGACCATGGGTGGCAGCAACGACAGCCTGTGGCTGGAGCGCAAGCAACGTGGTGCGCCGTTCATTCTCAAGCGTGATGGCGACAAGCTGGAGATTTTCCAGGCGGTGAACCGTGCACAGCCGGACGAGATGCCTGCATTGGCAGCCGGTTCTCGTCAGTGGGTGCTTGAGAAGAACTGAAGCCATTCGCGGCCCTGCCGGCCGCGGACCGGTCGGAAAGGGCCGCAAAGCGGCCCCAGGGCGTCAGCCTTTCCCTTGCAGAATGGCCGCATACCCTTCCTTGTAGCTCGGATATGCCGGCACCCAGCCCAATGCCCGCACGCGGGCATTGCTGCAGCGCTTGCTGCCGGTACGGCGCACACGCTGCTCATCCGACCACTCGGTAACCCCCATGTACCCGCGCAACCAGGCCACCACATCGGCCAGCGGCGCCGGGTCGTCATCGACACCTATATAGCAATCGTCCAGCGCCACGCCGTCGGCATCCGCCTGCAGCAGGAAGGCCAGCAGGCTGGCTGCATCCTCGGCATGGATGCGGTTGCCATACAGCGGCGGCTGCTCGGCCACACGATACCCCTGGCGTACCTGGCTCAACAGCCACTCACGGCCCGGCCCGTAGATACCGGTCAAACGCACCACGCTTGCCGGGATACCACTGGCCAGCGCCAGGCGCTCGGCTTCAAGCATTACTCGCCCGGAGTACCCTTCAGGCTCAGTGGCCGCCGTCTCATCGATCCACTCACCCTCTTGTTGCGCAAACACGCTGCTGCTGGACACGAACAACAGCCGTCGCGGGTGCTGCCCACGCGCTGCTAGCCATGCCAGCACATGGCGCAGGCCGTCGACATAGGCGGCCTGATACCCCGCCTCATCGTGCTGGCTGGCCGCCACGCAATACACCAGATAATCCGGCGCACGCTGCGGCCACGCTGCGGGGATGGCCGCATCGGACAGGTCGGCAGCCACCGGCACAACGCCCTCGGGCAGTTGCGCGATCGAGCGGCGCAAGCCGCTCACCTGCCAGCCACGGGCAAGCAATTGCTGGGCAAGCCGGCCACCTACATCACCACAACCTACGACCATTACGGACAGGTCCAACATCTCAAAACTCCCTAGACCAGTGGATCAAACCAGCCACGCTACACGATGGGCGGCTAGACGATAGGCGAAAAAAGCAACGAGATTACTTTTGTTAACAAGAATTACTTGCAATAATGGCGCCCCTATCTGTTCTCGGCCGCTCTCGAGGCCTTGGAGAACGTTCACTCTTTTTCTTCATCAGGTCCGGCTAGCATGACACGTACTCAACCCTCCGCTTCGCCAACCCCGTCGCGCGCCTGGCGTGCCATCGCCGCGCTGATGTTCAGCCTGGTGCTGGCCCCAGTGGCCATGGCCGATGAGCCAACCGCCAACGCCAGCACACCTGCTGCCGCTGCTGCCGCTGCCGCCCCTGCCACTCCCGCCGCGGCCCCGGCCCCGGCCACTGATGGCTCGGCGCCCGCTGCCGACGCGCCTGCCGCAGCCCCGGTCGATGCACCGGTCGCCGTAGACCCGGGCGTCGAAGCACTGGTCGAGGATACTACCCTGGGCATGGCCCACGACCTGTCGCCATGGGGCATGTACAAGAACGCCGACATCGTGGTGAAGATCGTCATGATTGGCCTGGCCATCGCCTCGATCATCACTTGGACCATCTGGATCGCCAAAGGCTTCGAGCTGATGGGCGCCAAGCGTCGTCTGCGCGGCGAAATTGCACAGCTGAAGAAGTCCGCCAGCCTCAAGGAGGCCAGCGAGGTCTCCAACAAGGAAGGCACCCTGGCCCACACCCTGGTCCACGATGCCCTCGAAGAAATGCGCCTGTCGGCCAACACGCGTGAAAAAGAAGGCATCAAGGAACGCGTCGCCTTTCGCCTGGAGCGCCTGGTCGCCGCCAGCGGCCGCAACATGAGCAGCGGCACCGGCGTACTGGCCACCATCGGTTCCACCGCACCCTTCGTCGGTCTGTTCGGCACCGTATGGGGCATCATGAACAGCTTCATCGGCATCGCCAAGACCCAGACCACCAACCTGGCAGTCGTTGCCCCCGGCATCGCCGAAGCCCTGCTGGCAACAGCCCTGGGCCTGGTTGCGGCAATCCCGGCCGTGGTCATCTACAACGTCTTCGCCCGCTCCATTGCCGGCTACAAGGCTCAGGTGTCCGACGCTTCTGCCCAGGTGCTGCTGCTGGTCAGCCGTGACCTGGACCACCAAGGCAGCGAGCGCGCCGCCCCGCACATGGTGAAAGTGGGGTAAGCCATGGGCCTGCATCTCAACGAAGGTGGCGACGACCTCGCCGAAAACCACGAAATCAACGTTACGCCGTTCATCGACGTCATGTTGGTACTGCTGATCATCTTCATGGTGGCGGCGCCCTTGGCAACGGTCGACATCAAGGTCGACCTGCCAGCCTCGACCGCCAAGCCGGCGCCGAGGCCCGAGAAACCCGTGTTCGTCAGCGTCAAGGCCGACCAGAAGCTGTATGTCGGCGACGATCAGGTACCTTCACCCGCGCAACTTGGCGCGATGCTCGACGCCAAGACCAAGGGCGACAAGGAAACGACCATCTTCTTCCAGGCCGACAAGGGCGTGGATTACGGTGACCTGATGGAAGTGATGAACAACATGCGCGCGGCCGGCTACCTCAAAGTCGGTCTGGTAGGTCTCGAGACGGCAGCCAAGAAATGACGAAGACGCGGCACAATCTGGCGCGTTACAGCGGCAGCCTGGCACTTGTGCTGGGTGTCCATGCCGTCGCTGTGCTGCTCACGCTCAACTGGTCGGTGCCTCAGGCCATCGAGCTGCCGCCGGCAGCGATGATGGTCGAGCTGGCACCGTTGCCGGAGCCTGCGCCACCACCACCTCCCAAAGCCGCCCCACAGCCGCCGGCACCGGTCGAAGAACTGCCGTTGCCCAAGCTGGTGGAAGCGCCTAAACCCAAGATCGCCATCGCCAAGCCGCCCAAGCCGAAGGCCAAGCCACAGCCGCCCAAGCCTGAGAAAAAGCCTGAGCCGCCGAAGGAAGCACCTCCGACCGAGGAGGTGGTGGATGCACCGCCAAGCAATACGCCGCCCCAGAAGTCCGCAGCACCGGCACCGAGCATCGCGTCCAACAGCAACGCCCTGCCTACCTGGCAGAGTGACCTGCTGCGCCACCTGGCCAAGTACAAGCGCTATCCGGAAGACGCGCGTCGTCGCGGCCTGCAGGGCATCAACCGCCTGCGTTTCGTGGTCGATGCCGAAGGCAAGGTAGTGTCGTACGCCATGGCGGGTGGTTCGGGGAGTGCAGCACTGGACCGCGCAACGCTGGAGATGATCCGTCGCGCCGGCACGGTACCCAAGCCGCCACCGGAGTTGCTGAACAACGGCACGATCGAAGTCGTGGCGCCGTTCGTCTACTCACTGGACCGCCGCTGAGGCTTTTGTTTCTGTCACAAATCGGCAAGTCTGATAACGTGCGTCTATCGATTGCAGCCGCTATGCTGGGCTCGCAACTTCATGGACGCACGTTATGACCCTCACAGAATTACGCTACATCGTCACACTCGCCCAGGAACAGCATTTCGGCCACGCGGCCGAACGTTGTCACGTGAGCCAGCCGACCCTGTCGGTCGGTGTGAAGAAGCTCGAGGACGAGCTTGGCGTGCTGATCTTCGAGCGCAGCAAGAGCGCGGTTCGCCTGACCCCGGTCGGTGAAAGCATCGTTGCCCAGGCGCAGAAGGTACTGGAACAGGCCCAGGGCATCCGTGAACTGGCCCAGGCCGGCAAGAACCAGCTGACCGCCCCGCTCAAGGTCGGTGCCATCTATACCGTCGGCCCATATCTCTTCCCGCACCTGATCCCGCAGCTGCACCGCGTGGCACCACAGATGCCGCTGTACATCGAAGAGAACTTCACCCACGTACTGCGAGAAAAACTGCGCAACGGCGAACTGGACGCGGTGATCATCGCCCTGCCGTTCAACGAAGCCGACGTGCTGACCCTGCCGCTGTACGATGAGCCATTCTGCGCCTTGATGCCCGCCGATCACCCGTGGACGGCGAAAAAAACCATCGATACCGCCATGCTCAACGACAAGAGCCTGCTGCTGCTGGGCGAAGGCCACTGTTTCCGCGACCAGGTCCTGGAAGCCTGCCCGACCCTGAACAAGGGCGGTGAAGGCGCCCGGCACACCACGGTGGAGTCGAGCTCGCTGGAAACCATTCGCCACATGGTTGCCTCGGGCCTTGGCGTCTCGATCCTGCCGCTGTCGGCGGTGCACAGCCACCACTACGCGCCGGGTGTCATCGAAGTGCGCCCACTGACTGCACCGGCACCGTTCCGTACCGTAGCCATTGCCTGGCGTGCCAGCTTCCCGCGGCCCAAGGCCATCGAGATCCTCGCCGACTCGATCCGCCTCTGCTCGGTCGCCAAACCCTCTGCGGAACAGCCGGCCTGAGTCATGAGTGAGCTGTCGAAGGTCCCGGTCACGGTGCTCAAGGGCGTGGGCGATGCCATGGCGGAAAAACTCGCCAAGGTCGGCCTGGAGAACCTGCAGGACCTGTTGTTCCACTTGCCGCTGCGCTACCAGGACCGCACCCGCGTGGTGCCCATCGGCGCCCTGCGCCCAGGCCAGGACGCAGTCATCGAAGGGGTGGTCAGTGGCGCTGACGTGACCATGGGCAAGCGCCGCAGCCTGGTGGTGCGCCTGGGTGATGGCAGCGGGGTGCTGAGCCTGCGCTTCTATCACTTCAGCAACGCGCAGAAAGAAGGCCTGAAACGCGGCACGCACCTGCGCTGCTATGGCGAAGCACGCCCTGGCGCCTCTGGCCTGGAGATTTATCACCCGGAGTACCGGGCGCTGAACGGCGACGAGCCTCCACCCCCGGTAGAACAGACCCTGACGCCGATCTACCCGACCACCGAAGGCCTTACCCAGCAACGTCTGCGCCTGCTCTGCCAACAGAGCCTGGGCATGCTTGGCCCGCGCAGCCTGCCAGACTGGCTGCCCGATGAGCTGGCCCGGGACTACCAGCTGGCACCGCTGGACGACGCCATCCGTTATCTGCACAACCCGCCGGCCGATGCCGACCTCGACGAGCTTGCCGAAGGCCAGCATTGGGCTCAGCACCGCCTGGCCTTCGAGGAACTGCTGACCCATCAGCTGTCGCAGCAACGGCTGCGCGAGAGCCTGCGCAGCCTGCGTGCCCCCGTGCTACCCAAGGCCAGCCGGTTGCCGGCGCAGTACCTGGCCAACCTGGGTTTCAAGCCGACCGGTGCCCAGCAGCGTGTGGCCAACGAAATTGCCTACGACCTTGCCCAGGCCGAGCCGATGATGCGCCTGGTACAGGGCGATGTCGGTGCCGGCAAGACGGTGGTCGCTGCACTGGCGGCGCTGCAAGCGCTGGAGGCCGGTTACCAGGTGGCGTTGATGGCGCCCACCGAGATCCTCGCCGAACAGCACTACATCACCTTCAAGCGCTGGCTCGAACCGCTGGGCATCGAGGTGGCATGGCTGGCTGGCAAGCTCAAAGGCAAGGCCCGCGCCAGTTCACTGGAGCAGATCGCCAACGGCGCACCGATGGTGGTGGGCACCCATGCGCTGTTTCAGGAGGAGGTCAAATTCAAGCACCTGGCCCTGGCGATCATCGACGAACAGCACCGATTCGGCGTGCAGCAACGCCTGGCCCTGCGCAAGAAAGGCGTGGCCGGCGAGCTTTGCCCGCACCAGCTGATCATGACCGCCACGCCGATCCCGCGGACCTTGGCGATGAGCGCCTACGCCGACCTCGACACCTCGGTCCTCGACGAGTTGCCACCCGGGCGCACCCCCGTTAACACCGTGCTGGTGGCCGACAGCCGCCGCTTCGAGGTGGTCGAGCGGGTACGCGCCGCCTGTGCCGAAGGGCGCCAGGCCTACTGGGTGTGCACCTTGATCGAAGAATCCGAAGAGCTCACCTGCCAGGCGGCCGAGAGCACCTATGAGGAGCTTGGCAGCGCCCTGGGCGAGCTGCGGGTCGGCCTTATCCACGGGCGCATGAAGCCTGCGGAAAAGGCCGAGATCATGGCGCAGTTCAAGGCCGCAGAGCTGCAGCTGCTGATCGCGACCACGGTCATCGAGGTGGGCGTGGACGTGCCCAATGCCAGCCTGATGATCATCGAGAACCCCGAGCGCCTGGGCCTGGCCCAGCTCCACCAGCTACGCGGCCGGGTAGGCCGGGGCAGCGCTGCAAGCCATTGCGTGTTGCTGTATCACCCGCCGCTGTCGCAGATCGGCCGCGAACGCCTGGGGATCATGCGCGAAACCAACGATGGCTTCATCATCGCCGAAAAAGACCTGGAACTGCGCGGCCCTGGCGAGATGCTGGGGACCCGCCAGACCGGTCTGCTACAGTTCAAGGTCGCTGACCTGATGCGCGATGCCGACCTGCTGCCGGCCGTGCGTGATGCCGCCCAAGCCCTGATCGCGCGCTGGCCGGACCACGTCAGCCCGCTGCTTGACCGCTGGCTGCGCCATGGCCAGCAATATGGCCAAGTGTGACGCCAGTCCCAGAATGGATCCAGATTTGCGGCGGGACTGGTTATACTTCGCGTTTAAAAGAACGAGTGGATACGGACCATGACTGAAGTTGCCCTGGACACCGCAACCCCACACGCCCCCTCTGTCATCAGGCTGCTGCTCGATAAGGTGGGCGTCACCTACCGCGAAGTGGTCGAGCATGCGCAATTGCCCGCCGCCTCGCGGGTGCAGGCGGTCTTGCTCGACGACGAAATCGGCGCCCTGATGGTGTTGTTCCCACAGAGCCAGCTGCTTGACCTCAATCGGCTGGGCGAGCTGACCGGTCGCAAGCTGACGGCGGTATCGGTGCCACGGCTCAAGCAGATGCTCGACAAGCACCACCTCAAGCGCCTGCCGGGCATTCCGGCGCTGACCAGCTCGCCGTGCCAATACGAAAAAAGCCTGCTCGACTGCGAGACCGTGCTGATTCAGTCCGGTGAAGCCGGCCTGCTGCTGGAGATCGACCGCGCGAACTTCAAGCGCATGCTCACCAAGGCCAGCGCCAGCAGCTTTGGCCAGGAGGTCAAGGCCATCAGCCCTAACCTCGACCGGCCGCATGACGACCCCCAAGAGATCAGCCAGGCCGTCCAGGCCTTCACAGCACGCCGCATCCAGAAGCGCCTTGAAGAAACCATCGAAATCCCGCCATTGGCCGACACCGCGCAGAAGATCATCAAGCTGCGCGTAGACCCCAACGCCAGCATCGATGACATTACCGGCGTGGTCGAGACCGACCCGGCACTGGCTGCCCAGGTGGTGAGTTGGGCGGCATCGCCCTACTACGCCTCACCCGGCAAGATCCGCTCGGTGGAAGACGCCATCGTGCGCGTGCTGGGCTTCGATCTGGTGATCAACCTGGCCCTTGGGCTGGCCCTGGGCAAGACCCTGAGCCTGCCCAAAGACCACCCGCAGCAAGCCACTCCGTACTGGCAACAGTCGATCTACACCGCAGCCATCATCGAGGGCCTGACCCGCGCCATGCCGCGGGCAGAACGCCCCGAAGCTGGCCTGACCTACCTGGCCGGGCTGCTGCACAACTTTGGCTACCTGCTGCTGGCGCATGTGTTCCCGCCCCACTTCTCGCTGATCTGCCGCCATTTGGAGGTCAACCCGCACCTGTGCCACACCTACGTGGAACAACACCTGCTGGGTATCAACCGCGAACAGATCGGCGCCTGGCTGATGAAGCTGTGGGACATGCCCGAAGAGCTCTCGACTGCGCTGCGCTTCCAGCACGACCCGTCCTATGACGGCGACTACGCGGCATTCCCCAACCTGGTATGCCTGGCGACGCGCCTGCTGCGTTCGCGCGGCATTGGCTCGGGGCCACAGGAGGAAGTACCCGATGAGCTGCTGGAGCGGCTGGGGGTAACGCGGGAAAAGGCCGAGGATGTGGTGAACAAGGTGCTGGAGGCAGAGACTTTGCTGCGCGAACTGGCTTCGCAGTTCCACGCCCCGCATTGATGCATATTGGCCCTGTGTGGGCGGGTTAACCCGCCCACACAGGGCATGCGACCTCAGCGCTTCTTCTTCGGCTTCAGGTATTTCATCAAGCCCTGGAACCACATCACCAGCGCCGGATTGCCTTTGATCTGGATGTTCTTGTCCTGAATCCCCTGCATGAAGGCCAGCTGCTTGTTGCCCGCCTGCAGCGTGGCGAACCCGTAAGCGGCATCCTTGAAGGCAATGGCGAAGGCCGGCTGTGGGTGTACGCCACCTTTGCTGCTGATGCGTTCGTCACTGACCATAAAGTGCCGGGCGATTTTGCCGTCCAGAGTCTGCATCTGGAAAACCAGGTCCTTGTCCTTGAGCTGCTGCTTGAACGCCGGGTTGTTACGGCTGGCCCTGGCCATCAACAGCCCCATGGCCCAGAGAAGAAAGCGGAACTTCATCAACGCGCCTCGAATAAAAAATGACTGAGTCGCGCAGTTTATCCTCTTCTCGAACGATTTACGCAAGTTCGCAACATATCCCCACACAAAGCACAACGGGCACCCTAGGGCGCCCGCTTGGCTGACACTGGGGGTTGTCAGGTGTGGATCATTTGCCTTTCTTGGCCGGCTTGGCAGTCGTGTTGACGCTGTCGCGCAGGTTTTTGCCAGGCTTGAAGGCTACCGTGTTGCTGGCCTTGATCTTTACCGGCTCGCCGGTCTGTGGGTTCTTGCCGGTACGCGCGCCGCGGTGACGTTTTTCAAAGGTGCCGAAACCGACCAGGGTCACGGTGTCCTTGTCCAGGGCACCCGTGATGCTGTCGAGAATCGCATTCAGCACCACGTTGGCCTTTTCCTTGGTCAGATCGGCCTTATCGGCGATGACAGCGGCGAGTTCTGGTTTGCGCATGGTAAAGCCTCTTTGACGGGATTTTTTGTTGTTATGCCGTGCTGCCTCTGGGGGCAGCGCTCAAGGCACCGCAGGCTCTAATCTGCGGCAGACGGAAGTGAGAATGGCACGCCCACCGAGGCCGCGCCAGTATCTGGGCGGCCATTGTGTGGGCAACAACAGGGTAAATCCGACAGAACGCCGTCTATTTAGGCCATTACAGGCGGTAACTGGCGATTCAGGGCCAGCTTCTCCATGACTGCCGCACCGGTCAGGGCATAGCCCAGCAGCGTGCCGTCGGCATCGTGGCACAGCACTTTGAGGTCACTGCCCTGCCCTTGCACCTGCCAATTGCCTTCACGCCCTTGCGGTGGCGGCGAGACAACCAGCGGGCACGCCGGGGTCTTCACGGTGATCGGCATCGGGCCGTAGCTGACGGCCGTGGGGTTGCCCGCCAGGGTCTGCGCCAAGGCCCGGGCACAGCTCATCAGCGGCATGACATAAAGCAGGTTGATGCCATCGACCTCGGCACAGTCACCCAGGGCGTAGATGTTGTCGTGGGAGGTTTGCAACTGGCGGTCCACAGCCACGCCGCGGTTGATCTTGAGGCCGGCGGCAGCGGCCAGATCGGTACGTGGGCGCAGGCCGATAGCCGACACCACCAGGTCACAGGCGATCACGCTGCCGTCCGACAAATGCGCCTCAAGGCCTTCAGCCACACGCTGCAGACGCGTCAGCACCGGGCCCAGGTGAAAGCGCACGCCAAGCCCTTCGAGCCCGGCCTGCACGGCGGCGGCGGCGGCTGGGTGCAACAGGGTCGGCATGACCTGTTCGCACGGGGCCACCACATCGACCTTGAGCCCGCCCAGGCTCATGTCATTGGCAAACTCACAGCCGATCAGCCCGGCCCCCAGCACCAGCACGCGCTGTTTGCCGGCAGCGGCGGCGCGAAAGCGTGCGTAATCCTCCAGGTCATTGATCGGGAAAACCTGCCCGCCAGCATCGCCCTCGATCGGCACCTGCACGGTCTGGGCCCCCCAGGCCAGTACCAGGTCGCGATAGGCCACAGCCTCTTCGCCGATCCACAGGCGCTTGTGCCCAGGGTCGATACCGCTGATGCGCGTGTGGGTGCGGATTTCGGCCTTGAGCTGCTCGGCCATCGCACCCGGCTCGGCCATGCACAACCCATCGGCATCCTTGAGCTTGGCGAAGCCCGTGGAGAGCATGGGTTTGGAGTAGGAACGACCATCGTCGGCGGTAATCAACAGCAGCGGCGTCTCGCCATCGAGCTTGCGAAATTCACGGGCCAGGTTGTAACCGGCCAGGCCAGTACCGATGATGACTACAGGGGACGTCATGTCGTGCTTTCCTCAGTTGAAACAGGGTTGTGATCAGCCAATCTCGATCATTTCGAAGTCGCTCTTGCCCACGCCGCAGTCGGGGCACAGCCAGTCCTGCGGCACATCTTCCCAGCGGGTACCGGGCTCAATGCCGTCATCCGGCCAGCCTTCGGCTTCGTTGTAGATCAGGCCACAGACAATACATTGCCACTTCTTCATGGGTACGCGGTTCCTCGGTTCAGGCGTTGTGTCGCTGCTGATGGGCTTTTCGCGGGCAAGCCGCACATAGGGCCATCGTGCAATCTTTGGGGGCTTTTTACTGGCCCTGCCAGCAGTATGCAAGCAGTCGGGGCAACATGCTAAGCTCGCCGCCTCTCTGGCTGTAACAAGCATACCGACGTGTCGTACGAATCCCCGCAAGCAGCCGCTGTCGCGTGGCTGGCGTATTCACAGCTGGCGACCAAGCTCGACCAGCCGACCCTGGGCTGGCTGTTCGACGAGGGCTCGCTGACTCGCCGCCTCACCCACCTGTCCCGCGAGCACTTCTGCGTGACCCCGCTGCTTGAAGGCTGGCAGACCCTGCGCGATGACGAGTGCCAGGCGCTGGGCATTGCGCCCGGGGCACAAGGCTGGGTGCGCGAAGTCTACCTGCGCGGCCATGGCCAGCCCTGGGTATTCGCCCGCAGCGTGGCCAGCCGCAGCGCCCTGGAGCGCGGCGGCCTGGACCTCGAGACCCTGGGCAGCCGCTCGCTGGGCGAGTTGCTGTTCTGTGATCAGGCATTCATTCGCCACCCAATCGAGGTGTGCAGTTATCCACAGGCCTGGTTGCCGGCCGAAGCCGCGCACGACGGGCTCTGGGGCCGCCGCTCACGTTTCGAACGGGACGGCCTGGACCTGCTGGTGGCCGAGGTATTCCTGCCAGCCTTGTGGCAAGCGGCCAAGGAGGAAACCCGCTGATGTACCTGCAATTGCTCAAGTCGCTCAACCGCTGGCACCCGCGCGCCTGGGACTTTGTCCAGCTAAGCCGCATGGACCGCCCGATCGGTATCTACCTGCTGCTGTGGCCTACCCTGTCGGCGGTGTGGATTGCCGGGCAAGGTTCGCCGACCCTGGCCAACGTGCTGATCTTCGGCCTTGGCGTTGTGCTGATGCGCGCCGCAGGTTGCTGCATCAATGACTTTGCCGACCGCAAGGTCGATGGCCACGTCAAACGCACCGCCGACCGCCCCCTGGCCAGCGGCCGGGTCAAGCCACGCGAGGCACTGGCGCTGTTCGCGATCCTGGTCGCGGTAAGTTTTCTGCTGGTGCTGTGCACCAACAGCCGCACGGTCTGGCTGTCGTTCGGGGCGGTAGCCCTGGCGTTCTGCTACCCGTTCATGAAGCGCTACACCTATTACCCGCAGGTGGTGCTGGGCGCCGCGTATTCCTGGGGCATCCCCATGGCCTTCACGGCGGCCGGGGGCGAGCTGCCGGCCAGCGCCTGGCTGCTGTACATCGCCAACCTGCTGTGGACCGTGGGCTATGACACCTATTACGCCATGGTCGATCGCGACGATGACCTGAAGATCGGCGTGAAGTCGACGGCCATCCTGTTCGGCGAAGCGGATCGGGTGATCATCCTGACCTTGCAGCTGCTGTCGTTGGGCTGCCTGCTGCTGGCGGGGAGCCGCTTCGAGCTGGGCGGCTGGTTCCACCTGGGGCTGCTGGGGGCTGCCGTGTGCTTTGCCTGGGAGTTCTGGTCGACACGCAAGCTGGACCGGGATTCATGCTTCAAGGCGTTTTTGCACAATCACTGGGCGGGGCTGCTGGTCTTCATTGGCATAGTCCTGGACTACGCGCTGCGCTGACAGTCAATACAGACCCTGTGGGAGCGGGTTTACCCGCCGCCACAAGGTCATGCAAAGTGCCTCAAGGCTTGGCGACGTGCCAGACGTCTTTCACGCCATCACCGGTCATGTCCCCGGCTTTCTTGTCCTTGATGAAGGTATACAGTGGCTTGCCGTCATAGGCCCACTGCATCGAACCATCATCGCGCTTGATCTGCGTCCACTTGCCTTCATTCTTTTCGTTTGCCTGGGCCGCCAACGGTGGCCAGTTTTTCGCGCACTCACCATTGCACATCGACTTGCCGCCAGAATCTTTGTCGAAGGTATACAGCGTCATCTCTGTTTTAGGCGTGACCAACATGCCGTTCATTTCCTTGGCCTGATGGTGGGCCGACGCTACCCCCGGCAGCGCCAGTGCAGCGAAAAGGGCCATCCAGTTCAGCATGTGTCGTGTCATTGGAATCACCATGTATTCGGGGGTGGAAAGAGTTCGACTAACAGCCACAGCGGCCCCTTGAAGCCTAGCCCAGTCATGCAATGTCGCCATAACAGCCAATGTCCTGTCACACAGCTGCAATAATTCCGTTATCTAATGCGGGCCAGACACGATTTTCCAGGAGAGGTTTTGAGCATGGTTGGCAGGAACATTCTGATCGTCGACGACGAAGCGCCTATTCGCGAGATGATCGCCGTTGCATTGGAAATGGCCGGCTACGACTGCCTGGAAGCAGAAAACTCCCAGCAGGCCCACGCGATCATCGTCGACCGCAAGCCTGACCTGATCCTGCTCGACTGGATGTTGCCGGGCACCTCGGGTATCGAGCTGGCCCGCCGCCTGAAGCGTGACGAGCTGACCGGGGACATCCCGATCATCATGCTCACTGCCAAGGGTGAGGAGGACAACAAGATCCAGGGCCTGGAAGTGGGTGCCGACGACTACATCACCAAACCGTTCTCACCGCGCGAACTGGTCGCCCGCCTGAAGGCCGTGCTGCGTCGCACCGGCCCGAGCGACAGCGAGGCACCGATTGAAGTGGGCGGCCTGCTGCTCGACCCGATCAGCCACCGCGTGACCATCGACGGCAAGCCCGCCGAGATGGGCCCCACCGAATACCGCCTGCTGCAGTTCTTCATGACCCACCAGGAGCGCGCCTACACCCGTGGCCAGTTGCTCGACCAGGTTTGGGGCGGCAACGTCTATGTCGAGGAGCGTACCGTCGACGTGCACATCCGCCGCCTGCGCAAGGCGCTGGGTGAAGCTTACGAAAATCTGGTACAAACCGTCCGCGGCACTGGCTACCGCTTCTCGACCAAGAGCTGACAAGCCTGCACGCCTGGCTGCACGTCGTTGTACAAGGACCGTCAATTGAACCAGAACTGGCACGCGACCCTGATTCGCCACCTGCTGCTGCTGATCACTGTCTGCCTGGTCGGCGGGCTGGTCAGCGGCTATTACGGCTGGAGCCTGGCCATCGGCCTGGCGCTGTACCTGGGTTGGACCCTCAAGCAACTGCTGCGCCTGCATGACTGGCTGCGCAACCACCAACCCGACGAGGCGCCACCCGACGGTTACGGCCTGTGGGGCGAAGTGTTCGACAGCATCTATCACCTGCAACGTCGCGACCAACGCGTGCGCGGCCGCCTGCAGGCAGTGATCGACCGGGTCCAGGAGTCCACTGCCGCGCTGCGCGATGCGGTGATCATGCTCGACAGCGACGGCAACCTGGAGTGGTGGAACCGCGCCGCAGAAACCCTGCTGGGCTTCAAGACCCCGCAGGACGGCGGCCAGCAGGTGACCAACCTGGTACGCCACCCGCGCTTCAAGGAGTACTTCGAAGCGGAAAACTACGTCGAGCCGCTGGAAATCCCCTCGCCGATCAATGACCGTATGCGCGTGCAACTGCACATCACTCGCTACGGCAACAACGAGCACCTGATGCTGGTACGCGACGTCACCCGCATCCACCAGCTTGAACAGATGCGCAAGGACTTCGTCGCCAACGTTTCCCACGAGCTGCGGACACCGCTCACGGTGATTACCGGCTACCTGGAAACCCTGCTGGACAACGTCGAGGACGTGAACCCGCGCTGGCGCCGGGCCCTGCAGCAGATGAGCCAGCAAGGCTCGCGCATGCAGACCCTGCTCAACGACCTGTTGCTGCTGGCCAAGCTGGAAGCCACCGACTACCCCTCCGACAACCTGCCAGTGCCGGTCGATGCCCTGCTGCAGTCGATCAAGGGTGATGCCCAGGCGCTGTCCGGGCCGCGCAACCAGCGCATCAGCCTGGAGGCCACACCCGGCGTGTGCCTCAAGGGCAGCGAGGCCGAGCTGCGCAGTGCGTTCTCCAACCTGGTGTTCAACGCGGTCAAGTACACCCCGGACGAGGGCAGCATTCGCATCCGCTGGTGGGCCGATGCGCACGGCGCACACCTGAGCGTGCAGGATTCTGGCATTGGTATCGATGCCAAGCATTTGCCGCGATTGACCGAGCGGTTTTACCGGGTCGACTCCAGCCGGGCGTCCAATACCGGGGGCACAGGGCTGGGCCTGGCGATCGTCAAGCATGTGCTGTTGCGCCATCGCGGGCGGTTGGAGATCAGCAGTGTGCCGGGGCATGGGAGCACCTTCACCTGCCATTTTGCACCAGCACAATTGGCTAACGGCAAGGGTTGAGTGGGCTGCCCAACAGCCCCATCACGTCCATCACCCTTTGCTTTTGCGGCTTCAACCGCTACATTGGATCCCCTGTGCCAGCCTGTGCTGGCACTTTTTTTCTCCATTCCCCAAAGACGGACCCCGTAAAAAATCCATCATGGACCCTTCCCCTGGTATCAGCCTCACCTCGTTATTCGCCGATTTCGGCATGATCATCTTTGCCTTGCTCCTGGTACTGCTCAACGGCTTCTTCGTAGCCGCCGAGTTCGCCATGGTCAAGCTGCGCTCCACCCGCGTCGATTCCATCGCCGAACTGCACGGCTGGCGTGGCAGCATCCTGCGCAAGGTACACAATCAGCTGGACGCCTACCTGTCCGCCTGCCAGCTGGGCATCACCCTCGCCTCGCTGGGCCTGGGCTGGGTCGGTGAACCGGCCTTCGCCCACCTGCTGGAGCCGCTGCTGGCCTACTTGGGCGTCGACACGCCAGAGCTGATCAAGGGCATTTCGTTCTTCGTCGCCTTCTTCGTCATCTCTTACCTGCACATCGTGGTCGGTGAGCTGGCGCCCAAGTCCTGGGCGATCCGCAAGCCCGAGCTGCTGTCGCTGTGGACGGCAGTGCCGCTGTACGTGTTCTACTGGGCCATGTACCCGGCCATCTACCTGCTCAATGCCAGCGCCAACACCATCCTGCGCATTGCCGGCCAGGGCGAGCCTGGCCCGCACCACGAGCATCACTACAGCCGCGAAGAGCTCAAGCTGATCCTGCACTCCAGCCGCGGCCAGGACCCGAGCGACCAAGGCATGCGCGTGCTGGCCTCGGCGGTGGAAATGGGCGAGCTGGAGGTGGTCGACTGGGCCAACTCCCGCGAGGACATGGTCAGCATCGACGCCCACGCCCCGCTCAAGCAGATCCTGGCACTGCTGCGCCGCCACAAGTTCAGCCGTTACCCGGTGTACGACGCCGAGCGCGAAGAGTTCACCGGTTTGCTGCACATCAAGGACCTGCTGCTGGAGCTGGCCGAGCTCGACCACCTGCCCGAAACCATCGACCTCGAAGACCTGGCCCGGCCGCTGGAGCGCGTCTCCCGGCATATGCCGCTGTCGCAGCTGCTGGAGCAGTTCCGCAAGGGCGGTGCGCATTTCGTGCTGGTGGAAGAAGCCGATGGCAAGGTGATCGGTTACCTGACCATGGAAGACGTGCTGGAAGTGCTGGTGGGCGATATTCAGGACGAACACCGCAAGACCGAGCGCGGCATCCTCGCCTACCAGCCGGGCAAGCTGCTGGTGCGCGGTGACACGCCGCTGTTCAAGGTCGAGCGCCTGCTGGGTATCGACCTTGACCACATCGAGGCCGAAACCCTGGCTGGGCTGATCTATGAAACCCTCAAGCGCGTGCCTGAGGAAGAGGAAGTGCTGGAGGTCGAAGGCCTGCGCATCATCATCAAGAAGATGAAAGGGCCGAAGATCGTCCTGGCCAAGGTGCTGAAACTGGATTGACCTCAGGCGGGGCCGCCTTCCGGCCCCAGCCCGCTCAAGGGTTGCCGGCGGTGAAGTCCGGCAACCCGCTGATTGGCCTGTCGAACTGATACGGTATCGACTCCAGCGCCAAGCCCACGTTGCGCTGCACCACAAAATGCAGGTGCGGCCCGCTGCTGTTGCCGGTATTGCCCGACTTGGCCAGCATCTGCCCCTGTTTGACCCGCTGCCCCTCGCCCACCACCACCGAACCGCGCATCAGGTGCAGGTACACGCCCATGGTGCCGTCCGCGTGCAGCACCCTGACGAAATTGCCCGAGGGGTTGCTGCCGCGCCCGGTCTGGCTGTTCTCGACCCTCACCACCACGCCTTCGCGCGCGGCAACGATGGTGGTGCCTTCAGGCATGGCGATGTCCATGGCGTAGCGCCCTTTGGGGCCGAAGTGGCTGAAACGGCCGTTGGGCCCCTGGCTCACCCGGAATGGCCCGCCAAGCCAGGGGAAGGCGTAGCGAAAGCCCTGCGGCCGCAGCCCCGGGTCGCCCATCGCTTGCAGCAACGTCGAACGGTAACCCAGCAACGTACCGGGGCGGCCCCTGAGCACGCTGAGCATCTGCGTTGAACGCCCTGGCAGCACCCTGCGCACGATACGGGGGGCATTGCCGCCCTGCGCGTTTATCAGCTTGTCCAGGTGCAACTCGACCTGCACCGGCACGTGCGACTCATTGCGCGCAGAAAAGCTGACGCCACCCTGGAAGACAATTGCGTTGAGCCGCACCTGGCTTTCCTGGTACTCGATCATGGATTCGCGCAGCTCCAGTGGCTTGGCGCCGGGGCCTGGGCGGTCGGAATAGGCCGCTACACCGTCGGCATCGGTGATCGGGTAGAGGGTCACGCCCAGGCTCGACGCCGAGGCCATGAGCAATGCACAGAACAGCAGCAGGCGGGCGGGCATGATAGTGGCTTTTTGACAGGTATGATCTGTCGAAGCCTAGCAGCGGCTTTTGCGGTGAGTATGACAGTTGGTCGGATGGTGATCGTCCGCTGTGGTAGCGGCCTTGCGTCGCGCAAGGCCGCACGCACCCACAGGAGGGCAGTGGCTATCAGGCGCCGGGCGTGAAGTGCTTTTGCGCGGTGCCGCGAGCAATCAGCCGCGACAGGTAATCGAGCTTCTGCGCATCCTGATCGACGAACTTGAACGTCAGCTGCAGCCAGTCGCTATCGGGCTTGGGCTCCAGCGCCGCGATGGCATGCAGGTAACCGTTCAGCCGCGCAACTTCGGCGTTTTCGCCCTGCTCCAGGTCCAGTACCGCCCCCTCTAGCACTTGCGGCAGCGCTTCGCTGCGGCGTACCACCAACAGCGCTTCCTTCAGGCTCAATGCCTTGATCACGCAAGGCTGAATCCCGCTGGCCAAGCGCAGCTGGCCTTGGCCACGGCCAGACGGTGCGGTTGTGGCTGGCGCAGGTGCCTTCGCCAAAGGCTTCACCGGCGCTGGCGCAGGTGCCGCAACCTTGGCCGCCTGAGGGTTGCCGCCGGTCAAAGCACTCAAGGAGTCATTGGCAAACGCCGAATTCACCCGCGCAGGCCCGGTTGCCATCAGGCTGTCGAGCTTGCCGATCTTGGCCAAGGCCTTCTTCACCTTGGTCAGCAACTGCTCATTGGTGAACGGTTTGCCGACGAAGTCGGAAACCCCCGCCTGAATGGCCTGGATCACGTTCTCCTTGTCACCACGGCTGGTCACCATGATGAACTGCAGGCTCTTCAATGCAGGCTGCTGGCGGCACCAGCTGAGCAGCTCAAGGCCAGACATTTCCGGCATTTCCCAGTCGCACAGGACCAGGTCGAACGGCTCCTTGCCCAACATGGCCATGGCCTTGCGACCGTTGACCGCATCGTCGATGACCATGCCGGGAAAGGCATTGCGCAGGCATTTCCTGACCAGGTCGCGGATGAACGGGGCGTCGTCCACGACCAGTACATTGACTTTACTCATCGATACTCCTCTTGAATCCCGACTAGCCTACCGGCAAGCAATGGCTATTTGCCACAACTGCGCGTGTAGCGGGACTTCTTCACACCGTTCGCGGGTGCCTGGTGGCTGCTCGACCGCAAACGAAAACGCCCGGCCTAGGCCGGGCGTTGATGCTCGGGAGCAGTACTATTTATCGTCCGGTTCAGCCGGAACATTAGCGCTTTCAGCCTCTTCGACGGGGGTGCCCTGCACTTCCGCCTTCATGCGCTTGAGGCCCATGTGGCGGACGTCGGTGCCGCGTACCAGGTAAATCACCAGCTCGGAGATGTTGCGCGCGTGGTCGCCGATGCGCTCCAGCGAACGCAAGGCCCAGATGACGCTGAGCACCCGCGAGATCGAACGCGGGTCTTCCATCATGTAGGTCACCAGCTCACGCAGGGCGGTCTTGTACTCGCGGTCGATGGTCTTGTCGTACTGTGCCACCGACAGTGCCAGGTCGGCGTCGAAGCGGGCAAAGGCGTCCAGGGCATCGCGGACCATGTTGCGCACCTGGTCGCCGATGTGGCGCACCTCGACGTAGCCGCGCGGCGACTCGCCCTCTTCGCACAGCTGGATGGCACGACGGGCGATCTTGGTCGACTCGTCGCCGATGCGCTCCAGGTCGATCACCGACTTGGAGATGCTGATGATCAGCCGCAGGTCGGAGGCCGCCGGCTGGCGGCGGGCAAGGATGCGTACGCACTCCTCGTCGATGTTGCGCTCCATCTGGTTGATCTGCTCATCGACCTCGCGCACTTGCTGGGCCAAGCCCGAGTCGGCCTCGATCAGAGCAGTAACCGCGTCGTTGACCTGTTTCTCGACCAGGCCGCCCATGGCCAGAAGGTGGCTGCGCACCTCTTCAAGCTCGGCGTTGAACTGCTGGGAGATGTGATGCGTAAGGCTTTCTTTGTTGATCATCGTTTCGCTCCGCGAAAAAGCTGCAAGCCTCAAGCCGCAAGCTTCAAGTCGTTCGTGTTATCCCTTGGCCCCCGGCCTGCGGCTGGCAGACCGACTAGCCGTAGCGACCGGTGATGTAGTCTTCGGTCTGCTTCTTCGCCGGGTTGGTGAACAGGGTATCGGTATCCCCGAATTCGACCAGTTTGCCCATGTACATGAACGCGGTGTAGTCCGAAACGCGCGCCGCCTGTTGCATGTTGTGGGTCACGATGACGATGGTGTACTTGGATTTCAATTCGTAGATCAGTTCTTCGACCTTCAGCGTCGAGATCGGGTCCAGTGCCGAGCACGGTTCGTCGAGCAGCAGCACTTCCGGCTCCACGGCAATGGTGCGGGCAATCACCAGACGTTGCTGCTGGCCACCGGACAGGCCCAGGGCCGAGTCATGCAGGCGGTCCTTCACCTCGTCCCACAGGGCAGCGCCCTTGAGGGCCCATTCGACCGCTTCGTCGAGGGTACGCTTCTTGTTGATGCCTTGGATGCGCAGGCCGTAGACGACGTTCTCGTAGATGGTCTTGGGGAACGGGTTCGGCTTCTGGAACACCATGCCCACACGACGGCGCAGCTCGGCCACGTCCTCGCCCTTGCGGTAGATGTTGGTGCCATACAGGTTGATGGCGCCCTCCACGCGGCAACCGTCAACCAGGTCGTTCATGCGGTTGAAGGTACGCAGCAGGGTCGACTTGCCGCAGCCGGACGGGCCGATGAAGGCGGTCACGCGCTGCTTGGGGATATTCATGCTGACGTCGAACAAGGCTTGCTTGTCGCCGTAGTACAGGCTCAGGCCCGGTACTTCGATGGCCACGGTCTCTTCGGCCAGGCGCAGGCTCTGCTTGTCGCGGCCCAGGGCAGACATGTCGATGCCGTGGGTATGGGATTCGTGCTGCATGGTCTCACTCCGTTTGTAGCTGCAAGCTTTAAGCTGCAAGCTGCAAGTTAGGGCAAAGCGGCACTCCTTTTGGAGCTTGCCGCTTGTGGCTTAAAGCTTCAATCAGTGGTCGAGGGCCTTGTACTTCTCGCGCAGGTGGTTACGGATCCACACTGCCGAGAGGTTGAGGGTGGCGATCACCAGCACCAGCAACAGCGCGGTGGCGTACACCAGCGGGCGGGCGGCCTCGACGTTCGGGCTCTGGAAGCCGACGTCATAAATGTGGAAGCCCAGGTGCATGATCTTCTGGTCCAGGTGCAGGTACGGGTAGTTGCCATCGAGCGGCAACGACGGTGCCAGTTTCACCACACCCACCAGCATCAACGGCGCCACTTCACCTGCAGCACGGGCCACGGCGAGAATCATGCCGGTCATCATGGCCGGGCTGGCCATTGGCAGGACGATCTTCCACAGTGTCTCGGCCTTGGTCGCGCCCAGGGCCAGGGAGCCCTCGCGCACGGTACGTGGGATACGCGCCAGCCCTTCTTCGGTGGCCACGATCACCACCGGTACCGCCAGCAGCGCCAAGGTCAGCGAGGCCCACAGCAGGCCCGGGGTACCCAGGGTCGGTGCCGGCAACGATTCGGGGAAGAACAGCCGGTCGATCGAGCCACCCAGCACATAGACGAAGAAGCCCAGGCCGAATACGCCGTAGACGATCGCCGGTACGCCTGCCAGGTTGTTCACTGCAATGCGGATCAGGCGGGTCACCGGGCCCTGTTTGGCGTATTCGCGCAGGTACACTGCAGCCAGCACGCCGAACGGGGTCACGATCACCGCCATGATCAGGGTCATCATCACGGTACCGAAGATGGCCGGGAAGATCCCGCCTTCGGTGTTGGCTTCGCGTGGGTCGTCGCTGAGGAACTCCCAGACCTTGGCAAAGTAGGTACCCATCTTGGTCAGGCCGGACATGCCGTTCGGCTGAATGGCGTGCACCACCTTGCTCAGGTTGATCTCCACTTCACGGCCGTTGCCGTCGCGCGCGACCAGGCTGTCGCGGGAGAATGCCTGATGAAGGCCGCTGAGGCGGTCTTCGATGGCCTTGTAGCGGCTGTTCAGCTCGGCACGCTCGGCGTCCATGTCGGCCTGGGCGGCGGCGTCGAGCTTGCCGTCCAGTTCCAGCTTGCGGCTGTGCAGGCGCAGGCGCTCCAGGCCATGGTTGATGGCGCCGATGTCTTTTTTCTCGAGTTGCTGCAGCTCGCCGTTGAGCTGGTTGGCGCGCTTGAGGCGGGCCTGCAGCTCGTTCCAGGCGGCAGGGCCCTCGGCAACCACGCGGCCTTGTTCCTTGACGCTGACCAGGTAGCCGTAGAAGTTGCCCCACTCGCGACGTTCCAGCGCCATCAGGTCGGCCGGGCGTTGCTCGTCGACCAGCCACTCGCCCACCACCCAGGAGAAGTCGCTGCCGTTGAGGTCGCGGTTACCGACCTTGATCAGCTCACGGGTCATGAACTCCGGGCCCTGCTCAGGTACCGGCAAGCCGGCACCTTTGAGGCGGGCACGGGGCACCTCTTCTTTTTGCACCACTTCGCCGATGACGACGTGATCGGCCTGGCCCGGCACCTTGTAGGTGGCCTGGATCAGGTCGGCCGGCCAGAAGTGGCCCAGGCCGCGCACGGCGATGACCGACAGCAGGCCGATGGTCATGATCACCGCCATGGCAACCGCGCCACCGCTGATCCAGACGCCAGGGGCGCCGCTCTTGAACCAGCCTTTGAGGGAATCCTTTTTCACGGATCTCTACCTTTCTATCAAAGCGACGAGTATTTCTTGCGCAGACGCTGGCGAATCAGCTCGGCCAAGGTGTTCATGACGAAGGTGAACATCAGCAGCACGAGTGCCGCCAGGAACAGCACGCGATAGTGGCTGCCACCGACTTCCGACTCCGGCATTTCCACCGCCACGTTGGCGGCCAGGGTGCGCATGCCTTCGAACAGGTTCATCTCCATCACCGGGGTGTTGCCGGTGGCCATGAGCACGATCATGGTCTCGCCCACCGCACGGCCCATGCCGATCATCAGCGCCGAGAAGATACCTGGGCTGGCGGTGAGGATGACCACGCGGGTCAGGGTCTGCCACGGCGTCGCACCCAGGGCCAGGGAGCCCAGGGTCAGGCTGCGTGGCACGCTGAACACAGCGTCTTCGGCAATCGAGTAGATGTTCGGGATGACCGCGAAGCCCATGGCGATACCGACCACCAGGGCGTTGCGCTGGTCGTAGGTGATGCCCAGGTCATTGGTGATCCACAGGCGCATGTCGCCGCCGAAGAACCAGGTTTCCAGGTAAGGGCTCATGGTCAGGGCGAACCAGCCGGTGAACAGGATCACCGGGATCAGGATCGCCGCTTCCCAGCCATCCGGGACGCGCAGGCGGAACGACTCGGGCAGGCGGCTCCAGGTGAAACCGGCCAGCAGGATGCCGAACGGCATTAGCAGGAACAGGCTGAACACACCCGGCAGGTGGCCTTCCAGGTACGGCGCCAGGAACAGGCCGGCGAAGAAGCCAAGGATCACCGTTGGCATCGCTTCCATCAGCTCGATCACCGGCTTGACCTTGCGGCGCATGCCCGGGGCCATGAAGTAGGCGGTGTAGATGGCGGCGGCAATGGCCAGCGGGGCTGCCAGGATCATCGCGTAGAACGCAGCCTTCAGGGTACCGAAGGTCAGCGGCGACAGGCTCAGCTTGGGCTCGAAGTCGGTGTTCGACGCGGTCGACTGCCAGACGTACTTGGGCTCGTCATAGTTCTCGTACCAGACCTTGCCCCACAGCGCGCTGAAGGAGACTTCCGGGTGCGGGTTCTTGAGGCTCAGCGGCAACAGCTTGCCACCTTCCTCGATGAGGATGCGGTTGGCACGCGGCGACAGGGCCAGGATGCCAGCACCCTCTGCAGCCGGCTCGACCAGCAAGGTGCGGTGCGCGGTGCTGTGGAACACACCGAGCTTGCCGTCGGCGTCGAGGGCGATGAAGCCCTTGCGGCGCTCTTCGGCATCGATCTGGACGACCGGCGCGCTGCCCATCTGGAAGCTGCGGATCAACTTGAAGCGCGACTCGCCATCGGGGTCACGGGCCATGAACCACTGGCTCAAACCACCCTTGGAGTCGCCGAAGATCAGCGAGATGCCACCGACCAGCTGGCCACTGGCCGTGATCTCGGCATTGCCATCTTCCAGCAGCTTGTAGCGGCCGTTGAGGCTTTTGTCGCGCAGGCTGAAGACGTCGGCGGTGGCACGGCCGTTGACCACATACAGCCACTGCTGACGCGGGTCGATGTAGATGGCCTTGACCGGCTCGGTCATCTGCGGCAGGTCGATACGGCTCTGCTCGCTGGTGACCTCACCGGTCATCATGTTCTCTTCGCGGGTCAGCTGGGTGACCTGAAGGTGCGAACCGGTGGAGCCCGCCAGCATCAGGTTTTCGCCGTTGACGTTGACGCTCACGTGCTCCAGCGCGCGGCCCTGGTCGTCAAGCACGAACGCGTCCTTGCCGTAGGGGTAGTCGATGCCTGGGCTGATGGTTTTCTTGTTGTCCGGGTAGGTGATCTTGTAGGTGTGGTGGAACACCAGCGCCTGACCATTGGACAGCCCCAGCACAACCAGCGGGCTACCCGGCTGATCGGTGCTGATCGAACTCACCTGGGTACCTGCCGGCAGCGGCAGGTCGACGCGCTGCAGCTCGGCACCGGTCTTGGTGTCGAAGAACAGCGCCTGGCCCTTGTCGGAAACCCGCATGCCCACCAGGTTCTGCTCTTCAAGCGCGATCATCAGCGGCTTGCCGGCATCCTGTTGCAGCCAGGTCGGCTCCAGGGCCTTCTTGCTGGTCAGTTCGGCGCCCTGGAACAGCGGCAGCACCACGTAGGCCAGGTAGAAGAAAATCAGGGTAATTGCCGCCAAGACGGCAAGCCCGCCCACCAGTACATACCAGCGGGTCAGGCGGTCCTTGAGCGCACGCATGCGGCGCTTGCGTTGCAACTCCGGCGTATTGAAATCAATCCGCACGGGTTGGGAATTTTGGGTCATGGTGGAGTTGGCCAGATCATTCATGCGCACACCCTAGCGGTCCCGTATGACAAAAACATGACAATGCAGTGACGCAAGAAAGCCCGACGCGCAGGGATCCTGGCTTCGGACTGAGAATTCGTGGAGGAGGCCGGGCATCGGTACCGGCCTCTTCCTCAGTTACTTACTTCTTTGCAACGTTACCGGCGTGGGACAGGCCCAGGTCAGCCAGGGTCTTGTCGACCACTTTGGCAGGCAGCGGGATGTAGCCATCCTTCACCACGACCTGCTGGCCAGCTTGCGACAGCACCAGCTTGATGAACTCGGCGTCCAGCGGGGCCAGAGGCTTGTTCGGGGCCTTGTTGACGTAGACGTACAGGAAGCGCGACAGCGGGTACGTACCGTTCAGGGCGTTGGCTTCGTTGTCTTCGACGAACTCGCCGCCTTCTTTCTTGGCCAGGGCGACGGTCTTGACGCTGGCGGTCTTGTAGCCGATGCCCGAGTAGCCGATGCCGTTCAGCGAGGAGCTGATCGACTGCACGACCGAAGCCGAACCAGGCTGTTCGTTGACGTTAGGCTTGAAGTCGCCTTTGCACAGGGCTTCTTCCTTGAAGTAACCGTAGGTGCCCGATACCGAGTTACGGCCGAACAGCTGCACTGGCTTGTTGGCCAGGTCGCCGGTCACGCCCAGGTCACCCCAGGTTTTGACATCGGCCTTGGCGCCGCACAGGCGGGTGGACGAGAAGATCGCATCGACCTGCGCCATGGTCAGGCCCTTGATCGGGTTGTCCTTGTGCACGAAGACTGCCAGGGCGTCTACGGCAACCGGGATGGCGGTTGGCTTGTAGCCGTACTTCTGCTCGAAGGCCTGCAGCTCGACGTCTTTCATCTTGCGGCTCATCGGGCCCAGGTTGGCGGTGCCTTCGGTCAGCGCGGGTGGCGCGGTGGAAGAGCCGGCGGCCTGGATCTGGATGTTTACGTTGGGGTATTCCTTCTTGTAGGCCTCGGCCCACAGCGTCATCAGGTTCGCCAGGGTGTCGGAGCCAACGCTGGAGAGGTTGCCCGATACACCGGTGGTTTTGGTGTAGGTCGGGATTGCTGGGTCGACAGCGGCTACCGCATTGGCGGTGGCAACGCCAGCGGCGGCAAAGGTAAGGGCCGCCATCAAACGCTTCAGTTTCATGCCTTGCTCCTAGCAGGAATATTGGGGGTGTTGGATGGATCGGGCCCAAGTATCTGCAGGCCGCATGAATACGATATGACTTCAATATGACAATTGGATGAAAGGCCATCACCGGTTGTCCGGGATGGCCTTTTCAAAATGTTGCTGGGCGAGGCGGCCGCGCGCTATAGCTCCCGGCGGTCTCTGAACATCAAATACAAAGGCGCCATACCGGACGCTGGCGGGAATACCACGATGTAGTCGTCAAACTGCACCTGAGCCAAGTTTCGAAGGGCGCTATCAACGGGACCCTGGGCATTCTGAAGAAGCCAATGCTCGGAGGGCGCGCGAGATCCCTGGGTGCATACGGAGCGCTCCCGTTCTGCCACACCACCGTCACAGGCGAATCACCTTCGCTGGTGAACACGTATGCCTGTTGCATGGCATTCCAATCTGCGCTGCGCACCTTCACACGCGATGGGACAACCCCGCCTTGAGTGAGGGTCATGATCACATGGGAATAACGAGTGAAAGGCTTGACGCCCGTGCTTGTGGCCCCATTGGCGCCGCGCACGGTGGAGCACAGGCGCATCGGCAAAGCTATTTCAGCACGCGCTTGCGCCAATGCCACCCAGTCCTGCGGCTCGCTGTCGAACAGCTCAACCAGCGGAACCGTAAATGCAAAGCGCGGATCATCACTTGGCGTACTCAGCACGAACTCGGCAACATCTGCGAAAGAACCCGGATGCGATCCTTCCAATGAAGCCGCCTGCCACTCCAGCTCAGCCACCGCCGAGCGGAAGGTCTTGTTCAAATGATGTTGCTGTTGGGCTACTTCACGGCTCAAGCCCTGTGCAGTCAACAATGCAGGGTGCAGGCTCGCCGTCTGTGCCGATGCCATTAATGTAAGCGCACCATGACCTGGGCCGGACGCACTGGCTTTGGCCAACTGGGCGATACGTCCCTCCAGGCTTTCTATCAGCGTTACGCCTCGGGCGTACAATGCGGGGTGACGCGCCTGCGCTGCGGCCAGGGCAACAGCATGACGCTGGCTGCCCACGGTGATCTCCTGGAGCACAACAGCTTGGATCGCACTGTCCAAAAATGAATTGGCGACATCGCGATGGGCCCCCTCAAACGCAAACTTGACCGACATCTGCAAGCGTTGAAGCTGGTCGACGGCGCGTTTGGCTTGATGCTGTGCCAGTACCAGAGCACGTAACGCTTCCACGCTGGCGGTAAGTTCCTGCGCTGGTGCTGCCCCGGCAAGGGTCAACTGGTGCTCCAGCGGGGCCAGCTTTTGCTCTGACTCCTGCTCGCATGAGTGGATATCGGCTACCAGTTTTCGCACTTTCTCCAGATTGCGGGTGGAGGACTGGGTGGCGCGCTGTTCACGGGTCAGCGTTTGGCGAACCGGCGGTGGTTGCAAGGGCTGGCCTTTGAAGGCCGCACGACCGTTTTGGTGGTGCCAGGCTTTAACTGTTGCAACTATATGTTCAGGGGAGTTGGTATTGCCGGTTTCATCGGCGTTTGAGTAGAACAGAAGGTCGCTGCCGGCGGGGTGGCTGACTATCTGATCAAAGTGGGCGATCAGCTCGTTGTGCTCAGCGCGCAGGCTTTCAATACCCCATATCGCATTAACAAGCGCCAAGAAAGTGTGTTCTTCATAATCTGATAATAGATTTTCAAGCTTCATGTTCTTTCGTCCTCAATATAATTGCGGACGCTTGTAACTCAGCGGTATATTGATACATCAATTCGATGTCTGCGAAGCCCTTGGAGGCGAGGCCGTACGCATCCCAACCACCCGTTTTACCTATGGGATGCGGCAAAGCGACGGGGCCTCGAGAGCGAACAGGACTGCCCCAAACATCTCGAACAGAACGTTGAGTTGGGCAGCTATAAGGCTCGGACAAAAGGTCGCTGAATACGGGCTCGAATTCTACACGCTTGATGACAGTTACGATAACAGCTTTCATCACTTTCGTTTCTACATCGAATTTATAGCTGACTCCAGGCTCAGGCTCCAGGTAAAACTCTGTGTCTCCTGGGTAGAGCGTTATAATAGGCAAGCCCGGGTCAAGCCCAAGATCAAGTAGCACGGTATGAGTCTTATTCAAACATCTCAACCAGTGCTCGACTTCGACACGTCTTTTCATGGATTCACCCGTTTAATGAAGTCTTTAAGCAAACTCGTAAGCTCTGCCTTGACCCCCTCAACTCGCTCAGGCGGAAGTCCAGGCCTAAGCGCCTCGACATTACTCGCCACGGCGGCAAAGAGATCGGCGGCATCTAGCGCTTGTTTTGCTTTAGTGTTCCGCCCACCATACGTTTCACTATGCTTTCTATGTACCTCTGTGGGTATCACGACCGCAGGAGCCTGCCTAAGTAATGCCCTGAGCTGATAAGGTGATAAATCCGGCATAATATCATCGACCCAAAGCTTTATCGCACCTTGTGCTGGAATATGGTCCACATCCATATCATCTCTAATACTTCTACGCTCCAAGTCACCATAGACGCCCGTTTCGGTAATTTCTGCCGGCTCATTATTAACCAGCCCCGGCTCAGGTAGATTTCCCTCACCTCCGAACCCAGGAATTATGGCCCCAGTCTCGCCAGGATTCTCGCCGGGAAGTATTTCAATACTTGGCCCCAGCGGATCAGTCGGTGAACCGGGCAAGATATCCGGCAGGGCTGGCGCCACGGGCAGAAGCGTCGAACCCAACATCTGCGCCCCAGGCGCCACCAGCGGCGTCCATGTACGCGGGGGCTGGCCTTGCACTATCCCAGCATCAAACGCCAATGCCACACCGCTGGCGAACCAGGGTTCGAATGGCTGGACGACCGTCAGAACGCCCTGGGTGCTCCCAGGGCTGTGGATACTCAGCTGGTCGAGGTCGTAAAGCCCGGAGCCCACCCCGGCTGCAGCGAGATGACGCAGTTCGAACTCACTTCGCGAACCGGCCCAGCTTGCTTTCGGAGCTACCGGAGGAAAGCCGTTGAGAATGCGCCGCTGATTCAGTTCATCGAATTGCCCAAGCAGTACCTGGTCTGCCGCGACCGCCCGCCATACCGCGCTTTCGAAGGCCGGCATCGCCGTGAAGACTCGGTTACGCAGCTGGTCTGCCACCTGTTCAGGCAAGCCAACACCGGCCGCTGCTCCGCCAACGGACCACCAGTTGGCATCAGCCGCCACGCCTTTACCGCTGACGATGCCGGTACCCGCCGTCGGTAGTGCAAACGAGAAATATTGGGCTGGCTGACCAGGGATGCAGACAATGCAATCATCAAAGCGAAGGTCGACGCCTGCGCCTACTTCAGTTGTCTGCGGCGCTAACGTCAGTACCCTGCCGCCTGGCGGGCTTTCTTCCGACACCGCCGTGCTGCCCAGCACGATGGATTTGCCGGTGGGCGTCTCGGCATTGACCCGATAAGTTTCGGTAAGGGGATCGAACAAAGCATTCCTGACCCGAACATCAGCTGCGATGCCTGACCCGGTGGAGGCCACCGCGATGGCGCTGCCACCCGCCAGGTGCTCGATCTTGATGCGATTATCGAGGCGGGCTGAACCGCCCGCATCCGCAATTGACTGCAGGTCCTGACCGGCCGCGATGCCCATCAGGTCTGCACGTACACCCAAGCCTTCGAGGTGACGCCTGCGCTGAGCGGCGGTCAACTCGCCATCACCCAGCGCTGGGGCGTACAACATGGCAGTCGCCGTCAGGCTGACTGCCTGGCCTAGACGAATCGCTGCAACCCTTAGTACTTCCTTCGCAGCACTGGCAATGGCTTGCTCTATGGCTGCAGCCAAGTCTGCCGCAACCTGCGCCCCCGCCTGGCTGAGCAGTACCCCGCCCGCCTGCGCAGCCGAAACGGGGGCGGTAACCGTAGCGGCCTGCCTCAGCCGCTGCAGACGACGGTCTTGATCCGCCTGTTGCTTGTGGCGAACCCGGGCCTCTCGTTGCTCGGCGTACTGGTGCTCACGCTCCCATCTGGCCTCAAGGGCACGCCAATGCACCTGCTGTTGGGCATGCTCGGTGGCCAATGCTGCAGCACGCTGTTCAAGCTGCCCGATTGCCTCACTCAGCAGCCGTGCTTCCTGAGTTGCCACGTAAGCGGCTTCCCAATCGCGATGCAGTTGCTGCATCTGCACAGTCGAAGAAAGGTTTGAAACAAGGTTGGCGTAGGCTTCTGCCGTCATGTCCGGACCGGCGAAGGCCTTGGCAAAAGCCTGCTGCCGTGCCAGGTCAAGCTGCTTGGCGGCAATCAGGTCGATCGTTTCGTTTCGCGCCTTGGTGATCAAGTACAGCTGCCAGCGCTCGCGGCCATCAGACTTTGGAGGCCTGCGTACTGCGTTGATCTCTTCCTGGAGTGCTTGGGCCAGACCTTGCATCCGGCCAGCGAAGTGAGCATCAAGCTGCGCGCGGCGCGTCTCTCGTGCCTGGCCATAGGCCGCAACCTGCTGGCGATGTGCAAGGGCCAGTAATTCGGCATGAGCCGCCGCCGCCAAGGCTGAAAAACCCTCCCCCGCCGCCGCTGGAGGCGGAAGAGCCTGGAGTGATGACCACATCACCCGTCGAGTTATCGTTAAGTGTGTTCTGAGCCATACAGAGTCTCCTTATCTGCATGGCTCAAGTTGCCTGTTAAGTTTCAGGCAACTGCACTACATAGAGCGCTACATCGAATCGCTTATTTCAATTCATTTCAGCCCATTAAATACGTTCAACAGTGCTGTGGTAGCCGCCCCAGATGCTATATGGGCGCATCGGTATGCAGG
This sequence comes from Pseudomonas sp. SWRI77, assembly GCF_014269105.1. Lineage (NCBI taxonomy): Bacteria > Pseudomonadati > Pseudomonadota > Gammaproteobacteria > Pseudomonadales > Pseudomonadaceae > Pseudomonas > Pseudomonas sp. SWRI77. The sequence continues at coordinate 193,853 of NZ_JABWRV010000006.1, read as the reverse complement.
GCTTCACCCATTAACGTTTGTTGGCAAACAGATACAAGCCCACGGCCAGCCCGACGGCACACAGCCCCGCCACATAATAAGCCGGCGCCATTGGGCTGACCTTCAACAGCGCGGTGACCACCATCGGCGTCAACCCACCGAAGATGGCGTAGGCCATGTTGTAGGAGAACGACAAGCCGCTGAAACGCACCACCGGCGGGAAGGCCTTGACCATCACGTAGGGCACGGCGCCGACAATACCGACGCACAGACCGGTCAGCGCATACAGCGGGAACAACAGGTCGGGGCGGGTTGGCAGGCTGTGGTAGAAGGTCCAGGAGCTGGCCAGCAGCAGCAGGCTGCCAACGATGAACACGCGCCCGGCGCCGAAGCGGTCGGCCAGGCGGCCGGCAGCGATGCAGCCAAGGCTGAGCAGGACGATGGCCAGGCTGTTGGCCTTGAGCGAGTCGGTCGGGCTGACCTGATAGAAGCTCTGCAGCAGCGCCGGGGTCATCAGGATCACCACCACGATGCCGGCCGACAGCAGCCAGGTCAGCAGCATCGACAGGACGATCGCGCCACGGTGGTCACGCAGCACCGCACGCAGGGGCAACTCTTCGGCCAGGGCCTTGCGCTGCTGCATCTCGGCGAACACCGGGGTTTCGTGCAACCAGCGGCGCAGGTACACCGAGAACAGGCCGAACACACCGCCCAGCAGGAACGGGATACGCCAAGCGTAATCGGCCACTTCGCCAGGGGTATAGACACTGTTGATCAGCGTGGCGACCAGCGAGCCGAGCAAGATGCCCGAAGTCAGGCCGGCCGTCAGCGTGCCGCAGGCGTAACCGGTATTGCGTGCAGGGACGTGCTCGGAGACGAACACCCAGGCCCCCGGCACCTCACCGCCAATCGCCGCGCCCTGGATCACGCGCATCAACAGCAGCAAGATCGGCGCCCACAGGCCGATCTGTGCATAAGTGGGCAACAGGCCCATGATCAGGGTCGGCAGGGCCATCATGAAGATGCTCAGGGTGAACATCTTCTTGCGCCCCAGCAGGTCGCCGAAGTGCGCCATGACGATGCCACCCAGCGGTCGCGCCAGGTAGCCGGCAGCGAAAATGCCGAAGGTCTGCATCAGGCGTAGCCATTCAGGCATGTCGGCCGGGAAGAACAGCTTGCCGACCACCGTGGCGAAGAACACGAAGATGATGAAGTCGTAGAACTCCAGGGCACCGCCCAGTGCGGACAATGAAAGGGTCTTGTAGTCGCTGCGGGTCAGCGGCCGCGAAGGCTGCTCGATACTGCTCGGCACGGAGGTCATCGGTCTTTCTCTTGTAGGTCATGCAGGCCGCTGGGTGCGCGACTTCTGGATTGGTAGACGGGCGAAGATAGCAAATTGCCGAGCCGCGCCGAAAGCGATACAAAATCCATACAGATATTCATGAATGCGCGGTCGTCGCTGGCCGTTATGCTCTATATACTGGCCATTCGTAGGAAAAGGTTGCTCCTAGCGTGGGATGTTGTGCGAAAACGCCGGTCTTTATGTCAGGCGGTTTCGCAGAGTTTCCCTACGGCCGCCCAGTGAAACGAAATCGGCGTAGTATGTTTCCAGCTGAATCGTTTACCCGGCCTTTGCGCCACACCAACGAAAAGCGTCACGGGTCAGAGGCCCCATCGCATGATTGAGCTCGAACAAGAAGATCCAATCCCGCAAGGCGACCTGGCCTTGCAGATCACCGCACTCCCTCGTGAGACCAACGGCTTCGGCGACATCTTTGGTGGCTGGCTGGTTGCCCAGATGGACTTGGCCGGCACCGCCATGGCCAGCCGCGTCGCTGGCGGCCGTGTGGCCACGGTGGCCATCGACCGCATGGCCTTCCTGGTCCCGGTAGCCGTGGGCGCGCAGCTGTCGTTCTATACCCAGACCCTGGAGATCGGCCGCAGCTCGATCCAGATGATGGTCGAAGTCTGGAGCGACGACCCGCTGTCCAGCGAATGGCGCAAGGTGACCGAAGCGGTCTTCGTGTTCGTCGCCATCGATGGCAGTGGCCGCACCCGCTCTGTGCCTCGTCGCTAAGCCCGGCCAGCGGTAAACTCATTGCATGTGCCCGGGTCCAAGGCCCACTGGCAATCAATGAGACGAACGCAATGGCTACCTTCAAGGTCGACACCGAGCAACACGGCGAACTCAACTGCTGGCGCATCACCAGCGAGCGGGCCGAACTACTGATCGCCCAGCAGGGCGCGCAGATCCTCAGCTACCAGCGTGTGGGCGAACCGCCGCTGCTGTGGCTGAGCGATCAGGCCATTTTCCGCCAGGGCAAATCGGTACGCGCCGGTGTACCGGTGTGCTGGCCCTGGTTCGGCAACCTGCAGCGCAACCCCCAGGCCGTGCAGGCCATGTACCGCGGCGAGCAAGCGCCCGCCCACGGCCTGGCGCGCGCGCGTGACTGGCAGTTGCTGGGTATCGAGGAAGTGGGCGATGGCCTGCGCATCGAGTTCGAACTGCCCGAAGCCCAGGGCGACCTGCCCGGCTGGCCCCATGATGTGCAGCTGAAACTGGTGGTGGAACTCGGCGAGCGCCTGGCGCTGAGCCTGACCAGCCGCAACATGGGCAATACCCCTGTCACCCTCAGCCAGGCCCTGCACAGCTACTTTGCGGTGAGCGATGTGCGCCAGGCGCGGGTCGAAGGGGTCGAGGGGCTGGGCTATATCGAGACCCTGGCTGACTGGGAACAGCGCCAGCAGCAAGGGCCGCTGGGGTTTGCCGGGGAGACCGACCGAATTTACCTCGCCACCCCGCAAACCCTGAGCATTGTCGACCCGCATTGGCAGCGGCGGATTACCTTGACCAGCAGCGGCTCACGCTCGGCGGTGATCTGGAACCCGTGGACCGAGCGGGCCCAGGAGCTGGCGGACATGGCCGATGACGGATGGCAGCGGATGCTGTGCATCGAGACGGCCAATGTGTGGGATGACGTGGTGGAACTGAGGCCTGGGGCGACTTGCTCGCTGAGTGTCAGTATCGGCAGTGAAGCCATCTGAGCCTTGCGGTGACTTTGCCGGCCTCTTCGCGATCCGACTTGCCCCGCGAAGAGGCCGGTACAGGCAACCTCAGAGATCAGCTTCTTCCACCACCCTCACCTTCTGCGCATCCAGGGCATAGGCTGCATCGGCCAGGTCGTTGCTGACCTTCTCCACCTTCAACGCCCCGCTGACCCACAGCGGCGTGTAGATATCATCGATCTTCAGCCCCTTCGGATAACGCACCAGCACCAGCTGGTTCGGTGGCGGTGGCGGCACATGGATGCACGCGCCAGGGTATGGCACCAGGAAGAACAAGGTGCTGTTGCCCTTGGCATCGCTTTCCAGCGGCACCGGGTAGCCGCCCAGGCGGATGTCCTTGCCGTTCATGGCCGCCACGGTCTTGGTCGAGTACATCACCGCCGGCAAGCCCTTGCTCTGCTTGAGGCCGCCTTTGTCGGTGAAGGTGCCCAGGGCCTCCGGCGAGTCGTGATCGATTTCGGGCATCTGTTCGAGAGCCTTCTGGTCCGACTTGGGCATCAGCTCCAGCCAGTCGGTTTCAGGCAGCTCGGCACGGGCCAGGGTGCTGGCCAGAAGCAAGGGGATGAGAAAAAAGGCACGCATGGCAATGCTCGGCAACTCGAATGAATTGCCGGGCATTCTAAACGGTATTCAGCGCTTTCTGATCAATCCGTAGATCACCAGAAGGACGACGGCACCGACCAGTGCCCCCAAGAAACCTGCCGCCTGCCCGGCCTGATAAATGCCCAGCGCCTGGCCGCCGTAGGTGGCGAGCAAGGAGCCTGCGATACCCAGCAGGATGGTCATGATCCAGCCCATGCTGTCGTCCCCTGGCTTGATGAAACGCGCCAGCAGCCCGACGATAAGGCCTATGAAGATGGTCCCGATGATGCCCATGGCAATCCCTCTGCAGTGAAAATGGAACAAGCCAAAGCCTAGACAGCGCTTTGACTTGTTGCCATTTCAGAGGGCAGGTAGCACGCAGAAGTTCGATCAGCTGGCGATCAAAGCCTCTACCTCGGCGATCTTGCGCTCGAGGGTGGCCATGTCATGGCAGCGCAGGGTGGCATGGCCAACCTTGCGCCCGACCTTGAAAGCCTTGCCGTAGTGGTGCAGGTGGCAGTCGCCGATGGCAACCACCTTGTCCACCGCTGGCACTTCGCCGATGAAGTTGAGCATGGCGCTCTCACCGACCTTGGCGGTTGAACCCAACGGCAGGCCGGCCACGGCACGCAGGTGGTTCTCGAACTGGCTGCACTCGGCGCCTTCGATGGTCCAGTGCCCGGAGTTGTGCACACGCGGGGCGATTTCGTTGGCCTTCAGGCCACCGTCGACTTCGAAGAACTCGAAGGCCATCACGCCCACGTAGTCCAGCTGCTGCAGCACGCGGCCGACGTAGTCTTCGGCCAGGGCCTGCAACGGGTGCGCTGCGCTGGCCACCGACAGGCGCAGGATGCCGCTGTCGTGGGTGTTGTGCACCAACGGATAGAAGCGGGTTTCACCGTCGCGGCCACGCACGGCCACCAGCGAGACTTCGCCGGTGAACGGCACGAAGCCTTCCAGCAGGCAGGGCACGCTGCCCAGCTCGGCGAAGGTATCGACCACGTCTTCAGCGCTGCGCAAGACCTTCTGACCCTTGCCGTCGTAGCCCAGGGTGCGGGTCTTGAGCACGGCCGGCAGGCCGATGCTGGCGACTGCCGCGTCCAGGTCGGCCTGGGAGAGAATGTCGGCGAAGGCCGGGGTGGGGATGCCCAGGTCGCGGAACATGCTCTTCTCGAACAACCGGTCACGGGCAATGCGCAGTGCCTCGGCACTGGGGTAGACCGGGACGAACTGCGAGAGAAACGCTACGGTCTCGGCCGGAACGCTTTCGAACTCGAAGGTCACCAGGTCGACTTCGTCGGCCAGCTGGCGCAGATGGTCCTGGTCACCGTAGTCGGCGCGCAGATGCTCGCCCAGCGGCGCGGCGCAAGCATCAGGTGCCGGGTCGAGGAAAGCGAAGTTCATGCCCAGCGGAGTACCCGCCAGAGCCAGCATGCGGCCGAGCTGGCCACCACCGATTACACCGATCTTCATGGGGTCAGCCTCAAGCCTGGCGCGGGTCTGGATTGTCCAGCACGGTGTCGGTCTGTTCCGTGCGGAACTGCTTGAGCGCCGCGTGGTACTGCGGGTACTTGGCGCCCAGGATGCTCGCCGACAGCAGTGCCGCGTTGATCGCGCCAGCCCGGCCGATGGCCAGGGTCGCGACCGGTACGCCGGCAGGCATCTGCACGATCGACAGCAGCGAATCGACGCCCGACAGCATCGACGACTGGACCGGCACGCCCAGCACCGGCAGGTGGGTCTTGGCGGCGCACATGCCTGGCAGGTGGGCTGCGCCACCGGCACCGGCGATGATCACCTCGATGCCACGGCCTTCGGCCTCTTCGGCATACTGGAACAGCAGATCCGGAGTACGGTGGGCGGAAACCACCTTCACTTCGTAGGGAATGCCGAGTTTTTCCAGCATATCGGCGGTGTGGCTAAGGGTGGACCAATCGGACTTGGAGCCCATGATCACGCCAACCAGTGCACTCATCGTCGAGCCTCTTCGCTTGTGCGCCCTTGGGCGCGTCAAAAAACAACAAGCCACGCGGGACGACCGGCGTGGCTTGTTTGCTGATCAGGACCGGAGCTATCCGGTCGAAAGGCCGCGCAGTATACCGTAACCCAGGGCGATGCTGGCACCCCCGGCGACCAACTGTCGGCCCTATTTTTCGGGGCTTTGGCTGACTTTTGGGTCAACCGCCGCTGCACCTTCGAGCTTGCGCCACAGCAAGCGCACGTTGGCCTTGCGCACCAGGGCGCAGCGGTACAGGCGGATTTCCAGGGGGACATGCCATTGGCTGCCACCACAGATCGCCAGCTCGCCCCGTTCCAGCTCGCCGCGCATCGACAGGCGTGGCACCCAGGCGATGCCCATGCCTTCCAGCGCCATGCTCTTGAGGCTGTCGGCCATGGCGGTTTCATAAACGGTGGTGTAGCGCAGGTTGCGCTGGCGCAGCAGCAGGTTGACCGACCGGCCGAGGAAGGCGCCGGCGGTATAGGCCAGCAGCGGCACGCTGCCCTCGCCCTCCAGGTCGAACAATGGCTGCCCGCCGGCATCGACGGCACACACCGGCAACATTTCGGTGTTGCCCATGTGCAGCGAGGGGAAGATTTCGGCGTCCATCTGCAGCGCGGCGTCGGGGTCATAGAAGGCCAGCATCAGGTCGCAACCCCCTTCACGCAGGGCATGCACCGCATCCCCGACGTTAGTCGCAACCAGGCGGGTGGCGATGTTCAGGCCATCGTTGCGCAACTGGGCAACCCACCGCGGGAAAAACCCCGAGGCCAAGGAGTGTGCTGCTGCCACTTGGACAACTTCGCCCTGGCCACCTTCAAGGTGATGCAAATGGCGCAGAATTTCGCCCAACTGGTCGACAACGGTACGCGCCGTGACCAGAAAAAGCTGCCCGGCCTCGGTCAGCTCAATCGGCGTGCGGGAACGGTTCACCAGCTGCAGGCCCAAGGCTGCTTCCAGGCTGCGAATACGTCGACTGAAGGCCGGTTGAGTGACGAAACGCCGTTCTGCCGCCTGCGAAAAACTGCGGGTGGCGGCCAGCGCGCTGAAGTCTTCCAGCCATTTGCTTTCCAGGTTCACGAAGCACATCTCCCGGCATGCACCAAAATGGAACACGCTCGAATGTCAATTGGCGTCACATGAAACACTATGCCGTTTGTGCATAGGTTAGCGTGCAACAGCATTGGCCGCAAAATCCTCTTCAGGCCTAGGATTAGCGCCATTCCGGCATGTGCCGGGTCAAATTCGAGATGATATACATCATGTCTTCCGCTGCATCGTTCCGCGTCGAAAAAGATCTGCTGGGTACCCTTGAAGTTCCTGCTGATGCCTACTACGGCATCCAGACCCTGCGCGCTGCCAACAACTTCCACCTCTCCGGTGTTCCGCTGTCGCACTACCCGAAACTGGTAGTCGGCCTGGCGATGGTCAAGCAGGCAGCTGCTGACGCCAACCGAGAGCTGGGGCACCTGAGCGATGCCAAGCACGCCGCCATCAGCGCCGCTTGCGGACGACTGATCAAGGGCGACTACCACGAGCAGTTCGTGGTGGACATGATTCAAGGCGGTGCTGGTACCTCTACCAACATGAACGCCAACGAAGTCATCGCCAACATTGCGCTGGAGGCCATGGGCCACCAGAAGGGTGAGTACCAGTACCTGCACCCGAACAACGACGTGAACATGGCGCAGTCGACCAACGACGCCTACCCGACCGCTATCCGTCTGGGCCTGCTGTTGGGTCATGACGCCCTGCTCGCCAGCCTCGACAGCCTGATCCAGGCCTTCGCTGCCAAGGGCAAGGAATTCGACCACGTACTGAAGATGGGCCGCACCCAGCTGCAGGACGCCGTGCCGATGACCCTGGGCCAGGAATTCCGCGCCTTCGCCACCACCATGACCGAAGACCTCAACCGTCTGCGTTCGCTGGCGCCAGAGCTGCTGACCGAAATCAACCTGGGTGGTACCGCCATCGGTACCGGCATCAACGCCGACCCTGGCTACCAGCTGCTGGCTGTTCAGCGCCTGGCGACCATCAGCGGCCAGCCGCTGGTACCGGCTGCCGACCTGATCGAAGCCACCTCCGACATGGGCGCCTTCGTGCTGTTCTCCGGCATGCTCAAGCGTACCGCGGTCAAGCTGTCGAAGATCTGCAACGACCTGCGCCTGCTGTCCAGCGGCCCGCGTACCGGCATCAACGAGATCAACCTGCCAGCGCGTCAGCCAGGCAGCTCGATCATGCCAGGCAAGGTCAACCCGGTTATCCCGGAAGCCGTCAACCAGGTGGCCTTCGCCATCATGGGCAACGACCTGGCCCTGACCGTCGCCGCCGAAGGTGGCCAGCTGCAGCTGAACGTGATGGAGCCGCTGATCGCCTACAAGATCTTCGACTCGATCCGCCTGCTCCAGCGCGCCATGGACATGCTGCGCGAGCACTGCATCGTCGGCATCACTGCCAACGAACAGCGCTGCCGTGAACTGGTCGAGCACTCGATCGGCCTGGTCACCGCCCTGAACCCTTACATCGGCTACGAAAATGCCACCCGTATCGCCCGCGTTGCCCTGGAAACAGGCCGCGGTGTGCTGGAACTGGTGCGCGAAGAGAAGCTGCTGGACGAAGAGATGCTCAACGACATCCTGCGTCCGGAAAACATGATCGCACCGCGTCTGGTTCCGCTGAAGGCGTAACCGACCGCTTCACCTGTCTCACCAGGTCGAGGGACTAGACACCTCTCAACCTTTCAAAGGCCCGAGCGCATGCTTCGGGCCTTTTTTTTGCCTGCGCGTTTCGAGCCGCCGTGCAACCCGCGCATCCCGGCACACAACTTGCTCCATAATGCATCCCACCCAACGGGATACCGAGCATGCTGCACAGCCACCTGACCACCCTCAACGCGGTTTCGCTGATCCTCAACGTCTTCCAGGCAGAGGGTTGCGAGGCGGCGGCCTTGCTGGCCGGCAGCGGCATCGGCCCGGCGGACCTGGGGCATGCCGACGCACGCATCACCACCCAGCAAGAGCTGCAAGTGTGTGCCAATGCCGTTGCTCGGCGTGAAGACATCGGCCTGGAGCTGGGCCAGCGCATGCATGTGTCGTGCTATGGCATGCTCGGTTACGCCCTGCTCTCCAGTGCCACTTTGGGTGACGCCCTGCGCCTGGCGCTGCGCTTTCCGGCACTGCTGGGAACAGTCTTCGAGCTACGCCTGATCGACGATGGCCAGCGCGTCTGGCTCAGCGCCAGTGACTACCGTGACAGCCCCGCGCTGACCGCCTTCAACGCCGAGTTCTGCCTGGTCTCGCTGAAAGTGATCTGCGACGACTTGCTTGGCCGCCCACTGCCGCTGCTCGGCACCCGTTTCGAACATGCCCGGCCGGGCTACCACAGCCTTTATACCCGTGCCTTCCAGTGCCCGATCGGCTTCGCTGCCGAGGACAACGCCTTTGCCTTCGAACGGCGTTGGCTGGACATGCCGCTACCGCTGGCCGACCCCATCACCCATAAAGCCATGGGCGAGCGCTGCCGGCGCCTGAACCTGGAGTTCACAGGGCGCCAGGCCTGGCTCGGGCGGATTCGCCAACTACTGGCCCAACAACTGGATGCAGCACCCGGGCTTGAGGGCCTGGCGCGGCAGATGAACTGCTCATCGCGGACCTTGCGCCGGCACCTGCAGGCACTGGGCAGCAGTTATCAACAGTTGCTCGATGAACTGCGCTTCGAGCGGGCCAAGCAGTTGCTGGCCGATGAGCACATGCCGATCTACCGCATTGCCGAAACCTTGGGGTTCAGCGAAACGGCCAGCTTCCGCCATGCCTTCCAACGCTGGAGCGGAGTGGCGCCTAGCCATTTTCGCGGGTAAGCCCGCAAAAGTGGCCAGCGAGCTTGGCCACATCGATCCCCTTTTGGCCGTTTGCGTCGTTCTCCCAGGCAGGGCCTGCACTGAAAATGGGCCCACGCCAGTTCAACCGGAGAACAACAATGCTGACGATCTATTCCGATGACCACCGCCTGCACCACGGCCGCTGCGAGCTGATCGACGGCAAGCTGATGCCCTGCTTCGAAATGCCCTCGCGCGCCGACCATGTGCTCGATCAAGTGAACAAACGCCAGCTCGGCGATGTACAGGGCCCGACCGACTTCGGCCGCGCACCGCTGCTGCGAATCCACAGCGCCGATTACCTGGACTTCTTCGAGGGCGCCTGGGCGCGCTGGGCCGCACTGGGCCACGACGGCGACCTGCTGCCCTTCACCTGGCCAGCCCGCACCCTGCGCCAGGTAAAACCCACCGGCCTGCATGGTGAACTCGGCTACTACAGCTTCGACGCAGGCGCACCGATCACCGCCGGTACCTGGCAGGCTGCCTACAGCGCCGCCCAGGTCGCACTCACCGCCCAGGCGGCGATCCAGCAAGGCGCCCATTCGGCATTCGCCCTGTGTCGCCCACCAGGGCATCATGCCGCCGCCGAAGTCATGGGCGGCTACTGCTACCTCAACAATGCCGCCATCGCCGCCCAGGCCTTCCTTGACCAGGGCCGCCGCAAAGTCGCCATCCTCGACGTCGACTACCACCACGGTAACGGCACCCAGGACATCTTCTACGCCCGCAACGATGTGTTGTTTGCCTCGATTCATGGCGACCCGCAAGCCGAGTTCCCGTTCTTCCTCGGTTACGCCGACGAAACCGGCGAAGGGGCCGGCGAAGGCTGCAACATCAACTACCCTTTGCCGGCCGGCAGTGACTGGGCAGCCTGGAGCGCCGCACTGGAGGACGCCTGCCAGCGCATCGCCGACTACGACGCCGATGTGCTGGTGATATCGCTGGGCGTGGACACCTTCAAGGACGACCCTATCTCGCAGTTCAAGCTGGACAGCCCGGACTACCTGGCGATGGGCAAGCGCATCGCCCAGCTCGGCAAGCCCACCCTGTTCGTGATGGAAGGCGGCTACGCTGTGGAAGAAATCGGTATCAACGCGGTCAATGTGCTGGAAGGCTTCCAGCACGCCCAGCCAGGAGCCCGGTAATGGCCCGACTCAAGCGTCTGCTCGCCCCGTTAATCGCTGCCACCCTGTTCACCGGTGCCCTGCAGGCCCAGGCCGAGCAGCGTACCTTGCGCGTCTACAACTGGTTCGACTACATCACCCCGCAGACCTTGGTCGACTTCCAGAAAGACAGCGGCGTGAAGCTGATCTACGACATTTTCGACACCAACGAGGCGCTGGAAGCCAAACTGCTTACCGGTAACTCCGGCTATGACGTGGTGGTGCCGTCCAACGTGTTCCTGGCCAAGCAGATCGAAGCCGGTGTGTTCCAGCCGCTGGACCGCAGCAAGCTGCCGAACTGGCAACACCTGGACCCGGCCCTGATGAAGCTGATCGAAGCCAACGACCCCGGCAACACGTTTGCCGTGCCCTACATGTACGGCACCGTGCTGATCGGCTTCAACCCGGCGAAGGTCAAGGCGGCGCTCGGTGAAAACGCACCCGTGGACAGCTGGGACCTGATCTTCAAGGAAGAGAACATCGCCAAGCTCAAGCAGTGTGGCGTTGCCCTGCTCGATTCGCCTTCCGAGATTCTGCCGCTGGCCCTCAAGTACCTGGGGCTGGACCCCAACAGCGCCAAGCCCGACGACTACAAGAAGGCCGAGGCGCTGTTGCTCAAGATTCGCCCGCATATCACCTACTTCCACTCTTCCAAATACATGGCCGACATCGCCAATGGCGATATCTGCGTGGCGGTGGGCTACAGCGGCAGCTTCTCGCAAGCCGCCAATCGGGCTCACGATGCGAAGAACGGCGTGGTGGTCGACATGCGCCTGCCCAAGGAAGGTGCGCCGATCTGGTTCGACATGCTGGCGATTCCGAAAAACGCCGCCAACCCGCAAGAGGCTCACACGTTCATCAACTACCTGCTGCGCCCCGAGGTGATAGCGCCGATCAGCGACTTTGTCGGGTACCCGAACCCGAACAAGGACGCGACCGACAAGGTCAGCCCAGCGATTCGCAATAACCCCAACCTGTACCCGACGGCAGAGGCGATGGCCAAGCTGTACACCCTCAAACCACTGCCACATGATGCCGAACGGGCGCGCACCAGAGCCTGGACCCGCATCAAGTCCGGCACCTGAGCCGTGGCGGGGTCACTAGGCGGCCCCGCTCACTTTTTCCAGGCCCGGCGCAAGCGCATCAGCGCATTGGCAATGTCGGCCTCCGGCACTGCGGCAAACCCCAGCACCAACCCCGCACGGTTATCCACAGCCACCTGGCTGTCCTCCAGCCAATAGCTACTCAGCGGATTTACCTCAACCCCTACCGCTTCTCCCGTGGCGACCAGTTCTTGCTCGCGCGCAAAGTTATCCACATCCACCTTCACATGCAGCCCCGCCGCGACTTCCGGCATACCACCCAACCCAGGCACATCCAGCGGCCAACCAGCCTTGAGTACATTGCGCCGGCTCAACGCCGCCCGGCGCATACGCCGGATGTGGCGCTGGAAATGCCCCTGGGCCATGAACTCGGCCATCACGCACTGGCTACCCACTTCCGAATGCCGCATGGCCAGCGCCCGCCCTTGGCTGAACGCCTGTACCAAGCGCGCAGGCAACACCAGGTAGCCCAGACGCAACGCGGGAAAGGCAATTTTGCCGAACGTGCCGACGTACAGCACCCGCCCCTGTCGGTCCAGCGCCGCCAGCGGTGCCAATGGTGCACCGCTGTAGCGGTACTCCCCATCGTAATCGTCTTCGATGATCCAGCCATCGTTGCGCTCGGCCCAGGCCAGCAATGCCAGGCGTCGCGCCAGGCTCATGGTCACCCCGGTGGGGTACTGATGCGCCGGCGTGACGTAGGCCAGGCGGCAGTCCGCCAATTGTACGAGGCGCTCACAGTCCATGCCCTCTTCATCCACCGGTACGCCCATCACCTTGCCCCCTGCCACGGCAAAGGTATGCCCAGCGGCCCGATAGCCAGGATTTTCCACAGCTACCCCCTCGCCAGGCTGCAACAGCAACTGTGCACAAAGGCTGATGGCCTGCTGTGCACCACTGGTGATCACAATTTGTTCAGCCGTGCACGAAAGGCCCCGTGAACGCCGCAGATAGGCCGCGATCAGCTCGCGAAGCTGCAGCTCACCCGCCGGGTCACCGTAACCCAGCTGCGCAGGGTCCGGGTTACGCCAGAAAGCCGCTTGCAGCTTGGCCCACACGTCAAACGGGAACAGATCGAAGGCAGGGATGCCGACCCTGAACGCACGTGGGGCGCCACTTCTAGGAACGGGCAAGTGGTTACTTTTCAGACGCTCAAGCGCCTCGCTGGAGCGCTCAGAGCTGGATAAATCCTCAGCATTTTCTAAAGAAAATGTGGATAAACCTGTTGATAACCCTAGGGATAACCCTGTGGACAGTTGTGTGGATAGTTTTTCAAGCTGAATCACATAGGTGCCGTCGCCCACCCGGCTTTCGATATACCCCTCGGCATACAACTGGTCATAGGCACGCACCACGCTGTTGCGCGACAGCGCCAGTATCGCCGCCAAGTCACGGCTGGCCGGCAATCGCGTACCACTGCTCAGGCGCCCATCCAACACCCGCGCACGCAAGGCCTGGTAGAGCTGCTGGCTGAGCCCGCGGCGGCGGTCGAGCACGATGCCAGCCGGGTCGAAAGGCAATATGAGGGGGCGCTTGTTCACCGTATTGGACCTATCAAATCAGCCATTAATGGATCTTACACAGAACCAATAGCCTGCCTAGGATGGAGCCATTCGACAAGGAACCCGCCATGTACAACAGCAAGCCCCACCAGGAACATGACCTAGCACGCCTGCACCGGCACATGGCCGATACGCGCCTCGCCGTCCTCATCAGCCACGGTGAACACGGCTTGCAGGCGACCCACCTGCCCGTCCTGGTCGACACCCAGCAAGGCGAGTTTGGCACGGTCTACGCGCACCTGGCCCGGGCCAACGTTCAGTGGCAAGACCTGCAGCAAGGCGCTGAAGCGCTGCTGGTGTTCCCCGGTGCCGACGCCTATGTCAGCCCGAGCTATTACCCCAGCAAGGCCGACAACCCCAAGGTGGTCCCCACCTGGAACTACCTGGCGGTGCACGCCTATGGCCCAGTCGAAGTCATCCACGAGGCCGAGCCGCTGCTGCAGATCGTCAGCCGCCTGACCGAGCGCCATGAGCACGGCCGCAGCGAACCCTGGAAAGTGTCCGACGCCCCCAGCGACTACCTTGAAGGCATGCTCCGCGCCATTGTCGGCATTCGCCTGCCGATCACGCGCCTGCAAGGGGCCCGCAAGCTCAGCCAGAACCGTTCGGCCGAGGACATCGCCGGAGTGCGTCAAAGCCTCGGCGACAGTGCCGACTACCAGGACAACCAACTTGCAGCGCACATGCGCCAACTCTGAAGGAAAAGCCCATGCCCAGCGTCACTCTGCGCCCCGTGAGCGCCAACGACCATCCCGCCTGGCTTGCCCTGTGGCAGGCTTACCTGCGCTTCTATGAGACCGAATTGCCCGAAGCGGTCAGCACCAGCACCTGGCAGCGCCTGCTGGACAGCCACGAGCCGACCCACTCTGCCCTGGCCTGGGTCGATGGCAAGGCAGTGGGGATGGTCAACTGGATCTACCATCGTTCCAACTGGAGCATCGAGAACTCGTGCTACCTGCAGGACCTCTATGTGGATGGCACGCAACGCGGCCTGGGCATCGGTCGCCAGCTGATCGAGCATGTCTACGCCACCGCAAAGGCGGCCGGCTGTGCCAAGGTGCACTGGCTGACCCACGAAACCAACGCCACCGCCATCAGCCTGTACCAGCAGGTTGCCGAGCGGCCGGGCTTCATTCAATTCCGCAAAGGGTTGTAGCCACGACATGACCGACGCACTGAACTGGAAACCCGCCAAGGCACCCACGGCAGACACCATCGAGGGCCGCTTCATCCGCCTTGAAAAACTCGACCCGGCACGTCACGGCGACGACCTGTGGAACGTCTTGCAAGGCCCGCAAGCCGACCCGGCCCTGTGGGATTACCTGCCCTATGGCCCATTCCCCGAACGCGGCGCCTTCGACCGTTGGCTGCAAGGCCATGCCGCCAGCCTTGATCCGTTGTTCTACACCGTTATCGACCGCCCAACCGGCCAGGCCCAGGGCATTCTCAGCCTGATGTCGATCGTGCCCGACCATGGCCGCATCGAGATCGGCCACATCGCCTTCGGCGCCGCCATGCAGCGCACGCCAAAGGGGACCGAAGCGGTGTACCTGCTGGGCAAGCTGGGTTTCGAGCTGGGCAACCGCAGGCTCGAGTGGAAGTGCAACAACGCCAATGCCCGCTCCAAGCGCGCGGCGCAGCGGTTCGGCTTTGTCTATGAGGGGGTGTTCCGCAAGCACCTGGTGGTCAAGGACCACAACCGGGATACCGCGTGGTACTCGATCACCGATGACGAGTGGCCAACGGTAGCGGCGGGGTTCGAGCGCTGGTTGAGTGCCGACAACCAACGCCCTGAAGGGCAAGCCAGGACGCTGGAAGCCTGCCGCAACGCGTGATCAGGCCAGCTTGGCCCTGAGTTCTGCAATGTGCTCCGGGCCGATACCACAGCAACCGCCGAGCAGGCTGGCACCGCGTTGGCGCCAGCTGCTGGCCCAGCTCAGATAACCCGGCGGGTCGAGGTCTTCGCGCAGCTCATCCAGGCCATCGTTGGCGGTGGCGTCCTTGGGTTGCGGGGGGAAGGCATTGGCGTAAGCGCCAATGGCGATGTCCACGCCCAAGCGCTCGAAAGCCTCGCGCGCAACATCCAGCGCAGCACCGATCACTTCGGGCTGGCTGCAGTTGAACAACAACGCACTGACGCCCAGCTCGGCAATCGCTTCGGCTGCCGCGGCAACGGTCTGCCCGGAGCGCAGGCGCGGCACGTCCACGACGCCTTCATCTTCAAGGGTGAACGACACCCAGAACGGCCTGCCGTCCTGCGGCAGGTGCGAGCTGATGGCCCGCACTTCTTCAATCGAGCTCTGGGTTTCGGCCAACCACAGGTCCACATAAGGCGCCAGCCCTGCCAGGAGCGGTGTCAGTACTTCGCTGACCCGCTCCGGCTGATACAGGTCCGGGCGGTAAGAGCCGAACAGCGGCGGCAACGACCCGGCAACACGAACAGGTACGGCAGCCGCATCGGCTGCGGCACGGGCCAGTTGCCCTGCCGTTGCGGCCAATGCGCGCCCTTCCTGGGCGAAGCGCGCTTCCCCAATATGGAACGGCACAACCGCATAGCTGTTGCTGGTGATGACCTGCGCCCCGGCCTCGATATACGCCGCATGCACCGCCACCACCGCTTCAGGTGCTTCGCTCAAGGCCAACGCTGACCATTCGGGCTGCCGGAACGGCGCACCACGACGCTGCAGCTCTCGCCCCATACCGCCATCCAGAATTACCAGCGATCGTTCGCCCATATGCCTATCACTTATATGTTTATAAATAAAATTCATTAGTGTGTAACTTGTTATAACTATTAAATACCCGAAACGGATTGTCCAACAACTTTTTCAGGTATCTCCATGCGCTTGCTTCCCTTGCTCGGCACCGGCCTCATCGCCCTGTGTGCCACCACTCAGGCCTTCGCCGGTGCCACGCTGGACCGAGTGCAAGCGCGCAAGGAAATGGTCAACGTGCTGATGGAAAGCTATCCGCCGTTCTCGTTTCTGAACGATCAGAACCAGCTGGATGGTTTCGACGTGGATGTGGCCAAGGCCGTCGCCGACAAGCTGGGCGTCAAGCTGCGCCTGGAAACACCCTCCTGGGATGTGATTGCTGCAGGGCGCTGGAGCGGACGTTATGACCTTTGTGTGTGCTCCATGACCCCAAGCAAGGCGCGCGCCGAGGTGTTTGATTTCCCGGTGGAGTACTACGCCTCGCCTGCGGTGATCGTGGTCAACGCCAAGGACGAACGCATCCATTCGGCCAAAGACCTGGACGGCCTGAAGGTCGGCCTGACCAGCGCCTCCAGCTACGAGAGCTACTTGAACAAGAACCTGGTCATCGAGGGTGATGAGGACAAGAAGATCGACTATCCCTTCGAGATGGTGCAGATCGCCCCTTATGACACTGACAACGTCGCCTTCCAGGACCTGGGCCTGGGCGCAGGTGTGCGCCTGGATGCCATCCTGACCAACCTGGTCACCGCCCAGCCGCGCCTGGATCAGGACAAGCGCTTCAAATTGGCCGGTGCGCCGCTGTACGAAGAACCCAATTCGGTGGCGATTGAAAAAGGCGACCCCGAGTGGGATGCCAAGCTGCGTCAGGTATTCGCCGAGCTGAAGGCCGACGGCACCTTGGCCAAGCTGTCACAGAAATGGATCGGCGCCGATATCAGTAAATGAGTGCTCAACAACCTGCCCCGCGTCCCGCCGTCAAAGCGTCGGGCACACAACTGTTCGGCTTTCGCACACGCCTGTACCTGACCTGGGTCGGGTTGTTTGTGCTGTTTGCCGCGTTCTTCCTCAGCTTTGACTTGAAGTTTTCGATCATTGTCGAAAAATTCCCGTATCTGGCGGGGTTCAAGCTGGGGCCGAATGGCTTTTTGCAAGGCGCGGCACTGACCCTGTTCCTGTGCCTGTGCTCGATAGTGGTTTCCGTGGCACTGGGCTTCGCCGCCGCGCTGGCACGGCTGTCGAGCAGCGCGGTGCTGTTGGGCATCGCCAGCTTCTACACGTCGTTTTTCCGTGGCACGCCACTGCTGATCCAGATCCTGCTGATCTACCTGGGCCTGCCGCAGCTGGGCGTGGTCCCTGGGGCCATCAGCGCCGGCATCATTGCCCTGTCGCTGAACTATGGCGCCTACCTCAGCGAAATTTTCCGCGCCGGCATCCTCGGTGTGGCGCCTGGGCAACGTCAGGCAGCAATGGCCCTGGGCCTTCACCCTGCGCAGATCTTCTGGCACGTCACCCTGCCCCAGGCCATGCGCACCATCATCCCGCCGAGCGCGAACCAGTTCATTTCAATGCTCAAGGATTCATCGCTGATTTCGGTGATGGGCGTGTGGGAAGTGATGTTCCTGGCCCAGTCCTACGGCCGCTCCAGCTACCGCTACCTGGAGATGCTGACGACTGCAGCGGTGATCTACTGGGTGCTGTCGATTCTGCTGGAGCTGGTGCAGGCCAAGCTGGAAAGGCACTTTGGCAAGGGCTATCAGCAGTGAGGGTCAGGTGATCTGACGCTGGCGCCTGACCACACCTATCTGCAAGCCGAACGGGCGAAGTACCGCATTCATTGATTTGAGGGTAGGGTTCCCCTCGCCCCGTTCGTTCAGTCGTTCTGAACGCTAAAAATATGCATTAAAATGCACATTTTTGACAATTATCTTCAATAATATGCAATCTAATGCATAAAAAAGGGGAGCATCCGCTCCCCAGAGGTAAACCGCTAGTTAAACGAAGGTTTCCATCAACCTTCGATCTCGATCAGGATCTCGCCCGGCGTCACGCGGTCGCCCTTGGCCACGTGGATGGCCACGACCTTGCCGGCGATGGCCGCCTGCACTTCGGTCTCCATCTTCATGGCTTCGGTGATCAGCACGGCCTGGCCGGCCTTGACCATGTCACCTTCCTTGACCAGTACATCGACGATGTTGCCTGGCATGGTGGTGCTGACGTGGCCTGGGTCGGTGGCTTGCTTGCGCTTGCTGCCGCCACCGCCGACGAACTCGTTGAGCGGCTCGAACACCACTTCTTCCGGCATGCCGTCAATCGACAGGTAGAAGTGACGCTTGCCCTCTGCCTTGACGCCCACACCGGTGATGTCGACGCGATAGGTTTCGCCGTGCACGTCGATGACGAACTCGGTCGGTACGCCTTCGCCGCCGGGTGCGGCGATGGCCCCGGCTTCAGGGATCGGCAAGAGGGCTTCCGGGGTCAGGGTGCCGGCTTCGCGTTCCTCAAGGAACTTGCGCCCGATGTCCGGGAACATGGCGAAGGTCAACACGTCTTCTTCGCAGCGGGCCAAGGCGCCGATGTCGCCACGCAGCTTGGTCATTTCTGGCTTGAGCAGGTCGGCCGGGCGCACGTCGATTACTTCTTCGCTGCCGATCGCCTGGCGGCGCAGTTGTTCGTTGACCACGCCTGGGGCCTTGCCATAACCGCCTTGCAGGTACAGCTTCACCTCGTTGGTGATGGTCTTGTAGCGCTCGCCGGCCAACACGTTGAAGAACGCCTGGGTGCCGACGATCTGCGAGGTCGGGGTTACCAGCGGTGGGAAGCCGAGGTCTTCACGCACGCGCG
Organism: Pseudomonas sp. SWRI77; assembly: GCF_014269105.1. NCBI lineage: Bacteria > Pseudomonadati > Pseudomonadota > Gammaproteobacteria > Pseudomonadales > Pseudomonadaceae > Pseudomonas > Pseudomonas sp. SWRI77. The sequence goes on along the minus strand of NZ_JABWRV010000006.1, from coordinate 174,967 downwards.
GGATTTCCGCCAGCACTTCGTTCATGCGGTTGAGGGCGCCCTGCTCCTTGAGCTGGTTGGCCAGGTTGGAAATCATGCCGCCCGGTACCTGGTTGACCTGTACTCGGGTATCCACCGCTGTGAATTCGCTTTCGAACTGGTGGTACTTCTTGCGCACGGCGTAGAAGTACAGGCCGATTTCCTGCAGCAGTTCCAGGTCCAGGCCGGTGTCGAACTCGCTGCCCTTGAGCGCGGCGACCATCGACTCGGTGCCCGGGTGGCTGGTGCCCCAGGCGAAGCTGGAGATTGCCGTATCGATATGATCAGCGCCGTTTTCCACGGCCTTGAGCTGGCACATGGCAGCCAGGCCAGCGGTGTCGTGGGAGTGGATGAACACCGGCAGCGACTGCTCGGCTTTCAGCGCCTTGACCAGCTCGCCCGTGGCATACGGGGTCAGCAGGCCGGCCATGTCCTTGATCGCCACCGAGTCGCAACCCATGGCTTCCATCTGCTTGGCCTGGTTAACGAAGGCTTCGATGGTGTGCACCGGGCTGGTGGTGTAGGCGATGGTGCCCTGGGCGTGCTTGCCGGCGGCCTTGACCGCTTCAATGGCCACGCGCAGGTTACGCACATCGTTCATCGCGTCGAAAACACGGAAGACGTCGATGCCGTTTACCGCAGCCTTGGCGACAAAGGCCTTGACCACGTCATCGCTGTAGTGGCGGTAGCCCAGCAGGTTCTGGCCGCGCAACAGCATTTGCAAGCGGGTGTTGGGCAGTGCGGCGCGCAGTTTGCGCAGGCGCTCCCACGGGTCTTCCTTGAGGAAGCGCACGCAGGCATCGAAGGTGGCGCCACCCCAGACTTCCAGCGACCAGTAGCCGACCTTGTCGAGCTTGTCGCAGATCGGCAGCATGTCTTCGGTACGCATGCGGGTGGCCAGCAGGGACTGGTGGGCGTCGCGCAGGATCGTGTCGGTTACGTGAATTTTCTTGGACATTGTTATCTCCTCATAGCGGCAAGCTTCAAGCTACAAGCGCCAAGAAAAGCTGGTCTGCTTTTACTTGTAGCTTGCCGCTTACAGCTTGCAGCTGCATTCATAGGCCTGCGTGGGCGGCGATGGCGGCGGCGATGGCCAGGGCCAGCTCTTCGGGTTTGCGCTTGATCGAGTAGTTGGTCAGTTCAGGGTGGCTTTCGACGAAGCTGGTGTTGAACTGGCCGCTACGGAATTCCGGGTTGCGCAGGATTTCCTGGTAATACGCAGCAGTGGTCTTCACCCCCTGCACGCGCATGTCGTCCAGGGCCCGCAGGCCGCGGTCCATGGCTTCTTCCCAGGTCAACGCCCAGACCACCAGCTTCAGGCACATGGAGTCATAGAAGGGCGGAATGGTATAGCCGGTGTAGATCGCCGTGTCGGTGCGCACGCCTGGACCGCCGGGTGCGTAATAGCGGGTGATCTTGCCGAAGCTGGGCAGGAAGTTGTTCTTCGGGTCTTCAGCGTTGATACGGAACTGCAGCGCGTAGCCGCGGTGCTGGATGTCTTCCTGCTTGACCGACAGCGGCAGGCCCGAAGCGATGCGGATCTGCTCGCGAACGATGTCCAGGCCGGTGATTTCTTCGGTGATGGTGTGCTCCACCTGCACCCGGGTGTTCATCTCCATGAAGTACACCTCGCCATCGGCGAGCAAGAACTCCACGGTACCGGCGTTTTCGTAATTCACGGCCTTGGCTGCACGCACCGCGAGGTCGCCGATGTAGGCGCGCTGCTCGGGAGTCAGCTGAGGGCTCGGGGCAATCTCGATGAGCTTCTGGTTGCGGCGCTGGATCGAGCAATCGCGCTCGAACAGGTGCACCACGCTGCCGAAGCTGTCACCCAGGATCTGCGCCTCGATGTGCTTGGGGTTGACGATGCACTTTTCCAGAAACACTTCCGCAGAGCCAAAAGCCTTGGTGGCCTCGGAGATCACGCGGGGGAAGTTCTGTTCCAGTTCTTCACGGCTGTTGCAACGGCGAATGCCGCGGCCACCACCGCCGGAAGTGGCCTTGAGCATCACCGGATAGCCGATGCGGTCACCTTCGCTCAGGGCTTCATGGATATCGGCAACGTTGCCTTCGGTGCCCGGTGTCACCGGTACGCCGGCCTTGATCATGGCGCGGCGCGCTTCGGTCTTGTCGCCCATGCGGCGAATGACTTCGGCAGCCGGGCCGATGAACTTGATCCCGCGCTCGGCGCAGATCTCTGCCAGTTCAGCGTTTTCCGACAAGAAACCGTAACCTGGGTGCAGGGCATCACAACCGGTTTCGACAGCGAGGTTCACCAGCTTGCGCGGGTTCAGGTAACCGGCCAGTGGCTCGGCTCCGATGCTGTGGGCCTCGTCAGCGCGCTTGACGTGCAGCGCATGACGGTCGGCGTCGGAATAGATCGCTACCGAGCGTATGCCCATCTCGGCGCAGGCACGCACGATGCGGACTGCGATTTCACCTCGGTTGGCGATCAGGATTTTTTTTATCACTGGAGTCTTCCCAAAGCCGTAGGAACAGTCGAGCCGGTTCTACCGGTCGGCGCGTGACCAGACGTTGCTGGCCAGTCGCACATTCACCCTAGCGCTGTAGGTCGATAAACAAAAATCAATATTTGTTAGGGTCAGTATTAGCAAAAGCTTATAGTGCCGTAACAAGGTTTTGCCGGAGCCGCGACAAAAATGCGTAAGTCCTTGATGCGTATGACTTTGCGTCAATTGCAGATCTTCAATGAGGTGTGCGATTTACGCTCCTACAGCCGTGCGGCCGAGGAAATGGCGCTCACGCAACCCGCCGTTAGTCTACAGATTCGCCAGCTCGAAGAGCTTATCGGCCAGCCGCTGTTCGAGTACGTCGGCAAGAAGCTTTACCTGACCGAGGCAGCCGAAGCCCTGCAACGTGCCAGCCGGGATATCTTTGGCCGCCTGGAAAGCCTCGACATGCAGCTGTCGGACATGCAGGGCTCACTGCAAGGGCAGTTGAAACTGGCGATCGAGTCCAGTGCCAAGTACTTCGTGCCACACCTGTTCGCCGCCTTCAAGCAGCGCCACCCGGAGGTCAACCTGACACTCACGGTGGTCAACCGCGCCCAGGCGATCCGGCGCCTTTCGGACAACCGTGACGATTTGATCATCATGTCGATGGTGCCGCAGGACATGGGGCTGGAATTCCTGCCGTTTCTGAACAATCCGATCGTCGCCGTGGCCCCGCCGGATCATCCGCTGTGCAAGCTCGACCACCTGCGCCTGCAAGACCTTGAGCCTCATACGCTGCTGGTCCGCGAACAAGGTTCGGGTACGCGCAAGGCTTGTGAGGAATACTTCAAGGACAAACGCGTGCACTTCACCCAGACCCTCGAAGTGGCATCGGCAGATGCCCAGCGCGAATGCGTGATCGCCGGCTTGGGCATTGCCCTGCTCACCCGCCATGCCTTGAACATGGAGCTGGCTGCGGGCGTGCTCAAAGAGTTGCCGGTGGAGGAACTGCCGCTGTACCGCAGTTGGTGCGTGGTACAGGCCAAGGCCAAGCGGCAGTCGCCGGTGGCCCTGGCATTCTTGGCGTTCATCCGCAGCGAACGGGTGCTGATCAGCGCGATTGTTGAGCGTTTTTCGGGGAAGATGCTGCCGAAGTCTGCCACACCGTGAGCGCTTGCAGCTCAGGGTAGTCAACCAAGTCACGGAGCAATTGACGCTGGTCGCAGTAGCTTTCGATAGCGCGGCGATACTCCATCCGGCGCTGATCCTTTTCCTGCTGCTTGCGAGCCTTGGCGTTGGGTTGGTACGTACCGTCGAAGTCACGAGCCATTGCCTGTCTCCCAGTTAGGATGCGGGAGTTTCAGACTGGCTTCGGGAGTTTACGGTTTTGCGCCAGGGCGGTTACAAAATGGTGAATTTTGCCTGCCTGCGCAGGCGATGAGGCCCGCGCAGACGCCGCAAGTCAATCGTCGGTGGCTTTGATCGACTTGGGCGATAGGCGCAGGCTGCGCAAGCTGCGCTTCACGCTCTTGAGGTGGTTGACCAGGCTCGGTCCACGCGCCATGGCAACACCCATGGCCAGCACATCGATCACCACCAGGTGGGCGATACGCGAGGTCAGCGGCGTATAGATTTCGGTGTCTTCATGCACATCGATGGCCAGGTTGACGGTCGAAAGCTCGGCCAAGGGGGTGGCGCTCGGGCACAGGGTAATCAGGTTGGCGCCACTCTCACGCACCAGGTTGGCGGTAATCAGCAGGTCTTTGGAACGGCCCGACTGGGAGATGCACACCGCCACGTCGCCCGGCTTCAAGGTGACCGCCGACATGGCCTGCATGTGCGGGTCGGAATAGGCCGCCGCGCTGAGCAGCAGGCGGAAGAACTTGTGCTGGGCATCGGCAGCCACCGCGCCCGATGCGCCAAAGCCATAAAACTCTACCCGCTGCGCCTGGGCCATGGCGCTCACGGCCTGCTGCAGCGCTTGTGGGTCGAGGTGCTCGCGCACCTCCATCAGCGTATGCAAGGTAGTGTCGAAGATCTTCAGGCTGTAATCGGCTACCGAGTCGTCTTCATGGATCGCGAACTGCCCAAAGCTGGCCCCGGCGGCCAGGCTTTGCGCGAGTTTCAGCTTGAGGTCCTGAAAGCCTGAACAGCCAATCGCCCGGCAGAAACGTACGATGGTCGGTTCACTGATACCCACGTTGTGCGCCAGGTCGGCCATCGAGCTGTGCATGACGGCAGCCGGGTCTAGCAGCACGTGGTCGGCTACTTTCAGTTCCGATTTGCGCAGCAGGTGGCGCGATTGGGCGATATGTTGCAACAGATTCACGGGCTGGACTCGGTTATGATCGGCTGGCCGGGATGTAGCTTTCTTGTAGTTATACTACATGGGCGCCAACCCGCCCAGTTAAACGAACGTGGAGAGTGGTGGTTTGACTATTCCTTGCGACATTCTGGTCTTCGGTGGCACCGGCGATCTGGCCTTGCACAAATTGCTCCCGGCGCTCTATCACCTGTTTCGCGAGGCTCGTCTGAACAACGCGGTGCGGATCATCGCCCTGGCGCGGCGCAACCTGCCACGTAACGACTACCTGAAGCTCGCCGAGCGCCACTGCCGGGCGCAGATCGCGCGCAACGACTTCGACGAAGAGGTCTGGCAACGGTTCTCCGCCCGGCTCGACTACTTCCCGATGGACGCCTCGCAGAGTGCCGATTTCGGCCGGCTGGCTCGCTACCTCGGCGAGCCCGGCGGGCTGACCCGCATCTTCTACCTGGCCACCGCCCCCAACCTGTTCGTGCCCATCGCCAACCACCTGCGCATCGCCGGCCTGGCCGACCCCGAAGCCCGTATCGTGCTGGAAAAGCCGATCGGCCATTCACTGGCGTCCGCCACAGCCATCAACGAGGCGATCGGAGCGGTGTTCGAAGAAGCCCAGGTGTTCCGTATCGACCACTACCTGGGCAAGGAGACGGTGCAGAACCTGATGGCCCTGCGCTTCGCCAACGCCCTGCTGGAGCCAGTATGGCGTAACAGCCAGGTCGACCACGTACAGATCAGCGTCTGCGAAACCCTGGGTGTTGAGAACCGCGGCGGCTACTACGACCGCGCCGGCGCGACCCGCGACATGCTGCAGAACCACCTGCTGCAGTTGCTGTGCCTGGTGGCCATGGAGCCGCCGGCGCAGTTCGAGGCCGAGGCCGTGCGCGACGAGAAAGTGAAGATTCTGCGTGCGCTCAAGCCGATCTGCGGCCAGGACGTGCAGGACAAGACCGTGCGCGGGCAGTACGGTGCCGGGCACATCGGTGGCCAGGAAGTACCCGCTTACTATTTCGAGAAGGACGTGGACAACGACAGCGACACCGAAACCTTCGTGGCCGTGCACGCTCACGTCGATAACTGGCGCTGGGCCGGGGTGCCGTTCTACCTGCGCACCGGCAAGCGCATGGCGCGCCGCTCGTCGCAGATCGTCATTCAGTTCAAGCCCGTGCCGCATGAGCTGTTCAACGGCGGCCAGGTCAACCAGCTGCTGATTCAGCTACAGCCGCAAGAGCGCATCAGCCTGCGCATGATGACCAAGAGCCCGGGCAAGGGCATGCGCCTGGAGCCGGTCGACCTGGACCTGAACCTGGCCCAGGTATTCGGCCAGACCCGCCGCTGGGAAGCCTATGAGCGCCTGCTGCTGGACGTGCTGGAAGGTGATTCGACGCTGTTCATGCGCCGCGATGAAGTCGAAGCGGCCTGGGCCTGGATAGACCCGATCATCAAAGGCTGGGAAGAGCACTTTCAGGCCCCGCGCCATTACGCCGCCGGTAGTAACGGGCCGGAGCAGGCCAACAGCCTGCTGGCCAGGCACGGCAGCCATTGGCATGGCTGAAAGCCTGCCCGATCCCATTACCCCTTTGGAGCAGAGACAGTAGCGCTGCGCCTGCTGGCGCACACCTCAAACTGCAAAGGGATCCATCATGAGCAAAATCGAAAACCTCTATGCGTACAACAGCGAAGTGCCAGGCGAACCGGTCTGCTTCGAAGTTCAGGGAACGGTGACCGTTGCTCACCCAGGCATCGAACCCGTTCTGGTGGCGCCCAAGATTCGCCACAAAGGTGGCTGGGAAGTGCTTCAGCTGAAACTGGAGGACAAGGGGGGCATCAACCCGCAGGTCCTGACCCAGAAGCCGGTATTCTTCAGGCGCGAAGGCGGGACTTCGTGGAAGCGGCTGGAGATCATTCACGCCGAAGGTTCGCAAATGGTCGAGATCGGCCACCGGGTAGCAATCAACTGAGTCTGGCAGGGTGCTGTAGGCCAATCCGGATGAGCGACAGCACGTAAAGGTGGAAATTCATACAGTAGGCGTTTGCCCCGTAACCAGCCTGCCCCTAGAATGGCCGGATGCGCACAGACGACCTCTCCCTCCTGCTGAACTCCCTCAATGACGCCCAACGCCAGGCCGTAGCCGCCTCGCTTGGGCGTCAACTGGTGCTTGCCGGCGCCGGTTCCGGTAAAACCCGCGTGCTGGTGCACCGCATCGCCTGGCTGATCCAGGTCGAGCAGGCCTCGCCGCATTCGATCTTGTCGGTGACCTTCACCAACAAGGCTGCGGCAGAAATGCGCCAGCGCATCGAGCAGTTGCTGGGGATAAACCCGGCCGGCATGTGGGTGGGCACGTTCCACGGCCTGGCCCATCGCTTGTTGCGGGCTCACTGGCAGGAAGCCCGGCTGGTGCAGAACTTCCAGATTCTCGACAGCGACGACCAGCAGCGCCTGGTCAAGCGGGTGATGCGCGAGCTCGGCCTGGATGAACAAAAGTGGCCGGCACGCCAGGCTCAATGGTTCATCAACGGCCAGAAAGACGAAGGCTTGCGCCCTCAGCATATCCAGGCCGGCGGTGACCTGTTCCTGTCGACCATGCGCGATGTCTATACCGCCTACGAACAGGCCTGCGAACGCGCTGGGGTCATCGACTTCTCCGAACTGCTGCTGCGCGCCCTCGACCTGTGGCGCGATCACCCCGGGCTGCTGGAGCACTATCAGCGCCGCTTCAGCCATGTGCTGGTGGATGAGTTCCAGGACACCAACGCCGTGCAGTACGCCTGGTTGCGCCTGCTCGCGCGCGGCGGCCAGAGCCTGATGGCGGTGGGCGACGATGACCAGTCGATCTATGGCTGGCGCGGCGCCAAGATCGAGAACATCCACCAGTACACGGCCGACTTCCCAGACGCCGAAATGATCCGCCTGGAGCAGAACTACCGCTCCACCGGCGGCATCCTCAAGGCGGCCAACGCCCTGATCGCCAACAACAGCGGGCGCCTGGGCAAAGAACTGTGGACCGACATGGGCGAAGGCGAGCCGCTGACCCTGTACGCGGCCTACAACGAACACGATGAAGCGCGCTATGTGGTAGAAACCATCGAGAGCCTGGTCAAGCAAGGCAATGCGCGCAACGAAATCGCTATTCTGTATCGTTCCAACGCCCAGTCGCGGGTGCTGGAAGAAGCCCTGTTGCGCGAACGCATCCCCTACCGCATCTATGGCGGCCAGCGCTTCTTCGAACGTGCCGAAATCAAGAACGCCATGGCCTACCTGCGCCTGCTCGAAGGCCGTGGCAACGATGCGGCGCTGGAGCGGGTAATCAACGTGCCGCCGCGCGGTATCGGCGAAAAAACCGTCGAAGCCATTCGCGATCACGCCCGCCACAGCCAGCTGTCGATGTGGGAAGCCATGTGCCAGCTGCTCGCCGCCAAGGCCCTCAAGGGCCGTGCTGCCAGTGCGTTGGGTGCCTTCATAGAACTGATCGAGGGGTTGGCCGCCAAGGTCGTGGACATGCCGCTGCATACCATGACCCAGACCACCATCGAACAGTCCGGCCTGATCATCTATCACCAGGAAGAAAAGGGTGAAAAGGGCCAGGCACGGGTGGAAAACCTTGAGGAACTGGTCAGCGCAGCGCGCAACTTCGAGGCCGGCGACGAAGACGCCGACCTCTCGCCGCTCTCGGCCTTCCTCGGCCACGCCTCGCTCGAAGCGGGCGACGCCCAGGCCGATGAACATGAAGACAGCATCCAGCTGATGACCTTGCACAGCGCCAAAGGCCTGGAATTCCCCTATGTGTTCCTGGTGGGCATGGAAGAAGGGCTGTTCCCGCACAAGATGAGCCTGGAAGAGCCTGGCCGCCTGGAAGAGGAACGCCGCCTGGCCTATGTGGGCATTACCCGTGCCATGCGCCAGCTGGTCATGACCTATGCCGAAACACGTCGCCTGTATGGCAGCGAGACCTACAATAAAGTGTCGCGTTTCGTACGCGAGATTCCGCCAGGTCTGGTTCAGGAAGTGCGCTTGTCCAACAGTGTCAGCCGCCCGTTCGGCGGCGCAAAGGTCGCCACCAGCAACCTGTTCGCCAATGCCAATATTCCGCAGACCGCCTTCAACCTCGGCCAGCGCGTGCAACATGCGGTGTTTGGCGAGGGGGTGATACTCAACTTCGAGGGCTCTGGCGCCCAGGCACGGGTACAGGTGAACTTTGCCGAAGGCAGCAAGTGGCTGATGCTGGGGTATGCCAAGCTGGAGGCCATCTGAGGCTGTACGCGGGCAGCCCCGCGTACAGGCGGTTACAGGCACGCTTGTAACATTCAGGCAAAAGCTCGAAACATTATGTCGCTGGTCATGTGCCCGGGAACCTGTGCACCATGACGCGCGTGCAATCCACAACAGGGGATATCCCACTTATGCAACGTTTTCTTAGCATCGCTCTGGCGCTCTGCGTCGGCTTGACGCTGAGCCTGGACGCCAGCGCCAAGCGTTTCGGCGGCGGCAAGAGCTCGGGCTCCGCGCCTATTCACCAGACCCGCCAGGCCACGCCAACCACGCCTGCCGCCGCGCCGACCGCACCTGGCCGTGCGCCGGCCGCCGCCAGCGGTGCTTCGCGCTGGCTGGGCCCACTGGCCGGCCTCGCCGCCGGTGGCCTGCTGGCCTCCATGTTCATGGGGGACGGCTTCCAAGGCATGCAGATCATGGACTTCCTGATCATGGGCCTGATCGCGTTTCTGGTGTTCCGCTTCATTGCCGCGCGTCGCCGCCAGCAGCAGCCGCAAATGGCCTCACCTGGCCATGCGCCGTTCCAGCGTGAAGCTCACGGCCAGCCTGCCCAGCCGTCGGTCTTCGGTGGTTCGGCCGCACCTGCTGCCGCAGCCGCTCCGGTGATCAAAGCGCCGGCCTGGTTCAATGAGCAGAGCTTCCTGGCCGCCGCGCAAAGCCACTTCCAGTCGCTGCAGCAGCACTGGGATGCCAACGAGATGGACAAGATCGCCGAGTTCGTCACGCCGCAGATGCTCGAGTTCCTCAAGCGCGAGCGCGCCGAGTTGGGTGATGGCTTCCAGGCTACCTACATCGACAACCTCGAAGTACAGCTGGATGGTGTCGATGATCGCGCCGACCGTACCGACGCCACCCTGACCTTCCGTGGCGTGTCGAAGACCTCGCGCTTCGACCAGGGCGAAGTGTTCAGCGAAAGCTGGCACATGGTTCGCGCCCAGGGCGAGAACCAGCCTTGGCTGGTCGCCGGTATCCGTCAAAACGGTTAACCGACACGCGTTGTACAAAAACCCCGGGCTCTGTCCCGGGGTTTTTGCTTTTGCCACAGCGGCCTACTAGGGTATAACGCGCAGCGTTATCATCAAGGTCAGAGGAAGTGAACCGTGGAAGAAGTGATCGAACAACTCCGTGAAGCCAATGAGCCGGTACCGGTGCCCTTGGAGCTTCCCGATGAAGATCAGCTGGTGGAAGTCGAAGAACAGCTGTTCATCAACATTCCCTTTGTGTTCAAGGAGTTCCTGCTGACCGTCAGTGATGTGGTCTACGGCTCGCTCGAACCGGTCACGATCACCGACCCGCAATCGCATACCTACCTGCCGGACGTTGCATCCAATGCCTGGGATGCTGGCGTGCCACGCGACCTGATCCCGATTTGCCAGGACGGTGATAACTATTACTGCGTCGAGGAAGACGGCACGGTAGTGCTGTGGGATGCCGAAGACGAGATCGTGGGTGAAGACAGCTGGGAATCGGTGTGGCACTGGGCGCGGGACGTGTGGCTGGAAAGCTGATCGCGCGCCTACAAGTCGCCAGGCCTTCTACGCCTGGCGACATCGCTACCGCTCCATCCCCTCGGACGACGGTGAAATCTTGCGCAGTGAGCCTTGCTGCCTCAATGCGTATTCTCGCGGCTGTTCTCCAGCGTCTCCAGCAAGGCAATCTGCATGCGGGTATGCACGCGGATGAACCAACGCCACAGCAACGCCACCACCACCGCCGCCACTACCGCAATCACCAGCAGCAGTTCACTGGTGGGCAGGATGCTGGCCGATAGCGCCGACAGCAGCAAGAAGATCACCAGCAACGACAGCAGCGGGATCACCTCGGCGATCACCCGCCGCACTCGCTGGGTATGGCGCCCCGCCATTTCAGGCTTAACGCCCATTTCCGCCAGCAGCATCGACAGCGCCTTGAGCTTGCGATACGCCGCAATCAGGAAGGGCAGCGACAGCAGCAACGCCGCGCCCCAGATCATCGCCTTTTGCTGGCTGACATCGGCGACCCACTCGCTGAGCCAATTGCCAATGCGCCCGGCAAAGTAGCCCCCGCTGAAGAAGATGGCGATCACCAGCGCCAGGTTGACGCCAACCTGCAACAGGATGCGCCGGATCATCGCCGCAAGCACGGCACCCTCGCCCTGCGGCTGGATGTTGCGCAACCACTCGCCATACAGCGACAGCACACGCGCCAGACGGCTGGGCACCACCTTGCCAAGTTTCAGCGAGAGCGGGTCGGCCGCACGGATCAGGTAAGGCGTCAGCAGCGTGGTGATTGCCGAAACCGCCACGGCCACCGGGTAGAGGAAATCGCTGGTTACCTGCAGCGTCATGCCCAGCGCAGCGATGATGAAAGAGAACTCGCCAATCTGGGAAAGCCCCATGCCAACCCGCAGCGAAGTGCGGCCGTCATTACCGGCGATAAACGCTCCCATGCCACAGGACAACATCTTGCCCAGCACCACCGCCACGGTGATGACCACGATCGGCCAGGCGTAGTCGATCAGTACTTGAGGGTCGATCATCAGGCCGATGGCGACAAAGAAGATGGCGCTGAACAGATCGCGTACCGGTTCGATCAGCCGTTCGATCTTCAGCAGTTGGCGCGATTCGGCCATGATCGCGCCAATCAGGAAGGCACCAAGGACCATGCTGTATTCCAGCTTCACCACCAGCAAACAGAAACCGAAACACAGGCCCAACACGGTGATAAGCAACATCTCGTTGCTTTCGAATTTCGCCACATATGCCAGCAAACGCGGCACCAGCAAAATGCCGATGACCAGCGCGACGATCATGAACAGCGACAGTTTGCCGACCGTGGAAAACACCTCGCCAGAGCTGACCGTGCCGCTGACGGCGATGCCCGACAGCAAGGCGATGATGCCGATACCCAGAATGTCCTCGACGATCAGCACGCCGAAAATCAGCTGGGCGAAGCGCTCGTTCTTCATCTTCAGGTCGTTGAGTGCCTTGACGATGATGGTCGTCGAGGAGATGGCCAGGATGGCGCCGAGGAACAACGCGTCCATGGTGTTCCAACCAAACCAGCGACCGATCTCGAAACCGATCCAGATCATCAGCACGATTTCCAGGAACGCCGCGATAAACGCCGTGGCACCGACCTTGAACAGCTTGCGCAGGCTGAACTCAAGGCCCAGGCAGAACATCAGGAAGATCACCCCCAGCTCGGCCAGGGTCTTGATGGTGTCTTCGTCGTGGATCAGGCCAAATGGCGGCGTGTGCGGGCCGATGATGAAGCCGGCGACGATGTAGCCCAGCACCACGGGCTGCTTGAGCCGGTGGAAAATAATCGTGACCACCCCGGCTACCAGCATGATCACTGCCAGGTCCTGGATGAAGCTGATGGCATGCATGGCGCGATACTCCTTTTCTCGATGCCCGGGCAGACCGCTCCTCTGCCAAGGCAAACCGAGCGAGCAGCAAGTACATACTGTATTGAATGCAGGAAAGCCCATGTTGCATGGGCGTACTCAGGTTAACATCGCACCCCGCCGCTCAACGTCGGTGCAATATGTAGAAACAGATCGGCAGGTTAAGCGCTGCCGATGGCGTGATCAGCGTGACGACGGAGCGTCAGCCAACGTCCCGTACCAGGAAGGCAAACTCAAAGAGGGGAAACAGAAGTGTCAGCAGATACCCGCCCCGATTCAGCGCAACCACACCGTGAGCACACTATGGAACCTGGAAACGCCCAGCTGAGCATGACCGTCCTGATGACCCCGGACATGGCCAACTTCTCCGGCAACGTGCACGGCGGCACCCTGCTCAAATACCTGGATGAAGTGGCCTATGCCTGCGCCAGCCGTTATGCCGGCAGCTACGTGGTGACCTTGTCGGTCGACCAGGTGATTTTCCGCGAACCCGTGCACGTCGGCGAACTGGTGACATTCCTTGCGTCGGTCAACTACACCGGCAACACCTCGATGGAGGTGGGCATCAAGGTGGTGACCGAGAACATTCGCGAACGCTCCGTGCGTCACTCCAACAGCTGCTTCTTCACCATGGTGGCGGTCGACGACAACCGCCGCCCGGTAGCGGTGCCGCCGCGCCAGCCGCACAGCAGCGAGGAAAAGCGCCGGTTCCTGCAGGGCCAGCAACGCCGGCAGATCCGCCAAGAGCTGGAAAAGCGCTACCAGGACCTGAAAACCGACGCCAACTAGTACGCCAGGCGCTGCGCCTCGAAGCGTACGCGCGGGTGGGCGATGCGATCCTGGGCCCGCACCAGCTGCAACTCGTAGGTGGCGCTGGCCTGGGTTTCGAGCAGTACTTCATGTACCGCAGCACCAGCGTACTCGAACGCCTGCAGCCAGTTGTCCCCGAGCAACACACGGGCCAGAAACAGGCCCGAAGTCAGGTCGCCCACCCCCACCGGTTGACGCGGAAATGCCAGCAGCGGGCGACGCAGGTGCCAGCTTTGCTCGGCCGTCACCAGCAGCATCTCGAACTGGTCTTCGGCGCGCCCCGGGTAGGCCAGGTGCTTGACCACGACGACCTGCGGCCCACGCGCGAGCAGGCTGCGCGCCATCTGCACGCAATCTTCCAGCGACTGTGCGCGGCGGCCACAGAAGCTGTCCAGCTCCAACTGGTTAGGGCAAAGGATGTCCGCCTTGGCGGCCGCCTCCTCCAGCAGAAACTCGCTGACCTCGTGCGGCACGATGCAGCCTTTCTCAGGGTGGCCCATGACCGGGTCACACAGGTACAACGCCTTGGGGTTCACCGCCTTGATGCGCTCGACGCCAGCCAGGATCGCCCGCCCTTGTTCAGCACTGCCCAGGTAGCCAGACAGCACCGCATCGCAGTGGCCCAGTTCGCCGATGTTGGAAATACCTTCCACCAACGCAGGAATTTGCGCGGGAGCAAGCACTTCGCCAGCCCACTGGCCATACTGAGTATGATTGGAGAACTGCACGGTATTGAGCGGCCAGACATTGACCCCGATACGCTGCATGGGAAACACCGCGGCGCTGTTGCCGGCGTGGCCGAACACCACGTGGGACTGGATGGCGAGCAGGTGCGGGGTACGTTTCATGCGGGAGATTTCCAAAGCTGTTTCAAGGATTGTGCGCAGCGCAGTATGAACTCGATTGCCACCTGTACGACAGGCCAGGGACGCAGTTAAGCTGGTTCGACCTGTTTGGAGCATATGCAAATGTTGACCCTGGAGAATGTCTTCGTCCTGATGCTGGTAGCCACGGCAGGCGCCTGGTTGTGGCATAACCATGGGCTGCGCGAAAAAGCCCTGGAGCGGGTCAAGCAGCATTGCGCCAAGCTCGACCTCGAACTGCTGGACGATGCCGTCGCCCTCAAGCGCATCGGCTTTGTTCGTGATGCCAACGGCAAGAAGCGCCTGGCGCGGATCTACGCCTTCGAGTTCACCGTCACCGGCGAGCAACGCCACCCAGGCACGGTGACCCAGTTCGGTGCCCACAGCGTGCAGATCGAACTGGCGCCCTACCCGTTCGAGATCAAGACGCCGCCACGCACCGACAATGTCATCGAGATGCAGCAGTGGCGCCAAGAGCATAACCGCTGGCGCAACTGATCAGACGCCAAGGCATTCCCTCAAACCGGCCTGCAGAGCCGGCTGCGGTTGAGCTTGAGCAAAAATCAGCTCGATGCGCGTATCCCTGCGCCAGTCGCTCGGCTGCCAGTCCGGCAGCACGCCCTCAAGCCCATTGAATGATTGCCAGCCGTGCGCAGTGTGGATAACTCCCTTGGCGCGGAGCCATGGCCAGCCGTGTAAAAACGCCCGAATCCGCTGTGGATAAAACTGCCGACTCGGATGCCAGCGCCAGCCAATACTCCAGCCCCCCTCACCTTGTTGCACCAGGCAGATAGGCTCATCGGGCCTATTCCATAGGGCTGCGGGGGTATTTCCAAGATTGTCGACAATCCTGTTATCCACATATTCAATGGAAATAGCCCCTGTGGATGAAACGGGAAGCACCGCAAGTGGTAGGTTTCCGTGGCTGGCCCACAGTATATCTTTTTCATTAAACTTCTTAGTTATCAACAACCTATGGCATTCATCCACAGCCTCTGACTTGTTGAAAACCACAGCCTTGGCAGCATCAAAAGCCTGCAGTTGAGCCTCAGGCAGGGCCTCGCCCCGTGCCATTTTCTGTGCGTCCACAACCATCAAAAGTGGCTGGATTGTCAGCACTCCTGCCCAAGGGGCCTGCTTGAGTTGGGTGAGTAACTGCAAGGGATGGCCGAGGCCGGAAGGCTCGATGAACAGCCGATCAGGCCGAGACTTGCGCAGCAACCGGCCCAAGCCAACCTGAAACGGCATGCCGTTGACACAGCACAGGCAGCCCCCTGCGACCTCGCCGATGGCAATGCCGTCTTCATCGCGGCTGAGTAGCGCAGCGTCGAGCCCCACCAGCCCAAATTCGTTGATCAACACGGCCCAACGTTCGTCAGGCGGGCGCTGCGCCAGCAAATGGCGGATCAATGTGGTCTTGCCGGCGCCCAGTGGGCCGGCAATCACGTGGGTAGGAATGTTCTGCAACATGGCATGACTTCGGGCTGGAGGTAGGCCTCACTATGCGCCGTCACGCCAACCAGTCAAGGCTCAGCAGCAAGCGCCGTTGGTGCCCGGATGGCGAGCGATGCACCAGCCCGGCGCCCTCATTGCCTTGCCATTTTTCGCCTTTGAGAACGGCCACATCGCCCGCCTGCAGCCGTTGAATGTTATCCACAGCAGGCATTGCCTGGTGCAGTTCACGCCGGCCTATCGCACCTTCCTGCAGCCATTCACTGCCCGCCCCCGCGTAGCTTGTGAGCAAGCGCAGCGGCACGTGGTCCACATGAAAGCGCGGGCACATCGGTGCATCCAGCACGCGCAGGCGCAAGCCCAACCGTCGTGCGCCGAGCAGGCAGGTATAGGCGGCCACCAGCCAGGCCACGTCGGCGACAAAGCTCTCATAACCCTGCAAGTCTGCGGTTTCATGCAACAAGCCCGGTAACGCCGGTGCCTGCTGTTCGTCCACATCGATTACCCGCTGGTCAGCCAGGGGTTGACCAAGGCTGACGACCAGCTGGGCGAAATCCTCCAGTTGAGCCGGCATGCGCCGACGCCATACCGCCAGGTTCACATTGTCCTGCAGAACTTCGGTCAGTACTTGCGGCGAGTCACCCGACACCTGAAAGATATCCACAGGCTTGTGTGCGACGATCATGCTGCCGCCTCCTCGTGCCAAGGACCGAACGGATCTGGCAAGCGCAGCCAGCCCATCGGCCCCAGGCCCATTTCTTCATCCGTCAACAGGCATGATTGCAGCTCTGTGGATAACTTTTCGAAGTCAATATTCTGCCCGATGAACACCAGCTCCTGGCGGCAGTCACCGCTCTCGACGGCCCAGTTTTTCAGTATTGCCGCCGTGTTATCCACATCCTGTGGCCACTGTTCACGCGGCACGAATCGCCACCAGCGGCCAGCCATGCCATGGCGCATCATGCCACCTGCCTGCGACCAGCTGCCGGCCTCTTGATACTTGCTGGCCAACCAGAAAAAACCTTTCGAGCGCAGCAGCCTACCGTTGGCCCAAGGGGTGTGGATAAAGTCGAAAAAGCGCTGTGGATGAAGCGGACGCCGAGCCTGCCATGTGCTGGCGGCGATGCCGTATTCTTCGGTTTCCGGAACGTGCTCGCCACGCAACTCCTGCAACCAGCCGGGCGCCTGCGCGGCTTGGTCGAAGTCGAACAGGCCGGTGTCGAGGATACGCGCCAGCGGTACCTCGCCCATGACCATGGGCACGATCTGCGCCCTGGCGTTGAGGCTGCGCAGAATGGCGATCAGCTCTTCCCGTTCGTGCTGGCCGATCAGGTCGATCTTGCTCAACAGCAGCACATCGGCGAACTCGACCTGTTCGATCAGCAGGTCGCTGATCGAACGCTCATCGTCCTCACCCAGGGTTTCGCCATGGCTGGCCAGGCTGTCTGCCGCCTGATAGTCGCGAAGAAAGTTCAGGCCATCGACCACGGTGACCATCGTATCGAGGCGCGCCATGTCGGAGAGGCTACGGCCTTGCTCGTCGCGAAAGGTAAACGTCTCGGCCACCGGCAACGGCTCCGAGATCCCGGTGGACTCGATCAACAGGTAATCGAAGCGCCCCTCCTCAGCCAACCGCGCAACCTCCTCAAGCAGGTCTTCACGCAGCGTGCAGCAGATGCACCCATTGCTCATCTCCACCAGCTTTTCTTCAGCACGGTTGAGGCTGACGTTACGCTGAACCTCGCTGGCATCGATGTTGATTTCACTCATGTCGTTGACGATCACCGCGACTCGCAGGTTGTCGCGGTTACGCAGCACATGGTTCAGCAGGGTGCTCTTGCCGGCACCAAGGAAGCCGGACAGAACGGTAACGGGGAGACGGTTGGACATGGCGAAACCTCTTCAGGCGAAGGCATTCGAAACGATGCATTGCATAATGTTATAAAGTAACAATACAATTTCGCCAAGCTGTTCTCGTCGGATGAATGCTCCCCGGAGATGAAATATGAAGCCGTCGCGTGCGGTGTTATTGCTATTGCTGGTTGTGCCATCGGTACTGTCGGCCATGCCACAGGGCAACCCGTTGGCGCTGTGCACCCGCAGCGCAACCCTGTTGGCCTGCCAGGACGGCAAGGGCAGTTACTACAGCGTACGCACCGAAGGCAGCACGTTTTATCTACGTGGCTACGACTACGAAAGCCGCCGTTTGTGGGCACAGACCAACAGCCGCTACGGCACGTTGACCTTTTACACGGGCCTGGCAAGCGATGGCGAAGCGTGGGTGGGCTATAGCCGCCGCATCGGATGGACCACCTTGAACCGTGTTTCCAGCTCCAGCGGGCAGCGCTTCAACCTGCACTGCAGCTTGCTTGGCGGTTGCCGCTGATCGCCTTTTCATTTGGAATTACCCATGACCCAGCTCAAGCTTCCCGATATCGCCAGCCAAGCCCAGCAGCACGCCTTACCGCTGGACTGGGTGGGCATGTGTGGCATTGACTTGCCGGTGCAATTCGAGGGCCGTATCGCCGCAGCCAAGGTCGACGCAGGTGTCAGCCTGGTGGACGGCAGCTCACGCGGCATCCACATGTCGCGCCTTTACCTGGCCCTTGAATCACTGGAAGGTCAGCCACTCACCGAGCTGGTTATTCGTCAGCTATTGGCTGATTTTCTGAACAGCCATGAAGGGCTCTCATCAGCGGCCTACCTACGCCTGTCCTTCGACCACCTGCTTAAACGGCCGGCCTTGGTCAGCCCGTTGGCAGGCTGGAAAAGCTATCCAGTAACTCTCGATGCACGCATCGAAAGTGAGATGTTCCACGTGGAACTATTTGTTTCCGTGCCCTACTCATCCACATGCCCTTGTTCGGCTGCGCTTGCCAGGCAGCTGATTCAACAACAATTCCAGGCGGATTTTGCCGAGCAGCAGGTGGATAAGGACAGGGTGATGGCGTGGCTTGGTAGCAGCCAGGGCATCGTGGCGACGCCCCATAGTCAGCGCAGTAGCGCGCAAATTCACGTGCGCTTGAAAAGCAATGTGCTGGAGCTGCCGGTGACCGAGTTGATCAACCGTGTGGAGGCCAGCCTGGGAACTGCCGTGCAAACTGCGGTCAAGCGCGCAGATGAACAAGCGTTCGCGTTGGCCAACGGACAGAACTTGATGTTCTGCGAAGACGCCGCACGACGGTTGCACCAGTCGTTACGACAATTGAAATGGGCCACTGCCTTCAAACTGCGCGTGGAACATGCAGAGAGCCTGCATGCCCACGACGCAGTCGCCACCAGCCAATGGCAGTGGCAAATCAGCTACGCGGTTTGACCGCCCCGCAGTCATTGCCCAGCCAGACCGCACGGGTGTTCATGCTGCCTTGCTGCTGCACACCAGACGCATTGAACGTACCGCTGACCTGGGTGGTGAACTCTCTGTCACTCAGAAAGGTAGCCTGGCCAGTGCCCTGGGCCTTGGGGCAACTGAACTGGAACTTCCATACGTTGCCGGTGCGGTCGGTAATCTGCTGCGTGCAGCCCGACTTAGGGTCTTGCAGCGGAATATCATTGGTTGCCACCTGCTCTGGCGTCAGGCACGAGCGCACCCCATTACCCCCCACTGTCACCCCTTGCTTGGCCAACACGCCCTCCATCATGGCGCGCTGCTCCGGCGGCAGGTTCTTCAATTGGCCGAGCATGAACGCCATGTCGGGTAACGGCTTGCCATCGACCTGCATGTTGCTGGTGGTCAGCTCCCACAAGCCGGGCTGCAACATCTGTGCATGCACCAACGGGCTGCTCAGGCCAAGGGCCAACGCCAACAGTGGCAGACGAATCTTCATGGGCAAACGCTCCTGGAATAAACCGGCCAACGGGCCGGGCTGAGCCTTAGACGCCAAATCCACCTGCAGGTTGCAAGCCGGACCGGGAACGTGTTCTGTTACCCACAGTGTACTCGGCAAGCAGGATGCATATGGATTACCACAGCCCCTACTTCTTCGGTTATGTGCTCGGCCTGATTCACCTGTTGGGCATCATCGCCGCACTGCATGCAGTGTTCACCGTGCGTACCGCCCAAGGTGCGATTGCCTGGGCCATGCCACTGGTCTTCATTCCCTACCTGACCTTGATCCCCTACCTGATCTTCGGCGCTCGCTCTTTCTATGCCTACATCAAGGCACGGCGCCAAGCCAACCAGGAAATGCACGTGGCCATGGCCAACCTCAACTGGCGCCCGTGGGTAGAAGAGGCGCTCACCGCCCGCGAGTCCGAAAGCTATGCTGCGTTGCGTGCCATGCCAAAGCTCGGACGCATGCCCTGCCTAGCGAACAACCAGGTAAAGCTGTTGATCGATGGTGAAGCGACGTTCGATGCCATCTTCGCCGCAATCAATCAAGCCCGCGAAGTGGTGCTGGTACAGTTTTTCATCATTCACGACGACACCCTAGGCAAAGCGCTACAGCAGTTACTGCTGCGCAAAGCGGCCGAAGGGGTGAAAGTGTTCGTCCTCTTCGACCGGGTCGGTAGCCATGCTTTGCCGGCAAGCTATAGCCAGGTGCTGCGAGCGGGTGGTGTGGAGATTCATGCCTTCGCCACGCGCCGTGGCTGGTTCAACCGCTTTCAGGTGAACTTCCGTAACCACCGCAAGATCGTGGTGGTGGATGGCCTGGTCGGTTTCATTGGCGGGCACAATGTGGGTGATGAGTACCTGGGTGCGCATCCGCAACTGTCGCCTTGGCGAGATACCCACGTGCAAATCGGTGGGCCCGTGCTGGCCTGCTTGCAGGAGTCGTTCGCCGAGGACTGGTACTGGGCAACCCGCCAACTGCCACCGTTGATCCTGCCCGACACCTACCCGGAGAACGGCGTGTTGTGCCAGGCGCTTGCCAGCGGGCCAGCGGACCCGCAGGAAACCTGCTCGCTGTTCTTCCTTGAAGCGATCCATTCGGCTACGCGTCGGGTGTGGATCACCAGCCCCTACTTCATCCCCGATGAGGCAGTGTTCGCCGCCTTGCGCTTGGCGGTGCTGCGGGGGGTGGATGTTCGCATCCTGATTCCGTCACGGCCCGACCACCGGATCGTCTATGCCGCCTCCAGCCTGTTTGCCTTCGAAGCGGTACGCGCCGGTGTGCGCATGTTCCGCTACCAGCCAGGCTTTCTGCATCAGAAGGTGGTGCTGGTGGATGACGATGTGAGCGCGATCGGCAGTGCCAACCTGGACAACCGTTCGTTCCGCCTGAACTTCGAGATCACCTTGCTGACGGTGGACCGTGCATTTGCCGATCAGGTGCAAACCATGTTGGCCAACGACTTCGAGCAGGCTCGGGAGATCACTGCAGAGGACAGCCTGGATACCCATCGCCTGCAACAACTTGGGATGCGGATTGCTCGGTTGATCTCGCCGATTCTTTAACAGGCACTAATAACCCGGGGCCGCATAGCGGCCCCTGGTATGTGTGGTCGAACGTGAAACACTCAGCCTAGCGGTACAAATCCTCACGGGTCCATGGCAGGTCATGGCGGCCATCGGCATAAGGTTTCACGGCCAATATCTGGTGCAGGTTGATCCAGCCCTTCTCGAAGGCGTAGGCACAACCGGCCAGGTACAGCCGCCAGATGCGCAGGGTCTTTTCCGGCACCATGGCCGCCGCACGATGCAGCTGGTTTTCCAGGTTCTCGCTCCAGTGGTGCAAGGTCTTGGCGTAATGCAGGCGCAGGCTTTCTACATCGACGACCTCAAGCCCCGCCTCACAAATGCTGGCGCTGATCATCGACAGATGCGGCAGCTCGCCGTGGGGGAAGACATAACGGTCGATGAACTCCCCCGCCCCCCGCCCTACCGGTCGCCCATCCACATGCTTGGCGGTGATGCCGTGGTTCATGACCAGGCCACCTTCACGCACCGCACCGAACAGCTTCTGGCAATACAAAGGCAGGTTGGCATGCCCGACATGTTCGAACATGCCGACACTGACCACCTTGTCGAAACGGCCATCCTGAGGCAGGTCTCGGTAGTCGAGAATCTGCAGGTCGACCTGCCCGGCCAGTCCCTCTTCCTTCACCCGCTCACGGGCCAGCTTGAGCTGCTCCTTGCTCAAGGTAATACCGAATACCTTGGCACCGTACTCACGTGCGGCAAAGCGTGACAGGCCGCCCCAGCCACAGCCCACATCCAGCAGGTAGTCACCCGCCTGCAGGCGCAGCTTGCGGCACAGGTGGTCGAACTTGTCCTGTTGGGCCTGGGCCAGCGTGTTGTCCGGCTCACGGAAGTAACCACAGGAGTAGGCCATGTCCGGGTCCAACCACAACTGGTAGAACGCATTGGACAGGTCGTAGTGATAGGAAATGGCTTCGGCGTCGGTGTCCTTGTCATGGGCAATACGCTGTGGCGTCGTGTCGTCATCGTCACTCAGCAGGGCCTCGCTGAGTACGTCGCACACGCGAATAACCTCGCCGATATCACCCTCGAGCTCCAGCTTGCCTTCAACGAAGGCCTCACCCAGCTCGTTAAGGCTTGGGTGGGTGAACTGGCTGATCAGCTGAGGCTCCTTGATCAGGATCGTCACTTGCGGGCTCGGCCCAAGATCGAACTCGTTGCCGTCCCACAACTTCAGACGCAAAGGTAAATGCAGGCTCTGCAACGCAGGTGGAAGTTGCGCAAGCATCAATGACCCTCCCTTCAGGTAACGGGGCGCCACGCCTCATAAATTCGGACGCCACGGAGTCAGGGTAGTTCATAGCTGTAGATTTTGGGCTAAACGCGACGATGGTCTAGAACCAACCGACATGAAAAACACGCAGATTGTATACAATTCTAAGCACGCAGACTAACCTTGTGCCCCTCTCGCGCTTCTTCATCCTGGAGTGGAACCCATGAAATCCTATGACGTGGTGATCATCGGCGGTGGCCCTGGCGGCTATAACGCGGCAATCCGTGCAGGCCAACTGGGCCTGAGTGTTGCCTGTGTAGAAGGCCGCTCGACCCTGGGCGGCACCTGCCTCAATGTTGGCTGCATGCCATCCAAGGCGCTGCTGCATGCATCCGAGCTGTACGAGGCCGCCAGCGGCGATGAATTCGCCCACCTCGGCATCGAAGTGAAGCCGACCTTGAACCTCGCCCAGATGATGAAACAGAAGGACGAGAGCGTGACCGGCCTGACCAAGGGCATCGAGTACCTGTTCCGTAAGAACAAGGTTGACTGGGTCAAGGGCTGGGGCCGGCTGGATGGCGTTGGCAAGGTCGTGGTCAAGGCCGAAGACGGCAGCGAAACCACGCTGCAGGCCAAGGACATTGTCATTGCCACCGGCTCAGAACCCACACCCCTGCCAGGCGTGACCATCGACAACCAACGCATCATCGACTCGACCGGTGCACTGTCCCTGCCCCAGGTTCCCAAGCACCTGATCGTCATCGGCGCCGGCGTGATTGGCCTGGAGCTGGGTTCGGTCTGGCGCCGCCTGGGCAGCCAGGTCACCGTCATCGAATACCTCGACCGCATCTGCCCGGGCACCGATGAAGAAACCGCCAAGACCCTGCAAAAGGCCCTGGCCAAGCAAGGCATGAGCTTCAAGCTCGGCAGCAAGGTGACACAAGCCACGCCGTCGGCCGATGGCGTCAGCCTGACCCTGGAACCCGCCGCCGGTGGCGACGCACAAACCCTGCAAGCCGACTATGTGCTGGTGGCCATCGGCCGCCGCCCGTACACCCAGGGCCTGAACCTGGAAAGCGTGGGCCTTTCGACCGACAAGCGCGGCATGCTGAGCAATGACCACCACCGCAGTGCGGTGCCCGGCATCTGGGTGGTCGGCGATGTCACCTCTGGCCCAATGCTCGCGCACAAGGCCGAAGATGAAGCGGTATCGTGCATCGAGCGCATCGCCGGCAAGGCCCATGAGGTCAACTACAACCTCATCCCCGGCGTCATCTATACCCGCCCGGAACTGGCCAGTGTGGGCAAGACCGAAGAACAGCTCAAGGCCGAAGGGCGCGCCTACAAGGTCGGCAAGTTCCCCTTCAGCGCCAACAGCCGCGCCAAGATCAACCACGAGACCGAAGGCTTCGCCAAGGTCATTGCCGACGCCAACACCGATGAAGTACTGGGCGTGCACCTGGTGGGCCCGAGCGTCAGCGAAATGATCGGCGAGTTCTGCGTAGCCATGGAGTTTTCGGCTTCGGCAGAAGACATCGCCCTCACCTGCCACCCACACCCGACCCGCTCCGAGGCCTTGCGCCAGGCGGCGATGAATGTGGACGGGATGGCAATGCAGATCTGACAGATCGCGCTCAGGCAATGCGGCCCCGGCATTGCCTGACACTCTTCGCTATCCACATTTGCCCACCATAAAGGAATCTGTTTCTTAAATGGAATGATATTCCGATATCCGTGTGATAAGTTTGTGCTGCAACGCTGGCGCGGCCTACCCACGGAGAACTCAATGTCCCAATTGTTGATACCCAGCCCTACAGGCAATACCCGAATCTTTGCGGTCGTAGGTGACCCGGTAAAGCAAGTGAAGGCCCCGCAGCTGCTCAACAAGGTATTCGCTGAGCAAGCTGTGGACGCGGTAATGATTGCAGTGCATGCCCGGCCTGAACAGCTCGCGACGGTAATACGCGGCCTGCAAGCGATGGAAAATTTCTCGGGCATGCTGATCACCATTCCTCACAAGTTTGCCGCTCGCGAATTTGCCGATGAGGTCAGCCTTGCCGTCCAGGTCTCCGGCAGCACCAACGCATTGCGGCGCAACGAACAAGGCGTATGGGAAGCTGACAACTTCGACGGGACAGGGTTTGTCCTGGGCCTGCAGCGCAAGGGGTACGCGCTAGCCGGCAAGCGTGTCGTACTGGCCGGAGGTGGGGGTGCGGGAAGTTCGATTGCTGTCGCATTACTGCAAGCAGGAATCGGCCAGTTATCTCTGCAAGAACCGGATACCGTCAAAGCCGATGCACTGCTCTCCAGGCTGGACCAACATTGGCCGGGGCGATGTGAGGTCGCTCAGCGCCAGCACCTCGGGCTAGCCGATATCGTTATCAACGCAACGCCGTTAGGGCTCTCGGATGAAGACCCGCTTCCTGTTGATCTGGCTGCCCTGGCCCCCAGAACGCTGGTGGCAGACATCATCATGCAACCCGTTGAGACTCGCCTGCTAAGCGAGGCGCAAGCGCTGGGGCACCCTGTGCATCCAGGCAGCTACATGCTGAGTGAGCAATTGGGCTGCTACAGGAAGTTTTTCAGAATCTGAGGCCTTAACAGCGTGCACATAACCCCTGATTGGCGGCCCCTGTACGCTGGCGTCAATATAGGCATCCCTTTCTTTTGCAACGCGTCATGGGTAGCCTTCAATGCATTTTCTACGGGAGCTCATCTCTCACACATCAAGGAACAACTATGAGCAATGCGCTGGAACGCGGCCTGCACGCTATTGAGCTATTGGCCGGGAAACGCACCGGGCTGCCTCTTCAGCAAGTTGCCGAAGCCTTGGACATTCCGCCGAGCGCCACTCACCGCATGCTTAATTGCTTGGTTGAACAGGGTTTTGTGCGCCAAGACCCTCAGCACGGTAATTATGTTCTCGCCCTCAAGGTGGTATCGCTTGCACTGAAGCACCTGTCCCAGAGCGACATCGTCGACCTCGCCAAACCGATCCTTGAACGCCTAGCCCGTGTGTCTGGCGAACTGGTGCGTTTGAGCATTGTCGATGGCGACAACCTGGTGTGGATCTCCAAGGCGCAAGGCACGCGCTCCGGGCTTCGCTACGACCCTGATGCCGGTGCCGAAGCCAAACTCTGCTGTACAGCGTCGGGGCTTGCGTGGTTGAGCTGTCTGAGTGACGAACGCGCGCTGGAGCTGGTTTACCGTCAAGGCCTGGCCAAAGCCGGTGAATATGGGCCCAACGCGGCGACCACGATCGACCAGCTGCTTAAACACCTGCAGCTCGCACGTGATCAAGGCTATGCGTCAGTTGACGAGAGTTTTGAAATTGGCGCGGCGGCGATGGCTATCGCAATCCTCGATTCGCAGCGACACGTCATCGGCGTGATCAGCATAGCCGGCCCAAGCGTTCGCTTGACCCAAGAGCGTATGCAGGCTCTCAAAGCGGCATTGTTCGAGGCCGCCGAAGAAATCACCGCAATCAGTCTGGACAGTCTTCCCAAGCTGTCGATGATGACCTCCCGGATCACCGATCAGACCGGCTGATCGGACCACCGATCGAACGCGGCCTGTCATCCGACGTGGCCGCCTCCTCTCCTCAAGCCCTGCTGTCGAATGCGTTAAGCCAAGCGCGCTGACTCCTGCCGATCAAAATCATAAATGGAATGCTTTTTACTTTTGGAATGATCTTCCATTTATGATAGTGTCATCACCGCCCACTGAGAAAGCCTGGTGCTCTGCAAAAGATGCCGCTGCCAGAAAGGCGTTCTGATAAAAACAAAAACAGGAGTCATCTATGTCGAGTTCTCCCAACCTTGATGTCAGCACCTTCATGGACGCTAGAAAAATGAGCGCCAGGCAATGGCTGGTGCTGTTTCTGGGCTTCATGGTGCTTGTCTTTGATGGGTTCGATACGACCTCGATCGGTTTCATAGCACCCGCGCTGGTCGACGACTGGGGCTTGCAGCGACATGACCTTGGGCCCGTGATGATGAGCGGCCTGCTCGGGCTGGCTTTCGGCTCATTGACTGCCGGATCGTTGGCAGATCGTTTTGGCCGCAGGCCGGTCATCATCGGTTCAGTGCTGCTGTTCGGCCTGTGGAGCCTAGCTTCGGCCTGGGCCACCGGGGTCGTCAGCCTGACAGTGCTGCGGTTTCTGACCGGGGTCGGTCTGGGTGCATCAATGCCGAATACCGCGACACTGATTTCCGAATTCGCACCCAAGCGTTACCGCTCTCATATGGTCTCTTTCATCTACTGCGGTTTCGCCTTTGGCGCGGCCCTGGGTGGCCTGGGCAGTGAGTGGCTGATCGCCCATTTTGGCTGGCGATCGGTATTGGTGGTCGGCGGTGTGCTGCCCATTGCCTTTGCGCTCCTGCTGCTTTTCAGCCTGCCGGAGTCCATCCGCTTTTTGGCCCAGAACAGTGCGTTGAAGGAACGTCTGATCAAGGAGATCAACAAAGTTGCCCCTGGCTTGGCCAACGCCCGTACCCGATTTCATATCAGCGAAGCGTCGATCCAACAGGCTGGCAAGGTCAGCGCGTTGTTCGCGTCCGGTTATAGCCTCGGTACCTGCATGATCTGGATCACGCTGTTCATGGGCTTGCTGACCATGTACTTGCTGTCGAGCTGGCTGCCGCTGCTGACCCGCGATGCCGGCCTTAGCATGGGCGATGCGGCACTGCTGGGCTCGTTGCTGCAAATTGGCGGCATGCTGGGCAACTTTACCGTCGGCATGAAGATGGACCGCTGGGATCACCATAAGGTGGTCGGCATTACGGTGTTCTGCGGTGGCGCCTGCGCGGTGCTAATCGCGCTGCAGCAGCCGACGATGCAGGTCCTCTGCCCGCTGATCCTGTTGCTGGGCTACTTCCTCAATGGCGTCAACGTCGGTGGCTATGCGTTGGCAGCCGCTTTCTACCCAACCCAGATCCGTGCCACCGGGGTGTGCTGGGCAACCGGCATCGGTCGCCTGGGCGCTATCAGCGGCGCCGGGATCGGCGCACTCATGCTGGCTGCCCAATGGGATTTCAGCCAGGTCTTCTTGTTCCTCGCCATCCCTTCCTTGCTCGGGGTCACGGCGCTATGGGTCAAAGGCCGTCAGCACAGAACGTCGGCGATTCCCACCCCAGCCAACTGAATTCCAGCGCGCTTAACCCCCTCTACGGAGACCTGCCATGCAAGCTAGCTATTCCATCGCCCAACTGACCGCTCTCGATTTCAGCCCGCCCGAAATCATCGAACTGGCTGCCCGCACCGGCTATGACCAGGCTGGCGTGCGGTTGTTACCCGTCGCGCCAGGGGCCGTCGCCTATCCACTGATGGATGACGCACGCATGCTGCGTGAAACGCTCGCACGGATGAACGACACCGGCGTGAAGGTCTTCGATCTGGAATTGATACGCCTCGATGCCCAATTCGATCTGCAACGCTACCTGCCGTTTTTCGAGGTTGGTGCGCAGCTAGGGGCCAAGGCGGTACTGGTAGCCGGGGACGATCCGGAGCAAGGCCGACTTGTAGAGCACTACGCTCGGCTATGCGACGCAATGCAACCATTCGGCCTCTCAGCAGACCTCGAATTCATGCCGTGGACGGCCGTCAATGACCTGGCCAGTGCTCTGCATATTGTGGAACAGGCCGATCGAGCCAACGGCGGCATCCTGGTAGACGCCCTGCACTTTGATCGTTCAGACAGCCGCTTCGAGGATTTGCAGCGAATCCCAGCGCAGTGGCTGCACTACGCACAAATATGCGACGGCCCTGCGATGCGCCCCGACACCCATGAGGGACTGATCCAGGCGGCGCGCTGCGGGCGTTTGCTACCGGGGGAAGGTGACATCGATCTGGCCAGGATATGGCGCGGCCTGGCAGCCGCGGTTCCGGTCAGTGTCGAGATCCCGAATGACCGCAGGGTAGCGCAAGTGGGCGTAGAGGCTTGGGCCCGAGAGGCGTTGGCGGCAGCCAAGGCAATCATTGAGCCCCTGTAAATCATTGACGCTGACCAAGCCCACTACACCAGGAGACCTCTTGATGCTTACCGACACTTCCCTGCACACCACGGTGGACTGCGATGTCCTGATCATCGGCTCTGGTGCAGCCGGGCTTAGCGCAGCCGTGACCGCCGCGTGGCATGGTCAGCGGGTGATCGTGGTCGAGAAGGATGAGGTGTTCGGCGGTGCCACCGCCTGGTCGGGTGGCTGGATGTGGGTGCCGTGCAATCCGTTGGCTCAGCGCGCCGGGATCATTGAGGACCGCTCGCTGCCACGGACCTACCTTGAACATGAATTGGGTGACCACTTCGACCCGACCATGATCGATGCCTTTCTCGAAGCAGCGCCCAACATGGTCTCCTTTTTTGAGCGCCATACCGCTTTGCAATTCGCCGACGGTAACGCAATTGCTGATATCCACGGGGATACACCAGGCGCCGGCACCGGCGGTCGGTCGGTGATCGCCGCCCCTTACAATGCCTACGCGGTAGGCAAACTGCTAAAGCGGCTGCGCAAGACGATGCGCGAAACCTCGTTCATGGGCATGCCGATCATGGCCGGCCGTGACCTGACTGCCTTCCTCACCCTGACACGCTCCTGGCGTTCGCTGCTGCACGTGACCCAACGCTTCGGCAAACACTTGATCGACCTTGCGCTCAAGGGGCGCGCCATGCACCTCGTCAACGGCGTCGCCTTGATCGCCCGCCTGGCCAAGTCAGCCGAAGACCTTGGCGTACAGCTCTGGGAGTCAGCGCCGGCCACTGAACTGATCCATGAACACGACCGGGTCGTCGGCGCCGTCGTCGAAACAGCAAAAGGCCGTATCGCCATTCGGGCGCGCAAAGGTGTGGTGCTGGCTGCAGGTGGCTTTGCCAATGACATCGAACGACGCAAGGCACTGTTCCCGCGCACGCCAACGGGCCATGAACATCTGGCGTTGCCGCCTCTGGGCGTCAATGGCGATGGTTTGCGCCTGGGCGAGAGCGTCGGCGGCCAGGTCGCTGAAGACCTGGCCAGTGCCGCCGCTTGGGCGCCCGTGTCTCGAGTACCTTACAAGGACGGTAGCGCCGGCCACTTCCCGCATATCATCGAACGCGGCAAGCCCGGCATCATCGGCGTCCTCGCCAACGGCCAACGGTTCGTCAACGAAGCCAATGGCTACTATGACTATGTTGCCGCCATGGTCGCGGCCGCACCCGGCACCGAGGTCGCGTCCTGGTTGATCTGCACCCGCGCGTTTCAGCGGCGTTATGGGCTGGGCGTTTCCCGGCCTTTCCCACTGCCCGTTGAGCCATTCATCCGCTCGGGTTACCTGAAGACTGGCCACTCCATCGAGGCGTTGGCCTTGGCGTGCGGGATAGACCCCGCGGGCCTGAGCCAGACTGTGACCGAGTACAACCGCCACGCCCGCAACGGTGAAGACCCCCAGTTCGGTCGCGGCACTACGCCCTACAACCGCAAGCAGGGTGATGCGCAGCACGCGCCAAATCCTTGCGTCGCGCCAATCGAGCAGGGCCCATTCTATGCGGTGAAGGTCGAGGCAGGCTGCTTCGGCACCTTCGCAGGCCTCAAGACCAATGCCCATGCGCAAGTCCTCAACACTCACGGGCAGCCGATCGCAGGCCTTTATTCAGCGGGGTCCGACATGGCCAGCATCATGGGCGGGCACTATCCGGCCGGCGGAATCAACCTGGGGCCAGCCGCAACCTTCGGCTATATCGCCGGGCGCCACCTGGCTGGCGCCACAGCCTACGAATAACGCCCGGCCTACAGGCCTTGATCCTCGAGGGATCCCCCATGTCGTTTGCTTCCAAGCCCTTCGCCCCTACCACTCAGGAGAACGTACGATGAGCACCATCACCCCCCTTCCCCCACGCTGGGACCAGGAAGTCGACCTGTTGGTGTTCGGCGCAGGCACCGCAGGCATGACTACAGCGTTGATGGCCAAGCACCACGGGCTGGACGTGCTGCTGTGTGAAAAAACCGCTGCCGTGGGCGGCATCAGTGCGACCTCAGGCGGTACCACCTGGGTACCCGGCACCACCCAGAGCCAGCGCGCCGGAGTACCGGACAGCGTGGCAGATGCTGCAACCTTCCTTAAGGCGGTGGTCGGTGAGCGCGGTGGTGAAGCCTTACGCGAAGCCTTTCTGGCCAGCGGGCCGCAGGCAATTGACGAGTTGGAGCGCATCAGCGAAGTCAAATTCGTGGCCGCCGCAGCCCACCCCGACTATGTCAGCGGCCCAGGAGCAGCGTTCGGTGGCCGCGCCCTGGCACCGCTCGCGTTCGACGCCAGGCTACTGGGGAAAGATTTCGCCCGCGTACGGCCACCACGCCCGGAGTTCATGGGGCTCGGCGGCATGATGGTGCCCCGCGCCGACCTCGACGCGCTGCTGTCGCCCTTTACCTCGCTGAAAAACCTGACCCGTACCCTGAGCGTTGTCGGCCGCTATTGCATCGACCGCCTGAGCCACCCCCGTGGCACCAACCTGGTGATGGGCAACGCCTTGGTTGCCCGCCTGTTCTACAGCCTGCGCCAGCGCAACGTTACCATTCGTTTTGAAACGCCCTTGCACGACTTGATCCAGGAGAACGGCAAGGTGGTGGGCGCTGTGGTGCTGCACAATGGCCAGCCCCAGCGCATCCGCGCCCGCCGAGGCGTGGTGATGGCCACCGGCGGCGTGACCCGCCACCCGACGTTGCGCAAGCAACTGTTCCCCGCCGCGGCCCAACCCCTTTCACTGGCGCCCCTGACCCATACCGGCGACGGCATCGATCGCGCGCTGAAGGCTAACGCTCAGCTCGACAACGGCCATGACAGCCCGGGTCTATGGATGCCCTGTTCGATCCGCACAAGCAAGGACGGCTACCAGGCCGTCTGGCCACACATCCTGCTA
This sequence comes from Pseudomonas sp. SWRI77, assembly GCF_014269105.1. Lineage (NCBI taxonomy): Bacteria > Pseudomonadati > Pseudomonadota > Gammaproteobacteria > Pseudomonadales > Pseudomonadaceae > Pseudomonas > Pseudomonas sp. SWRI77. Next base: position 143,871 of record NZ_JABWRV010000006.1, on the reverse strand, counting down.
GACCGTGCCAAGCCAGGGCTGATCGCAGTCAACCGCCGGGGCCTGCGCTTCGTCAATGAGTCGGACTCCTACCACGACTTCGTCATGGGCATGCTCGCCGATGGCAGCCCCACCGCTCACCTGATCTGCGATGAAGCCTTCTTGCGCCGCTATGGCCTGGGCCTGGTGATGCCGCTGCGCACCGCCGCCAACATCGCCAGCTTCGTCAAGGCCGGCTACCTGGTCAAAGCCAGCACGCTGGCCGAGCTTGCCAGCAAGCTCAAGATCGATGCCGAGGGGCTCGCAAACACGGTCAACACCTACAACGCCTCCGCCGCACACGGTGAAGACCCGGCATTCAACCGTGGCAGCAGCCCCATGAACCGTCACAATGGCGACCCACAGCAAACACCCAACCCCTGCGTGCGCCCGCTGGGCGAGGGGCCTTACTATGCCGTCACCGTACAACCCGCCGACCTCGCCTGCAGCGCAGGCTTGAGCGGCAACGCCGACGGCCAGGTGCTGGACACCCAAGGCCAGGTGATCGAGGGGCTATACGCCTGCGGTAATGACCTGGCCTCGATCTTTCGCGGCACCTACCCTGGCCCAGGTACCACCCTGGGGCCTGCGATTGTGTTCGGCTGGCGGGTGGCCCGGCATGCGGCGGGGTTGGAGGGTGCCAAGAGGGGCATGCCCGGTGCGCTCCACAGCCGTGACGCTCACGGGTCGAGCGGGGTGCCCGGACAAGGCGTCAAAAGCAGCACACCCGGAGCATGGGGCAACGATTTCAATGAGTAAGGGTGCGACATGCTCATGACCTCAAATAGACCGAATATTGACTCTCTTGGATAGTTCTTCCGCCGACTCTTTGCGCTCGGAGTAGCGGTCTACCAAATAATCCTGGCGATCACGCAGCAGCAGCGTGAACTTGGTCAGTTCCTCCATTACGTCGACCAGTCGATCGTAGAAAGAAGACGGCTTCATGCGCCCGGCTTCATCGAACTCCAGGAAGGCTTTCGGCACCGACGACTGGTTCGGGATGGTAAACATACGCATCCAGCGGCCAAGCACGCGCAGTTGGTTCACCACGTTAAATGACTGCGAGCCTCCACACACCTGCATCACCGCGAGGGTCTTGCCCTGGGTTGGGCGAACGGCGCCCATGGCCAGCGGTACCCAATCGATCTGCGCCTTGAAGACAGCACTCATTGAGCCGTGACGCTCGGGCGAGCACCACACCTGGCCTTCGGACCATTGCATCAGCTCGCGGAGTTCCAGCACCTTCTCGTGGGAGTTCGGAGCGTCATCCGGCAGCGGCAGGCCGGAAGGGTCGAAGATACGGGTTTCGGCGCCGAACGCTTCCAGCAGGCGCGCAGCTTCCTCAACCATCAAGCGGCTGAATGAGCGTTCGCGGGTCGATCCGTACAGCAGCAGGATGCGCGGTTTGTGCGTGGAAGGATCCTTCGGCGCCAGCCGCTCCAGCGACGGCAAATCAATCAGTTCTGGTTGGACATTTGGCAGGTGGTCGTTCATTTCGGTCTCCATTGATCCAGGGCCTACAGGGCGCCAATACGGGCAAGTTCGGCTTTCAGTTCGTCCTCGCTCAGTTGCGAGAGAGGCAGCGCAATGAAGGCGCGCACGCGCTCATCGATCTTCGCAAGTGTGGCCTGGAAGGCCTCTTCGATTTCGGCCTCACTCCCGATGACCGCCGAAGGGTCGGCCAGACCCCAGTGGGCTTTGAGCGATGGACCGAAGAAGATCGGGCAGGCTTCGCCGGCAGCGCGGTCGCACACGGTGACAACGATGTCGGGAGGAGAGCTCTCGAAGGCATCCGAGGCCTTGCTTGAAAGACCAGCGGTGGGGATACCGGCGGCTTCCAAGGTTTTCAGTGCCCGCTCATTGACCTTGCCGCTTGGGAAGCTGCCCGAGCTCACAGCTTCCATACCCTCGGGGGCCAGGTGATTGAACAGCGCCTCGGACAGGATGCTGCGGCAGCTGTTGTGAGTGCACATGAACAAGACTTTCATCAGGTATCTCCGATTCAAAAGCTCAGGCGGATGGCCAATGCGGCCAAGGTGGCAAGCAGGATCGGCAGCGTCAGGACGATGCCGGTGCGGAAGTAGTAACCCCAGGTGATGACGATGTTCTTGCGGGCCAGCACGTGCAGCCACAGCAAGGTGGCCAGGCTGCCGATTGGGGTAATTTTCGGACCGAGGTCACAGCCGATGACGTTGGCGTAGATCATGGCCTCGCGCACGATGCCGGTGGCCTCGGCGGAATGGATCGACAAGGCCCCTACCAGCACGGTGGGCATGTTGTTCATAACCGACGACAGGCCAGCGGCGAGCAGCCCCGTCCCGAGGGAGGCGCCCCAGATCCCGTAGCCGGCGAAGATATTGAGGATCTGCGTCAGGTAGTCGGTGAGGCCGGCGTTACGCAGGCCATAGACCACGAGGTACATGCCAAGCGAGAACACCACGACCTGCCAAGGCGCGTCCTTGAGCACCTTGCGGGTTGAAATCACGTGCCCGCGCGCGGCGATCAGGTAGAGGATCAGCGCACAGGCAGCAGCGATGGCGCTGATCGGAACGCCCAGAGGCTCGATGGCGAAGAAGCCGACCAGCAACAGCGCAAGCACCCACCAGCCGGCAACGAACGTCGCCTTGTCGCGGATAGCGGCTTCGGGAGCCTTGAGTTGGTCGAGTTCATAGGTACGCGGCAGGTCCTTGCGGAAGAACCACAGCAGCATTCCCAGGGTGGCGGCGATACTGACCAGGTTCACCGGCACCATGACCGAGGCGTATTCGCTGAAGCCAATGCCAAAGTAGTCGGCGGAGACGATGTTCACCAGGTTGGAAACCACCAGCGGTAGGCTCGCGGTATCGGCGATGAAGCCCGCCGCCATGACGAATGCCAGCGTCGCCGCCGGGGAGAAGCGCAGGGCCAGCAGCATGGCGATGACGATCGGGGTCAGGATCAGTGCCGCACCGTCGTTAGCGAACAGCGCCGAGACGGCGGCGCCCAGCAGGATGATGAAGGCGAACAGCTTGCGGCTGCTGCCGTTGCCCCAGCGGGCCACGTGCAATGCCGCCCACTCGAAGAACCCCGCCTCGTCCAGCAGCAGGCTGATGATGATGACGGCGATGAACGTTGCGGTGGCGTTCCACACGATCTGCCAGACCACTGGAATATCGGACAGGCTTACGACGCCAGCCAGCAGCGCCACGACAGCTCCTAGAGCTGCACTCCAACCCACGCCTAAGCCCTTGGGCTGCCAGATGACGAGAACGATCGTCACCAGAAAAATCAGAAATGCGATCAGCATGACGACAACTCAATCAGCGAAGGGAAGTATCAAGCACAAGCAACAGGGCTCTGCGGCCGCTCGCCCATTTCGGCAAGGCGCAACGCATCGGGGCTCAACCATTGCTGGTTCGCATCGACCACTCCCTTCAGCATCGCGTCCACCCACTGCGGCAGTTCGGGGTGCAGTCGGTAGTACACCCATTGACCCTTGCGGCGATCCATCAGGAGTCCAGCCTCGCGCAACTGGGCCAAATGCCGGGAGATCTTCGGCTGGCTCAGCTCCAGCGCGTGGGTAAGTTCGCAGACACAGAGTTCGCCTTCGCGGGCGATCAGCAGGGTCATCCGGGCCCGAGTGTCATCAGCCAGGCATTTGAAAACGATGGGGGGAGTCAGTGTTTCCCGCATGTGACCTCCTGGGGAATGCGTGTACGACTAATATCTGGAAATCCGAATATATGCCTATTCGAATATGTGGTAAACCAGATATTCACAATCGCCGCGCCTTACGGGACGTCATAAAACAGGAAATAGCCCGCGCTCTGGGCCCTAAGGAATTGGTCGGACTCGTCTGATTCGCTCACGGGTTGTCGTACCGGCCCAGCGAAAGTCAGGGATCGGTACCCTGCTGCTCAGAGCACTTGAGCGAATAGCGGAAGCTGACGGAGCCCAGAGATTCATGACCCTGAACGGCAAGGGGCATCAGAGAACGCCAGATCTAGGTAGGGAGGGGTGAAGCAGGGAGGATGGTGAAGCGCCCGATGAAGGGAAGCGAGCGCTTCCCTCTACCGGCAACAGTTTCAATTGTTCGACAACAGTCTAATTCAACGAAACCACCATCTGGATTTAGAGAACTAAAACTGTCGCAGCCGCGAATTTAAAGGACTCCAGGGACTTTCCGAAGCCTGGCCTGCGCCTTTCATCGGCTCACCCCATATCAGAGATGCTTCAGCTTGCTGAGTGAAGGCAATTGGCCATAACCTCAGCCAGTGGCCGGTGCCACATACAAAAACCAAGCATGGAATAGCCTGATGAAATTCGTTTCCCTCATGATCGCTGCAGTCCTTTCGTTCTCCTCAGTTGCTGCCTTCGCCCACAGCGGTGGTACCGACTCCAAGGGTTGCCATACCAATCACAAAACTGGTGAGCGCCACTGCCACTAAGGCAGTCAGCAGGCCCTGTGAGTGCTGGCGTTCTTGACCTTGAGGATGCCAGCCGCAACGACTACAGCAGGTTGCGAATGCCCAGTAATGCCACCAAGTGGCCAGGATAAAACCAGTAGCTCCACTGCGTAACGGGTAAGACCCTAAACGGCAATCGGGCCCAGAACAGGGCCAAACCGAGCAGAGGCGCCAAAGCGGCGATGAGCAGCGCAAGGATGGCGAATGGCTCAAGCTGCGCCGCCCGTTCAAAAAGCCCCGTCCTCGTATTGATCGCCACACACAACACAACCGGCAATAACGCAAATAGCTTTGGCCGCCTGATGGCTAGGACTAAGGCGGCCGGTACCAATACTCCATAAAAGCCATACATCAGCGGCTCACTCAGCAAATAAGCTGCCGCGATAGCTCCAACCGCTAGCACCAGACTTTCAAACGTCTGATGCTGAACGCCCCAAGCTACTAGCAGGCCAAGCGCCAAGGTCACCAGCACGTTAAACGTCCCCGAAGTCCCAACCATTCGGTAAGGCACTTCCGAGAGAACAGCGAACAGCAACAACAGTGCGAGATATCGGCCATTGCTGCGGGTAAACAGCTCGCCTGGCTGATTGCGCGAAACGTTGATGGCCAAGGCCAAGCAAAAAAAGGGAAACGACAGACGGCCCAGCACAAATAAGTCGCTGGTTGCAGGCCAAGCCAGGCGCATGTGATCAAGCACCATCGTGACCAAAGCGATCCATTTGATGAGGTCCTGACCGGCATGCCGCTCCGCCGATGCGTGGCTCATGGCATGCTCCCGAGCACCAAGAGCGTCAAGAGTAGGTATCGACCGCCTTTGGCGAGGCTAACCAGGAGTAGAAAACGCCAAAACGGTTCACGCATCACGCCGGCCACCAACGTGATTGGGTCCCCTATGATCGGAACCCAGCTCAGCAACAAGGACCAGTAGCCATACCTTTGATAGAAAGACTGAGACTTTTCCAGCTTCGCCTCACTGACCGGGAACCAACGTTTGTGCTTGAAGTGCTCAACCCCTATGCCCAATGCCCAATTGGCTACCGAGCCAAGCACATTGCCTGCGGTGGCCACCGCCAGAAGGATGAGAGGAACGTAATGCTCCGATACGAGCATCGTGGCGAGCACAGCTTCTGACTGCATGGGAAGCAGCGTTGCTGCCGCGAAAGCCGCCAGGAATAGGCCCAAATAGCTGGTGAATTCAAACATCGTCCGGGCTACTCATGAGCGAGCGAGTTCTACAGGTATTTGGTGATCTGCTTGAACTCGTCAATCGCCGATCGATCCCCTTTGCTCAAGGCTGTTACCGAGTCTTCAAGGCAGTGGTCGATATGATCCTGGATCAGCGTGCGTTTAGCCTGGCACACCGCCTTCTCAACAGCATGAAGCTGCTGGGCAATGTCTACACATTCACGTCCATCCTCGATCATGGCGATGATACTGCGCAAATGACCATCAGCACGCTTTAAACGCTTGATAATCGCGTCATGGCTTTGATGTGTATGAGTGTGGCCATGAGGGGCATCGTGCGGATGATCATGTGAGTGATCGGACATATCTTGAGTCTCTGTCGGTGATACATTACGCTTGAGATGCTATCCCCCCCTGGGGGTTAGGTCAAACGTGCGGCTTTCCGTTGAATCATCTTGAAAGGCTTCTTGATGTCTCGTCGTTTCCTGTCATCGAGCATGATCGTAGCTCTGGCTCTGGCCTTTATGCTGGCCTGGACAGGACACGCCTATTCGTTGTCGGTACCGACTCAAGCCTCAGGTCAAGATGCAGTGGCATCGAAGCACGGACATGACCACAGCGACGCCTCTGCCAGCTGCGGGCACTGCACCGACCATTACCACTCTCCCCTGACGCCCGACCATCAACACGAGACGCCGCAACTCTCCTCCGCACGCCATCTGGCACCGATCTTTGGCCCTTCTACTTCCGTGGCTTGGTCAGGTGACTCGGTACCTCACCCGCCAATTTTCCGGATCGAACGCCCCCCTCGTCCTGTTTTTGCCGCCTGACCCTGGCCGCTCTGCGGCTCTCGATCACTGCAAAAAGGATTGATCCATGCATCTACACTCGATACCGGGTGGAGGCGTGTTCGCTTCGCGTGCTCGCCATTCCATCCTCCTATTGTTCCTGTTCGTCGCGTCATTGCTCATCGGCATGCCAGAAGCCTTGGCACACGCCGTAGCGGAAGGCGACAAGGGCTTCATCCAGGAAAGTTCTGGGGTCATGTTGATCCCGTTCATCTATATGGGCGCAAAGCACATGATGACGGGGTATGACCATTTGCTTTTCCTCTTCGGCGTCATCTTCTTCCTTTACCGCCTCAAGGACGTTGGCCTCTACGTCACGCTGTTCGCTGTCGGTCACTCGGTGACGTTGCTGTTCGGCGTGCTGACGGAGATCAGCATCAGTTCCTACATCATCGACGCCATTATCGGTTTCTCCGTGGTTTACAAAGCCATGGATAACCTGGGGGCGTTCAAGCGCTGGTTTGGTATTCAGCCCAACACCAAGGCCGCGACGCTGATCTTCGGCCTGCTGCATGGCTTCGGCTTGGCCACGAAGATCCAGGAGTATGAGATCTCCTCAGATGGCCTGATCCCGAACCTTCTCGCCTTCAACGTCGGCGTGGAGATCGGTCAGTTGCTCGCGCTGAGCGCCATTCTGATCGTGATGGGCTTCTGGAGGAGAACCGGTGGATTTTGGCGTCATGCCTATACCGCCAACGTTGCCATGATGAGCGCCGGCTTCCTGCTGATGGGTTATCAGCTGACTGGCCTGTTTGTTACTGCTTGAGGATCTTCAGAATGTTCAACTCCCCACTTCCTTCGGCAAATGAACTGCCGAGCGGCCGTCAACTCGTGCGCTCCACTGCAATCGCCTTAGCTGTGGCCATGGGCTTGCTGGTTACTGTCGTCATGCCATCCGAGTATGCGGTTGACCCAACCGGGCTGGGCCGTGCCATGGGTCTGACCCAGATGGGCGAAATCAAGATAACCCTTGCCCAGGAAGCTCTGGCCGACGAAGCTGCCGCGAAGAATGCTGCCCCTGCACCTGCTGCTGCGTCAGCAATCATTCCCGCGACAGTGCCAGCACCCGTTCAGCAAGTCGCGGTCGCGCAGCCTGCCAAACCTGCAGCGCCGGCAGCAAAGTCGGATCAAGTCAGCCTCACGCTCAAGCCTGGTGAAGGCCGTGAGATCAAACTGGAAATGCTCAAAGGCAGCGTAGTCGCTTATGAATGGAGCGCCTCCGGACCGGTCAACCATGACACCCACGGAGAGACCTACAACGCCGCTCAGGGTGACTTCCACAGCTACAGCAAAGGTCGGCAGATCAAAGGTGACAAGGGCGAACTGACAGCCTTGTTTGATGGTACCCATGGCTGGTTCTGGCGTAACCGCACAACAGGCAACGTTACCATCGTGCTGAATACCACTGGCGACTACCTGAACGTCAAGAAGTGAAACCCTGTGCTGCCTGCAGCGTGGGCACCAGCCATACCTTTATCCATTTGGAGTCCTACGATGATCATCAAATTGTTGCGCTCTGTTCTACTGATCGGCTTCCTTAGCCTGCTTGGTGCTTGCAGCGAAGAGCCACAGGTAAAGAATGACAGTGCCGGACATGGACATTCCCACGATTGAGCATTGTAAAGAGCCAAGGATGGCTCTATTTCAGCCGGCTTCGGGGCAATCCCTAGGACCCCGCCTTGTCCAGGCTCTCCAGACACTTGGCGAGCTCATCTCCGATTCGAGTTATTAGCTCTCCATATCCACCGGCTCTGACCGTTACCCCGTAGCCCAAGGCATCGAGCTCAGCGAAGCGTACTGGAAGGCCAGATGTCAGCGTATCACTGAGCTTTGGGCGTACCGGTGGTTCGCTGAAGAGGCAGCTAGGGCCTGCGGCCTCAAGCTTGGCCCGCATTTCTGCGATATGACGTGCGCCTGGCCGAACGTCACCGCCGATAGCCAGCACACCCGTGTGGTTCAGGCCGTAAGCCTCCTCGAAGTAATCGAAGGTCTGATGAAATACGAAAAACGGCTTAGCCGCGAGCGGTGCCAATCGGTTTTTTAATCGTCGATCTTGTTCGCCGAGCCGCGCACTGAAGGCTTCGAAGTTCGCCTGGTAGCGAGCGGAATTCTGAGGATCAGCGGCAGAAAGGTCGGTGGCCATCTGCTTGGCGATCACCAACGCGTTGCTCGGGCGAAGCCACAGATGAGCATCAATAGAACCGGGGCGGTGCTGATCGTCATGATCATCTCCCACAGCGGTGGACCTTACCGGCTCTTCGTGACCATGTTCAGCATGCTCATGCTCCTCGCCAAAATGGCGAATGTGTAGCCCCGGCAGTTTTTGAATTACTACCGTCTTGCCGCTGCGAGCGGTGATGCTTTTGGCCAGGTAATTCTCAAGGTCGGGGCCGATCCAGTACAGGATGTCAGCAGCCTGAATATCTCGAACGGTCGATGGTTTGAGCGAAAAGCTGTGTGCGGATGAACCGGCAGGTACCAGCACTTCTGGCTCGCCAACGCCATCCTGGATTTCCGCCGCAATGAGCTGCAATGGTTTGATGCTGGTGACAACCCTGACCTCGGCAAATGCACTACAACTGGCAATGGCCAAGAGCAAAGACCCGCCGAACAACGACGCGGTTTGACACTTTTTCATGGGTATTCCTGTGTGTGCTCAGAGCTGAACGGATGGGTCTGAGTGTTAGTGATCAATGGCCGGGCCACTTTCGATGCTCGTCATCGATCACGAATGGGTGAGCATGTTGTTTTCCCCCTTGGACGTGAGGGTGATCCGCAGGTAAATCATCATGGCGATGGGCAACGACCTCGTCTTCAAACCGAGGATCCCAAATGCTTTTGCTGAGTACCCAGGCTGCACCTGCGATTACCGCTAGGCCGCCAAACGCCGCTGTGGTACTGAACGTCGCCCCCAGCCAACCCGCTACCGGATAGGTAATCAACCAACAGGCGTGTGATAGGGCGAACTGAGCAGCAAACAATGCGGGCCTATCTTGAGCGCTGGACGATCTTCGCAAAATGCGACCAGAAGGCGTCTGCGCAAGCGAGTAACCTGCCCCGACCACGACCCAGAGCACAATCAGCGCTTCATAGTTTGGGAGCCACACACCCAAGGCCAGGCCGACAACCAGGATAGCGCCGCCAGCGAGCATTACCCTTCGATCATCGAGCTGCTCAAGCAGCCTCGGCAGCGCTAACGCCACGGCCATCGACCCCGCTCCGAATGCCATAAGTGCCAAAGCCATCGAGCGTTGATCTAACCCGAACCTTGCCTGCACCAGCACCACGGTGTTCACAATGACCATCGCGCTGGCTGCAGCAACTGCCAGGTTCAACGCCAACAGGCCTCGTAGGCGTGGCGTACGCATGAAAATTCGCACGCCTTTGGTAGTCCGTTCGTACACGCTGCGCTTAGGCCCTGGGGTGGGGCGTGGAAGAACAGCGGTAGTCACCATGGCTGCTGAAACCAGAAAACCGATAACAGTGCCGCCGAATAGGCTATGGAAGCTCACAACTGTCAGCAAAGCTGCTGCGAGCATGGGACTGATCACACTTTCCAGGTCATAGGCTAAACGGGAAAGCGACAGTGCACGGGTGTACTCACCTTCGTCCGGAAGAATATCCGGAATGGTGGCCTGGAATGTCGGTGTAAATGCGGCGGAAGCGGCCTGCAGCAGGAAGATCAGCAGATAGACCTGCCAGATTTCGGTGACAAAGGGCAGCATCACCGCTACGCCAGCCCGGACTAAATCAAGGCTCACCAGCATCGCTTTGCGGGGTAGATACTCGGCAAAAGCTCCGGCCACCGGCGCGACGCTAATATACGCCACCATCTTGATAGCCAGAGCGGTACCCAGCACTGCGCCTGCATCCGGGCCCGCCAAGTCATATGCCAGTAGACCGAGTGCGACCGTAGCCAGCCCTGTACCCACCAAGGCGATTACCTGGGCAAAGAACAAATGCCGGTAGGTAGGGTTTTTCAGGACTGAAAGCATCGAGCTCTCCGAAGCGATAGAAGTCGCCATTCCCTGAATCGTATCCCCCCCAGGGGGATACGGTCAACGCGATGGCTTACCCATCACGTTAGCGATTGACTTCAATAGCGAAAGGGATAATGTAGAATTAATAACAAAATATGTTGAGCACGCAACATGATTGGATGGGCGTTGTTGATTCTGGGCCTTCCGACGGCCAACACCACCGAGCGAATGCGCGCATGGCGCACACTGAAAGCCTGCGGCGCTGCTGCCCTGCGCGACGGTGTGTATTTGTTACCCGACTTGACCGATGCCAGAGAAGCATTTGAGACGGTCGAGCGTGACGTACTGAGCATCAACGGTACGGCCTACGTACTGAGATTCTCCGATCAAGAAGATCGCTTCAGCGCGTTGTTCGACCGAAGTGACGATTACGCAAAGTTGATAATGGAGATCAGTGATGCCCAAGCAGACCTGGCCCAGGACAATGCGCATAAGATTGCGCGCCAGGTTCGAAAGCTTCGCAAATCCTATGGGCAGCTGGCCGCCATCGACTTCTTTCCCGGTCCGGCCAAGGTTCGGGCAGACTCCGCACTTCGAGAACTGGAGACGGCCATTAGTAGAGCGCTGTCCTCAGACGAGCCAACAGCGCATGAGGAACAGATATGCGTTCTGGCTCGACATGACTATCGGGGTCGTACGTGGGCAACACGACAGCGCCCATGGGTCGATAGGCTTGCGTGCGCTTGGTTGATCAACCGCTTCATTGATCCCGAGGCACAGTTTATCTGGTTGGAAAAACCTCAAGACTGCCCCGCTGATGCACTAGGTTTTGATTTTGATGGCGCGCAGTTCAGCCATACCGGGCTGTTGGTTTCGTTCGAAACGCTCATCGCCAGCTTTGCGCTAGATGAGCCGGGTCTCCAAAGGCTCGCCTCAGTCGTTCATTACCTGGACGTCGGTGGAAGCCAGCCCGCTGAAGCCGCCGGCATAGAACGGGTTCTCGCAGGGCTACGGGAAAGCATCCCTGATGACAATCAACTGAGCCAAGTTGCCGGAGGCATCTTCGATGGCCTGCTGACGGCGTTTGCCAGCGAGGACATTGCTAATGGTTGATACCAGCACTCCCGTCAGCGACCCGCAGCAGGGCGAACGACAATCCGTGGGGCTTTTTGAGGCTTTCCTGTTCTGGCTGAAACTGGGTTTCATCAGTTTTGGAGGTCCAGCCGGGCAGATTTCAATCATGCATCAGGAGCTGGTTGAGCGCCGACGCTGGATCAGTGAAAAACGTTTCCTGCACGCGCTTAACTACTGCATGTTGTTGCCTGGGCCAGAAGCGCAACAGTTGGCGACCTACATCGGCTGGTTGATGCATCGCTCGTGGGGTGGGGTTATCGCAGGAGCGCTATTCGTCCTACCGTCGCTGTTTATCCTGATTTGTATGTCTTGGGTGTACATCGCTTTTGGTGAAATGCCGGTAGTGGTCGGCATATTCTATGGCATCAAACCGGCGGTGACCGCAATCGTGGTGCATGCCGCGCACCGGATCGGCTCCCGAGCCCTCAAGAATTCTGGGCTGTGGGCGATCGCTGCGGCTTCTTTCGTTGCGATCTTTGCGCTGAACGTACCTTTCCCTCTAATCGTGCTGGGGGCAGGCATCATTGGTTACATCGGCGGTCGACTGGTGCCGGAGAAGTTCATGACTGGCGGCGGGCACGGTGCAACCAAGGCGACTTACGGGCCTGCTTTGATTGATGACAACACGCCAACACCGGAGCATGCGCGGTTCCGCTGGACACATCTGCTGCGCCTGGCTGTGATTGGCGCTGCCCTGTGGATGCTTCCAATGGGGGTATTGGTAGGGGCTTTCGGCTGGGACGGTACGCTGACCCAGATGGGCTGGTTCTTTACCAAGGCCGCTCTGCTCACCTTTGGTGGGGCATATGCCGTACTGCCTTACGTGTATCAGGGTGCCGTAGGCCATTACGGCTGGCTCACGCCAACCCAAATGATCGATGGTCTTGCCTTGGGCGAAACCACGCCTGGGCCGTTGATTATGGTAGTAGCATTCGTAGGGTTTGTTGGAGGCTATGTCCATCCGATGTTCGGAGCCAGCCACCCATTTGTTGCCGGCGCGATAGCAGCGAGCCTGGTCACCTGGTTCACGTTCCTGCCATCCTTCATCTTCATCTTGGCCGGGGGTCCTCTGGTGGAGTCGACCCACAATGAGTTGAAGTACACCGCCCCTTTAACCGGAATCACAGCGGCTGTCGTTGGCGTGATCCTTAACTTGGCGCTGTTCTTCGGCTATCACGTGCTTTGGCCGAACGGCTTTGAAGGCGCTTTTGACTGGCCATCTGCGCTGATTGCAGTCGGTGCCGCGGTAGCGCTCTTGCGCTTCAAGCGAGGCGTGATCCAGGTACTGTGCGCCTCTGCATTGGCCGGACTCATTATCGAGACCATTTTGTAATGCTGGACGCCCACCCTGCTCTGGCGGGAGGCGGAACTCGCCAGCCAGCACAACATGCCGGTCTTGACGGCCAGCATGTTGTACTCATTCCGGGAAGTTAAACGAACTCTTCGTCGTCCCCACCCCCGAAGAAGCCCTCGTCAGCGTAGTGGTCATCCGATGCCGGCTCTTCCTGTGCCATTGGTGGTTCTTCTGCAGGTGCCTGGCTCGCGAGTTGATCAGTACCCTCGTCCTGGAACATATCCATCAGCATGTTACCAAGCACCATGCCACCCGCCACACCGGCGGCCGTTTGCAGGGCGCCCGAAAGGAAGCCGCCACCTTGCGCCGGCGCCCCGCGCTGGACAAATCCTGGCTGCTGTCCTGCAGCTGGTTGTTGACCAAAACGCCCACCAGCCAGCGAGTGTTGTGCGCCGGTATTGCTAGTAAGGGAACTGGCTGGGCGACTCTCAACGGGTTGAGCTTGGCTACGACCGCCAAACAGGCCAGCCAGGAAACCGCCACTGTTCTGCTGCGAGGCGTTCTGGGCACGCTTGAGCGCTTCAATCTCTGCGGCCTGCTCTTTGATGCGAGCGTCCAACTGCTCGATCGCGTTTTCCTGCACGATGATGGCCTGCGCCATGAAGTAGGGGGCTGCGGGCTGGCGAGCAACGTGCTCGCTGATCAATGCCTCAGCCTGAGGCTCACGCGGTGCGGATTGCCCCTCAACAGCATGCAGGCGGGCAAAAAGGCCATCTATCAGGTTCTTCTCTTCAGGTTGCATTAGTGTCTACTCAATGCCTTATGGCAGGTGCCGCATCATCAGAATCGGCCTCAGAGATGTCAAAAAACAGCTATTTCAAGAGGTTTCAATGCGTGAGCAAGCGCTGGATGAATCTTTCCAGTGACATCATTTTCAGGAATATGAATGCCTCAGAACGGTGCAGGAGCACTTCTGACCACAGGGGAAATGACTTGCCAGCTAGGCAACCGCCGCCTATTGAAGGCGGCGGCAGTTAACGCAACGAGGCGTCAGCAGCTCACTGCTGCATGGGTTCGTCACTTATGCTCCCAAGCACAATTGGGGTCGCAAGCACTTTATCAATTCGCTTGTCGTCCATATCGACGATCTCGAAGCGCCATCCATTCCAGTCAACACTATCTGCCGTCGAAGGCACGCGGCCCAGCAGCAGCATGATCATCCCACTGATCGTGTGATAACGGCCCTTGTCCTCCTCAGGTACCGTCTTGAGTTCAAGGCGGTCCTTCATTTCCGGAATAGGGATGGCTCCATCTAGCAACCATGACCCATCAGCACGTTGCACGGCCCAAGAGTCTTCACCGTTACGGGGTGTGAACTCACCCGTGACAGCTTCCAGAACATCTTGCAGGGTCACCAGGCCTTCAATTTCGCCATACTCATCAATCACGAATGCCATCTGCATGTCGTTGGCACGGAACTGCTCCAACAACTCCATGCCCGTGAGTGTCTCGGGAACATATACACAGGGCTGTAGGTTCGCGGAATAGTCTGGAACTTCGCCTTTGGCAACGCGCGCCAAGACCTGTTTGGCATGAATAACACCGAGCAGTTTGTCGAGTTTTCCGTCACATACTGGGAAACGGGAGTGGTCAGACTCAATCAGTATCTGCAGGTTTTCCTCTGGTGGACGTTGGACGTCGATGTAAACGACATCGGAGCGCGGAATCATCAGCGAACCCAGCTGGCGGTCATCGAGCCGGAAGACATTTCGCACCATTTCGTGTTGATGCTGCTCGATCACCCCTGACTCGGACCCTTCCTCAAGCATGGCGTGGATTTCTTCTTCCGTGACACCGCTCTGATTGTTCTGTTTGACCCCCATCAGACGAAGCAACGCGTGCGTGGAGACCGTCAACAGCAGAACAAAGGGGCGGGTAACCACCGCCAGTATCTGCATCGGACGCGCAACAAGTCGCGCAATGGGTTCCGGGCTGATTTGGCCAATCCGCTTGGGGACCAACTCACCGACCACGATCGAAACATAGGTCACCACGATGACAACAGCAGCAGTGGCACCGATGCTCGCAGCACTCTCGGGCACACCGAACGATTGCAACCAGTGTGAAAGGGGGGCAGCCAGCACTGCTTCACCAACAATACCGTTCAGGATACCAATGGAGGTGATACCAATCTGAATAGTCGAGAGGAATTTTGTCGGGTCCTCGCCCAGTTTGAGGGCCACCGATGCTGCGCTGTCTCCCTCTGCAGCAAGCTTCATGAGGCGTGCTTTGCGGGCAGTGACAAGGGCGATCTCCGACATCGCAAAAATGCCGTTGAGTACGATCAGGCCGATGAGAATCATGATTTCCATTGGCGACCTCCCTGATCATCTGCATCTTGGGCAGACGCACGCATAAATACCGGGAAAGGCTCGGGTTTGGCAGGGGCGAAGGAAGGAATACGTGTAGCAGAGGTTGCACACAGGGGGTGGTGTGCGGTTGAAGATTCAAGATATCGACAACTGTGACTGTCCATAAAGAGCCGGCCTAGCCGGATGCTCCTCTTACAAAAGGGACAACGATTCTACAGCAACCCGAAATCTCACAAAACTAAGGTCAACCTCAAACAGGTTTCAGGTTATTTCCCACGCACGCGCCGCAGTTAGTTCAGTGCGTAATCGGTAGAGCATGAGCCAAATCGAAGCGGCAACGATGACGTAGGGCAACCACCATGGTCATCCGATCTTCGATTAGACGCCATCATGTAAACCCGACGGACTCGGTATCCCATTCACTTTTAATGACATTAAAGGCCGCTTGCATTGTGTGACAGTGCACAAGCCGATTGAAGCCATAGCAACCTGGCCACCTGAGTTCTGCAGCGAGCATGCGGACGCCGGAGGTCCTGGATCATACGGCTAGCAGCCAGTGTTTTGAAGGTTGCTGCCTTAGGATCCGCCCAGTAAAGCAGCAGGATTCTACTCACGTAAGACAGAAGAGATTCATCAGCCTGGATGGGTAGGGGCATCAGAGAAAGCCAGATCAAGATAGGGAGGGAGCGGGACGCGGGAGAGGATGGTGAACCGCCCGATGAAGGGAAGCGAGCGCTTCCCTCTACCGGCGACAGTTTTAATTGTTCGAAAACAGTTTTAATTCAACAAAACTACCATCGCCATTAACCGCTGCGGCTTACTCGACCGTCACCGATTTCGCCAGGTTACGCGGCTGGTCAACGTCGGTACCCTTGAGCACGGCGACGTAGTACGACAGCAGCTGCAGCGGAATGGTGTACAGGATCGGCGCCAGAGCGTCCGCGATGTGCGGCACCTTGATCACGTGGGTGCCTTCACCGTTGGTCATGCCAGCGTGCTCGTCGGCGAACACCACCAGCTCACCGCCACGGGCACGTACTTCCTGCAGGTTGGACTTGAGCTTCTCCAGCAGTTCGTTGTTCGGCGCCACGGTGACCACCGGCATGTCGTTATCCACAAGCGCCAGCGGGCCGTGCTTCAGCTCGCCCGCCGGGTAGGCTTCGGCGTGGATGTAGGAGATCTCCTTGAGCTTGAGCGCACCTTCCATCGCCACCGGGTACTGGGCGCCACGGCCCAGGAACAGGGTGTGGTGCTTGTCGGCGAACAGTTCGGCGATCTTCTCGACGGTCGCGTCCATGGCCAGTGCCTCGCCCAGGCGGGTCGGCAGCCGGCGCAACTCTTCAACCAGCTCGGCTTCCACACCGGCTTCGAGGGTACCGCGCACCTGGCCCAGGGCCAGGGTCAGCAGCATCAGCGAAACCAGCTGGGTGGTGAATGCCTTGGTCGAGGCAACACCGATCTCTGGGCCGGCCAGGGTCAGCAGGGTCAGGTCGGATTCGCGCACCAGCGAGCTGATGCCGACGTTGCAGATGGCCAGGCTGCCGAGGAAGCCCAGCTCCTTGGCATTGCGCAGGGCGGCCAGGGTGTCGGCGGTCTCACCGGATTGCGAGATCGAGACGAACAGGGTGTCTGGCTGGACCACGACCTTGCGGTAGCGGAACTCGCTGGCCACTTCGACCTGGCAAGGGATGCCGGCCAGGCTTTCGAGCCAGTAACGGGCAACCATGCCGGCGTGGTAGCTGGTACCGCAAGCGACGATCTGCACATTGCGAACCTTGGCAAACAGTTCGGCGGCATTAGGGCCGAAGGCCTGCACCAGAACATTATCCTTGCCCAGGCGGCCTTCCAGCGTGCGCTGGACCACGCTTGGCTGCTCGTGGATTTCCTTGAGCATGAAGTGACGGTAGGTACCTTTGTCGGCCGCCTCAGCGCCTTCGTGGTACTGCACGGTTTCACGCTGGACCTTGGTGCCGGCCTGGTCCCAGATGCTGACTTGGTCACGGCGGATCTCGGCGATGTCGCCTTCTTCCAGGTACATGAAACGGTCGGTGACCTGGCGCAGGGCCAACTGGTCCGAAGCCAGGAAGTTCTCACCAAGGCCGAGGCCGATCACCAGCGGGCTACCGCTGCGAGCGGCTACCAGGCGGTCTGGCTGTTTGGCACTGATCACGGCCAGGCCATAGGCACCGTGCAGGCGCTTCACAGCGGCCTTCAGCGCATCGGTCAGGTCCGGGACAGTCTTGAGCGTGTGGTGGATCAGGTGAACGATGACTTCGGTATCGGTCTGCGAAGTGAATACGTAGCCGAGCTCTTTCAGCTCTTCACGCAGCTCTTCGTGGTTTTCGATGATGCCGTTGTGCACGACCGCCACTTCACTGGCCGAAAAGTGTGGGTGGGCGTTGCCTTCGGTGGGCGCACCATGGGTGGCCCAACGGGTGTGGGCGATGCCCAGCTGGCCGGTGAGGGGGTCGGCGGCGACGGCGGCTTCCAGCTCGCTGACTTTACCGATACGGCGGCGACGCTCCAGCTCACCTTGCTGGCTGAAGACAGCCAGGCCGGCACTGTCGTACCCGCGGTATTCGAGGCGCTTGAGGCCTTCGATCAGAATGGCGGTGATATTACGCTCGGCTACGGCACCAACGATTCCACACATGGTTATTGCTCCTGGCTGATCGCGGCGCAAATCAGGTTGATGCCGCGGGCTTGAATGTGTTCGCGTGCCGCTGCGGGCAGGCGTTCGTCTGTAATAAGGGTATTCACGCTGCCCCAGGGCAGCTCGAGGTTAGGGATCTTGCGCCCTACCTTGTCGGACTCGACCATCACGATCACTTCCCGGGCCACCTCGGCCATGACTCGGCTCAGGCCAAGCAGCTCGTTGAAGGTGGTGGTACCCCGGTTGAGGTCGATGCCATCGGCACCGATGAACAGCTGGTCGAAATCGTAGGAACGCAACACCTGCTCGGCCACCTGCCCCTGGAACGACTCGGAGTGCGGGTCCCAGGTGCCGCCGGTCATCAGCAGCACCGGCTCATGCTCCAGGTCGCTGATGGCGCGGGCCACGTTCAATGAGTTGGTCATTACCACCAGGCCCGGTTGGCGGCCCAGTTCAGGGATCATCGCAGCAGTGGTGCTGCCACTGTCGATGATGATCCGCGCATGTTCGCGGATACGCCCTACAGCAGCGCGGGCAATGGCCTTCTTGTAGGCGGACACGGGCTGGGTAGGTTCGCCGAGCAACTCTTGCGGCACCGGCACCGCACCGCCGTAGCGTCGCAATAGCAGGCCATTGGTTTCCAGGGCTGCGAGGTCCTTGCGAATGGTGACTTCTGACGTTTCGAAGCGCTTGGCCAACGCGTCCACACTCACCTCGCCCTGCTCGCTGAGCATGGCCAGGATGTTGTGCCGGCGTTGGGGGGTGTTACGTTTCGACATGAGCGCTTAAGTTTCGATTCGAAAGATAATGGTTGCAATCAAAACCTAAGACGCTCGTTTCGTCAAGCGCCATGAACTGTGGATAAGTCTGTTGCCGTCCGCTCACGCGGCCCTTTCGCTACCCTCCAGGTGGCGCGTATCCCTGTAGGAGCGGCCTCGCGTCGCGAAAGGAGGGCAAAGCCCTCCCAGCTTTCCAACAGCCCAAAAAAAACCGACCCATTCACACAGGTCGGCTTTCGATCGAAACAACTGTGTATAACTCAGCTTTTCTTGATCTTCTCCGGCCGCTTCCAGCCGTCGATGTTGCGCTGACGCGCGCGGCCCACAGCAAGCTGCCCTGCTTCAACAGTCTGGGTGATGGTCGAGCCTGCCGCAGTAGTAGCACCAGCCTGGATATCCACAGGCGCCACCAACGAGTTGTTCGAGCCGATGAACACGTCTTCGCCCATCACCGTCTTGAACTTGTTGGCGCCATCGTAGTTGCAGGTGATGGTGCCAGCACCGATGTTGGTGCGCGCACCGATTTCGGCATCGCCCAGGTAGCTCAGGTGGCCGGCCTTGGCGCCCTCACCCAGGTGAGCGTTTTTCAGTTCGACAAAGTTACCCACATGGGCCTTGGCATCCAGCACGCTGCCCGGGCGCAGGCGCGCGAACGGGCCGGCATCGCTACCCTCGCCCATCACCGCACCTTCGATGTGGCTGTTGGCCTTGACCACCGCACCCTTGCGCAGGGTGCTGTTCTTGATCACGCAGTTGGGGCCGATTTCTACATCGTCCTCGATCACTACCTGGCCTTCGAGGATCACGTTGATGTCGATCAGCACATCACGGCCTACGGTCACTTCACCGCGCACATCGAACCGCGCCGGGTCGCGCAGGGTGACACCCTGGGCCATCAGGCGGCGGCCTGCGCGCAACTGATAGTGGCGCTCCAGCTCGGACAGCTGGCGACGATCGTTGGCGCCCTGCACTTCCATCGGGTCATGGGGCTGCTCGGTCGCCACCACCAGGCCGTCGGACACCGCCATGGCAATGACATCGGTCAGGTAGTACTCGCCCTGGGCATTGTTGTTCGACAGACGGCTCATCCAGTCCGCCAGGCGCGCGGCAGGCAGGGCCAGAATACCGGTGTTGCCTTCCTTGATCGCTTTCTGCGCGTCGTTGGCATCCTTGTGCTCAACGATCGCCGTTACCTTGCCCTGCTCGTCACGCACGATACGGCCATAGCCGGTCGGGTCTTCGAGGGTGACCGTGAGCAGCCCCAGTTGCTCGTCGTTGGCCTTGGCTAACAGACGCTGCAAGGTCTCCACTTCGATCAACGGCACATCGCCGTACAGCACCAGCACGGTGTCTGCGGTCAACGCCGGCAGCGCCTGAGCCACGGCATGGCCTGTACCCAGCTGCTTGTCCTGCATGACGAAGTTCAGGTCGTCAGCTGCCAGGCGCTCACGTACCTGCTCGGCACCGTGGCCAATGACCACGTGGATGCCTTGGGGCTGAAGCTGGCGCGCGCTGTGGATAACATGGCCGAGCATGGAGTTGCCGGCAACCGGGTGCAGTACCTTGGGCAACGCCGAGCGCATGCGGGTACCTTGGCCGGCGGCGAGAATAACGATATCGAGTGACATTACTGGCTACCAATCCTGGGCGGTCAGTGAAATGACCGGGGGGGGGAAAATCAAAAAAAGAAAAAGGGTAGCCGAGGCTACCCTTTTACTCAATCGCAACAGAAGTCATCAGCCGTGGCCGATTACTTGCCTTTGCGCATTTGCTGGACGGTACGCAGCTGAGCTGCGGCCTCGGCCAGACGTGCGGCGGCGGCGCCGTAGTCGAAGTCCGCGCCTTTCGTATTCAGGGCGTTCTCGGCAGCCTTGAGGGCTTCCTGAGCCTGCGCTTCATCCAGGTCTGCAGCACGTTGCACGGTATCGGCAAGCACCTTGACCATGTTCGGCTGAACCTCGAGGAAACCACCAGAGATGTAGAACACCTCTTGTGCGCCACCCTGCTTGGTCAGCGTGATCGGACCTGGCTTCAGATTGGTGATCAGCGGCGCGTGGCCTGGAGCGATACCAAGATCACCCAGGTTACCGTGCGCAACCACCATCTCGACCAGACCGGAGAAAATTTCTCCTTCCGCGCTGACGATATCGCAATGGACTGTCATAGCCATCTGCTTGCCTCAACCTGATAGCGCCCCTTGCGGGGCGCAGGAATTACAGTTTCTTGGCTTTCTCGATCGCTTCGTCGATGCTGCCGACCATGTAGAACGCTTGTTCTGGCAGGTGGTCGTAGTCACCTTTGAGGATGCCGCTGAAGCCAGCGATGGTGTCTTTCAGGGAAACGTACTTGCCTGGCGAACCGGTGAAGACTTCGGCCACGAAGAACGGCTGCGACAGGAAGCGCTGGATCTTACGAGCGCGGGCTACCAGTTGCTTGTCGGTCTCGGACAGTTCGTCCATACCCAGGATGGCAATGATGTCCTTCAGCTCTTTGTAGCGCTGCAGAACATACTGAACGCCACGCGCAGTGTCGTAGTGCTCGTTGCCGATCACGTTCGGGTCCAGCTGGCGCGAAGTCGAGTCCAGTGGATCGACCGCTGGGTAGATACCCAGGGAGGCGATGTCACGGGACAGAACGACGGTGGCGTCCAGGTGGGCGAAGGTGGTCGCTGGCGACGGGTCGGTCAAGTCGTCCGCAGGTACGTATACGGCCTGGACGGAGGTGATCGAACCTTCCTTGGTGGAGGTGATGCGCTCTTGCAGAACGCCCATCTCTTCAGCCAGGGTCGGCTGGTAACCTACTGCCGAAGGCATACGGCCCAGCAGTGCGGATACTTCGGTACCGGCCAGGGTGTAACGATAGATGTTGTCGACGAACAGCAGAACGTCGTTACCTTCGTCACGGAACTTCTCAGCCATGGTCAGGCCGGTCAGCGCTACGCGCAGACGGTTTCCTGGTGGCTCGTTCATCTGACCGTAGACCAGTGCTACTTTGTCGAGAACGTTGGAGTCCTTCATCTCGTGGTAGAAGTCGTTACCCTCACGAGTACGCTCACCCACACCAGCGAACACGGAGTAACCGCTGTGTTCCATGGCGATGTTACGGATCAGTTCCATCATGTTTACGGTCTTGCCGACACCGGCACCACCGAACAGACCAACTTTACCACCCTTGGCGAACGGGCAAACCAGGTCGATAACCTTGATGCCGGTTTCCAGCAGGTCGTTGCCGCCTGCCTGGTCAGCGAACGAAGGCGCTGGCTGGTGGATACCGCGACGCTCTTCTTCACCGATCGGGCCGGCTTCGTCGATCGGGTTGCCCAGTACGTCCATGATACGGCCGAGAGTGGCCTTACCAACAGGAACGGAAATGGCAGCACCGGTGTCGACGACATCCAGACCGCGCTTCAAGCCTTCGGTGGAGCCCATCGCAATGGTACGAACCACGCCGTCGCCCAGCTGCTGCTGAACTTCGAGGGTGGTTTCCGCGCCTTGTACTTTCAGCGCGTTGTATACACTCGGCACGACGTCACGTGGGAATTCCACGTCGATGACGGCGCCGATGATTTGAACGATACGTCCGCTACTCATAGCTGGATCCTCTGAATTTTTGAACCGTTAAACCGCGGCAGCGCCGCCGACGATTTCCGAGATCTCCTGGGTGATCGCAGCCTGACGCGCCTTGTTGTAGATCAACTGAAGCTCTTTGATCAAATCACCGGCGTTGTCTGTGGCGTTCTTCATGGCGATCATCCGGGCCGCTTGTTCAGCAGCGTTGTTCTCGACCACCGCCTGGTATACCTGCGACTCCACGTAACGCACCATCAAGCCGTCCAGCAGCTCTTTTGCGTCGGGTTCGTACAGGTAGTCCCAGTGGTGCTTGAGTTCCTGATCCGGGGTTGCCACCAACGGTACCAATTGCTCGACCGTTGGCTTCTGGGTCATGGTGTTGATGAACTTGTTCGAAACCACCGAGAGGCGATCGATACGGCCGTCCATGTAGGCGTCCAGCATCACTTTGACGGAGCCGATCAGATCGTTGATCGATGGCTCTTCGCCCAAGTGGCTGATCGCTGCTACGACGTTACCGCCAAAGATGCGGAAGAAAGTCGCACCCTTGCTGCCAATCACGCACAGGTCGATTTCCACGCCCTGTTCGCGGTTTGCGCTCATGTCCTTGACCAGGGCCTTGAACAGGTTGGTATTCAAGCCACCGCACAGACCACGGTCACTGCTCACCACGATATAACCGGCGCGCTTTACAGGGCGCTCGATCATGAACGGGTGGCGGTATTCCGGGTTGGCGTTGGCCAGATGACCGATCACCTGGCGGATACGCTCCGCGTAAGGACGGCTAGCAGCCATGCGCATTTGTGCCCTGCGCATCTTGCTGACCGCCACTTTCTCCATGGCGCTGGTAATTTTTTGCGTGCTTTTGATGCTCGCAATCTTACTGCGAATCTCTTTTGCGCCTGCCATGTATCACCTATCAGGTTAGCAAGCGGGGGCCAGGGCCCCCGCTGCGGCTTACCAGGTCTGGGTGGCCTTGAACTTCTCGATACCGGCTTTCAGGCCTGCGTCGATTTCGTCGTTGAAGTCACCCTTCACGTTGATCTTCGCCATCAGTTCAGCGTGATCACGGTTGAAGAAGGCGATCAGTGCTTGCTCGAAGCTGCCGATCTTGGAGACTTCTACGTCGGTCAGGAAGCCACGCTCAGCGGCGTACAGCGACAGGGCCATGTCCGCGATGGACATCGGCGCGTACTGCTTCTGCTTCATCAGCTCGGTAACGCGCTGACCATGCTCCAGCTGCTTGCGGGTCGCTTCGTCCAGATCGGACGCGAACTGGGCGAATGCAGCCAGTTCACGGTACTGAGCCAGCGCGGTACGAATACCACCGGACAGCTTCTTGATGATCTTGGTCTGAGCGGCACCACCTACGCGGGATACCGAAACACCGGCGTTCACTGCAGGGCGGATGCCCGAGTTGAACATGGCCGATTCCAGGAAGATCTGACCGTCGGTGATCGAGATCACGTTGGTCGGAACGAACGCGGAAACGTCGCCAGCCTGGGTTTCGATGATCGGCAGCGCGGTCAGGGAACCGGTTTTGCCAGTCACAGCACCGTTGGTGAACTTCTCGACGTACTCTTCCGAAACGCGCGATGCACGCTCCAGCAGACGGGAGTGGAGATAGAACACGTCGCCTGGGTATGCTTCGCGTCCTGGTGGACGGCGCAGCAGCAGGGAGATCTGACGGTAGGCAACAGCCTGCTTGGACAGGTCATCGTAAACGATCAGTGCGTCTTCACCGCGGTCACGGAAGAACTCGCCCATGGTGCAACCGGCGTATGGCGCCAGGAATTGCAGTGCGGCGGATTCCGAAGCACTGGCAACAACCACGATGGTGTTGGCCAGGGCGCCGTTTTCTTCCAGCTTGCGAACGATGTTGGCGACGGTGGAACGCTTCTGGCCGACAGCAACATAAACACAGAAAATACCGGAGTCTTTCTGGTTGATGATGGCGTCGATGGCCATGGCGGTCTTGCCGATCTGACGGTCACCGATGATCAGCTCACGCTGGCCACGGCCGACAGGGATCATGGCGTCGACAGATTTGTAGCCAGTCTGTACAGGCTGGTCTACCGACTTACGCCAGATCACGCCTGGAGCAACTTTCTCGACCGCGTCGGTCTGGGTGTTGCCCAGTGGACCTTTGCCGTCGATCGGGTTGCCCAGTGCGTCGACGACGCGACCCAGCAGTTCCTTACCAACTGGAACTTCCAGGATGCGGCCGGTGCACTTGGCGCTCATGCCTTCGGCGAGGGTGTCGTAGGCACCCAGGATCACTGCACCTACGGAGTCTTGCTCCAGGTTCAGGGCCATGCCGTAGACGCCGCCAGGGAACTCGATCATTTCGCCGTACATGACGTCGGCCAGACCGTGGATCCGCACGATACCGTCGGAAACCGAAACGACGGTACCTTCGTTACGGGCTTGGGAGCTCACATCGAGGTTGTCGATGCGGCCCTTGATGATTTCACTAATTTCGGAAGGATTGAGTTGCTGCATTGCTCTGCTGCCCCTTCAAACTCAAGATTTCAATGCTTCGGCCAGTTTCGCGATTTTGCCGCGAACAGAGCCATCGATTACCAGGTCACCAGCGCGGATGACGACGCCGCCAATCAGGCTGGCATCCTCCGACGCGTGCAGGCGCACTTCCTGGCCTAACCGTGCACTGAGAACCTTGGCGAGTTTGTCTTGCTGTTCTTGGTTCAACGCGAAGGCACTGGTGACTTCCACGTCCACGGATTTCTCTTGCTCGGCCTTGTACAGGTCGAACAGAGCGGCAATCTCCGGCAGAAGCAGGAGACGGTCGTTTTCCGCGGCAACATGAATGAAATTCTGTGCCTGTGCATTGAACTTGTCACCGCACACGTCAATGAACGTGGCGGCCTTTTCTGCGCTCGTCAGTCGCGGGGCCTTGAGCAGGCGCTGCATGGTGTCGTCTTGCGACACCGCAGCAGCCAGGCCGAGCATGGCTGACCAATTGGCCAGTTGCTGATGGGCCTGGGCATGCTCAAAGGCAGCCTTAGCGTAAGGTCGGGCCAACGTGGTCAGTTCTGCCATGATCGCCCTCGCTTAAATTTCAGCGGCCAGTTTGTTAACCAGCTCCGCATGCGCGTTTTGATCGATTGTGGCGCCAAGGATCTTTTCAGCACCGCCAACGGCCAGGGCACCCACTTGGGCACGCAGGGCGTCTTTAGCGCTGTTCAGTTCCTGTTCGATCTCGGCCAGAGCCTGAGCCTTCACACGGTCAGCTTCGACGCGGGCCTGATCACGGGCTTCCTCGACAAGCTGAGCAGCGCGTTTCTTGCTTTGCTCAATGATTTCGGCTGCCTGTGCTTTAGCTTCACGCAGTTGCTGACCCGCTTTCTCTTGGGCCAGCTCCAGGTCGCGAGCTGCGCGGTTGGCAGCGTCCAAGCCGTCGGCAATCTTCTTTTGACGCTCTTGCAGAGCAGTGATGACCGGAGGCCATACGTACTTCATGCAGAAGAGTACAAAAATCAGGAAAGCAACGGATTGGCCAATCAGGGTTGCATTAATGTTCACGCCAACACCTCGCTCGGTCTTAATTCATCACAGCACATCAACTCGTTGTGACGAGTGATTAGCCGGCGATCTGACCAACGAAGGGGTTCGCGAAGGTGAAGAACAGAGCAATACCAACACCGATCATGGTTACGGCGTCGAGCAGACCGGCAACGATGAACATTTTGACCTGCAGCATCGGAACCATTTCTGGTTGACGAGCAGCGCCTTCCAGGAATTTGCCGCCCAGCAGGCCGAAACCAATGGCGGTACCCAGAGCACCCAGGCCGATCAGCAGAGCAACAGCGATAGCGGTCAGACCAACTACAGTTTCCATCTTTCCTCCCGACTTTTACGTCGTATTGGTTAGGTTTTTAGTTTGAAGCGGTAAAACAAATCGTGAGTACAGCTGCCCTTGCGGACTTTTTAAGCCCTCCCCCCGTACCGGCGGGGAAGGCTATCAGACACGCCAGGCGGTCTTAATGGTTATCTTCGTGCGCCATCGACAGGTAGACGATGGTCAGCATCATGAAGATGAAAGCTTGCAGGGTGATGATCAGGATGTGGAACACAGCCCACGCCCATTGCAGCACCACACCCAGGCCGCTCAGCCACAGCAGGCCCGAGCCGAACATGACGGCGATCAGGATGAACACCAGCTCACCGGCGTACATGTTGCCGAACAGACGCAGTGCCAGCGAGATCGGCTTGGCGATCAGGGTGACGAATTCCAGCAGGAAGTTCACCGGGATCAGCAGGGCTTGAACGAAGATGTTCTTGCTGCCGAACGGGTGCAGGGTCAGCTCACCGATGAAGCCGCCCAGGCCCTTGACCTTGATGCTGTAGAAGATGATCAGGGCGAACACGCTGAAGGCCATGGCCAGGGTCGCGTTCGGGTCGGTGGTCGACACGGCGCGGAACGGAATGTGCGGATCACCGGAGATCAGGATGGCCAGCTGAGGAATCCAGTCGACCGGTACCAGGTCGACGGCGTTCATCAGGAATACCCAGACGAAGATGGTCAGTGCCAGCGGAGCGATCACCGGGCTACGGCCGTGGAAGGAGTCCTTCACGCTGCCGTTGACGAAGTCGACCATCACTTCGACGAAGTTCTGCAGGCCGCCGGGTTGGCCGGAGGTCGCCTTCTTCGCCGCCATGCGGAAGATGAACAGGAAGATCAGACCCAGCGCAACGGACCAACCCAGGGTGTCCAGGTGGAACGCCCAGAAGCCCATTGCCTTGGCTTCTGCAGCCGAATGGGCAAAGCCCCAGCTGCCGTCTGGTAGTTGACCGTAGGTCAGGTTCTGCAAGTGGTGCTGGATATAGCCCGAAGCGGTTTCTGCTGCCATGGTTGCCTCAAACGCCCTAAGGTCTCGAAAGTCTTTTATTCATTAGCAGTGGCGCGAACCAGCTGACCATTAGGGTCAGCAGGAAGACGCCGAATACTGCTAACGGCGCCAATGGCTTCACTCCTGCGAAGGTCAATGCAAACAGCACTGCCGTCAAAATCATTTTGCCTGCCTCGCCAGCGTAGAACGACTTGACGATGGCCTGCGCTGCCCGGGCTCCGCTAAAGCGAAACGCCTTCCAGGCGAAATACACATTGGGTAGCCAGGCAATCAAACCTCCGCAGAGACCTGAATATCCACTGACCGCCCCTTTCCACTGCCACACCACCAAGGTTGCCAGCAGAAGTACTACACATTGAGTCAACAGTACCGGAAAAACCGCCCAGCGATGGAAAGGCAAGCGGTTTGGCGTGCGGATTTCCATCACAACTGCTCCTCGGAAGTCGACCAACAAGTCAGCTATGACTTGGCATAATTTGTGCCGACAAAATGCGCGCAGAGTATAGGGGTGGATTAACCCCTATTCAACTCTTCGGTAGTGATTTCCGACTGCGCGCTACAACAGGAATTGTTTCAGCGGATGTGAGCAAGGACGCCTTGCAACTCGTCAAGCGAGTTATAGCGAATAACCAACTGCCCTTTGCCCTTGTTCCCATGACGGATCTGCACGGCCGAGCCCAGGCGCTCTGCGAGCCGCTGTTCAAGGCGTGCGATATCCGGATCAGGTTTGCTCGGTTCGACCGGATCAGGCTTGTCACTGAGCCACTGACGTACCAGTGCCTCGGTTTGGCGCACGGTGAGGCCACGTGCGACAACATGACGCGCCCCCTCCTCCTGACGATTCTCTTCAAGGCCGAGCAAAGCGCGAGCATGACCCATCTCCAGGTCGCCATGGGCGAGCATGGTCTTGATCGCTTCAGGCAGCGTGATCAGGCGCAACAGGTTGGCCACGGTAACCCGCGACTTGCCAATGGCATCGGCCACCTGCTGCTGGGTCAGTTCGAACTCCTGCTGCAGGCGCTGCAGGGCGAGGGCCTCTTCCAGCGGGTTGAGGTCTTCGCGCTGGATGTTCTCGATCAGCGCCATGGCGATGGCCGCCTCGTCCGCCACTTCGCGGACCATGGCCGGCACGGTGTCCAGGCCAGCCTGCTGGGTGGCGCGCCAGCGGCGCTCACCGGCGATGATCTCGTAGCGGTTGTCGCCCACCGGGCGAACCACGATCGGCTGCATCACGCCATGGGTGCGAATCGAGTGCGCGAGTTCTTCCAGCGCCACCGGGTCCATGTCGCGACGCGGCTGGTACTTGCCACGCTGGATCAGCTCGACCGGCAGGTGTTGCAGTTCCTTCTGGTCGATCTTGACAGCCTGCTCTTCGAGCGCGCTGACGGAAGGACCACTGAGCAGAGCATCCAACCCACGTCCGAGACCTCGTTTCTTAACGGCCATACGGATTCCTTAAGTTGTTTGTGCAGTGCGTGATGGACGGCGCTGACGGCGCACCAGTTCCCCGGCCAGGGCCAGATAAGCCAGCGCACCACGCGACTGCTTGTCGTAGGCCAGGGCCGGCATGCCGAAGCTCGGGGCCTCGGCCAGGCGAATGTTGCGCGGGATGACCGTGTCATACAGCTGCTCGCCGAAGTGCTCCTTGAGCTGGGCCGAAACATCGTTGTTCAGGCTCAGGCGCGGATCGAACATGGTCCGCAGCAGGCCTTCGATCTTCAGCTCCGGGTTCAGCCGGGCGGCGATGCGCTTGATGTTATCCACAAGGTCGCTGAGGCCTTCCAGTGCGTAGTACTCGCACTGCATGGGGATGATCACCCCATCGGAAGCCACCAACGCGTTGAGGGTCAGCATCGACAACGACGGCGGGCAGTCGATGAGAATGAAGTCGTAGTTCTCGCGGATCGGCGCCAGGGCGTTGCGCAGGCGGCTTTCCTTGACCTGCATTTCCAGCAGCACCACTTCGGCGGCGGTCAGGTCACGGTTGGCCGGCAACAGCTGGAAACCACCGTGCTCGGAGTAATGCATGGCCTGAGCCAGGTCGCATTCCCCGATCAGCAAGTCGTATACCGAGTGCTCGAGCTCGTGCTTGTCGACACCGCTGCCCATGGTGGCGTTGCCTTGCGGATCGAGGTCGATCAGCAGCACACGACGTTTGGTCGCGGCCAGCGATGCCGCGAGATTGATACAGGTGGTGGTCTTGCCCACACCACCTTTCTGGTTCGCGATTGCGAATACCTTAGCCATTGATGCGCGTGTTCCCAGTCATGCCTTGCGGCGCAGTATCAGCAGATGGCGCTGGCCCTGGCAACCTGGAACGGTCAGGGCCTGCTCGCTTTCCACTGTGAAGTCTGCGGGCAATGCTACCAGTTCATCGGCAGGATGCAGCCCCTTCATTGCAAGCCATTGCGTCCCGGTGTCGCCCAGATGGCGGGTCCAGTTGGTGAAGTTCTCCATGCTGCTGAAGGCACGCGAGATGATTCCGCTGAACGGTTGCGCCGGTTTGAAGGCTTCAACCCGGCTGTGGATAACCTGCAGGTTGTCCAGCTTGAGCTCCATTTTCACCTGGGTCAGGAAGCGGGTCTTCTTGCCGTTGCTGTCCAGCACCGTCACCCGCTTGTGCGGGTGCAGGATAGCCAAGGGAATGCCCGGCATGCCACCCCCGCTGCCGACATCCAGCCAGTTATCGCGCTCGCTGTGGATAAACGACATGACGCTGAGGCTGTCGAGCAGGTGCCGGGAAACCATCTCGTCCGGATCGCGCACGGCAGTGAGGTTGTAGGCCTTGTTCCATTTGATCAACAGGGCCAGGTAGCCCAGTAGCATCGTGTGCTGCTGCGCGCTCAGCTCGATGCCGAGCTGGCGCGCGCCTGTGGACAATTCTTCGGCGTGTTGCGGGGTGACCAGGGAACTCAAGCGCTTTGCTCCAATTCGCGGCCTGCGCCGCGTTTTTTCAGATGAATCAGCAGCAGCGAAATGGCCGCTGGCGTCACACCAGGAATACGCGAAGCCTGGCCCAGCGTCTCGGGACGGGTCTGGCCGAGCTTGCCCTGGATCTCCTTGGACAGGCCGGAAATCGTGGTGTAGTCGATATCCACAGGCAGGCGGGTATCTTCACTGGCGCGCAGACGGGCGATCTCGTCCTGCTGGCGGTCGATGTAGCCCGCGTACTTGGTCTTGATCTCGACCTGTTCGGCAACCTGTGGGTCGATGGCATCCCCCCCGGTAGCCTCGATCAGGCCGGCGTAATCCACTTCTGGCCGTGCCAACAGGTTGAGCAGGCTGTATTCGTGGCTCAACGGCGTACCGAACTTATCCACAACCGCCTGCCCCTGCGGGGTATTAGGGCGAATCCAGGTCGACTTGAGGCGCTGTTCCTCACGCTCGATGCCATCACGCTTGGTGCAGAACGCCGCCCAACGCTGGTCATCGATCAGGCCCAGTTCACGGCCTTTCTCGGTCAGACGCAGGTCGGCGTTGTCCTCGCGCAGGATCAGCCGGTATTCGGCACGCGAGGTGAACATGCGGTACGGCTCCTGGGTACCCAGGGTGATCAGGTCGTCGACCAGTACGCCGATGTACGCCTCGTCGCGGCGCGGGCACCAGCTTTCGCGGCCTTGCGCGCGCAGTGCAGCGTTGGTACCGGCCAGCAGGCCTTGCGCACCGGCTTCTTCGTAACCGGTGGTGCCGTTGATCTGGCCGGCGAAGAACAGGCCGCCGATGACTTTGGTCTCGAGGCTGTACTTCAGGTCACGCGGGTCGAAGTAGTCGTACTCGATGGCATAACCCGGGCGCACGATGTGGGCGTTTTCCATGCCGCGGATCGAACGCACCAGCTCCAGCTGCACATCGAACGGCAGCGAAGTCGAAATACCGTTGGGGTACAGCTCATGGGTGGTCAGGCCTTCCGGCTCGATGAACACCTGGTGGCTTTCCTTGTCGGCGAAGCGATGGATCTTGTCTTCGATCGACGGGCAGTAGCGCGGGCCGACGCCTTCGATCACACCAGAGTACATCGGCGAACGGTCGAGGTTCGAAGCGATGATCTCGTGGGTACGTGCGTTGGTGTGGGTGATCCAGCAGCTCACCTGGCGCGGGTGCATCTGGGCATTGCCCATGAACGACATGACCGGGATCGGTGTGTCGCCCGGTTGTTCGGTCATCACCGAGAAGTCCACCGAGCGGCCATCGATACGTGGCGGGGTACCGGTTTTCAGGCGGCCGACGCGCAGCGGCAGTTCACGCATGCGGTGTGCCAGCGCGATCGAGGGCGGATCGCCGGCGCGGCCGCCGGAATGGTTTTGCAACCCGATGTGGATAAGCCCACCGAGGAAGGTACCGGTAGTCAGCACCACGGATTCGGCGAAGAACCGCAGGCCCATCTGGGTTACCACGCCTTTGACCTGGTCCTGTTCGACGATCAGGTCGTCGCAGGACTGCTGGAATATCCACAGGTTTGGCTGGTTTTCCAGGATTTCGCGAACCACTGCCTTGTAGATGGCGCGGTCAGCTTGCGCTCGGGTGGCGCGTACGGCCGGGCCTTTGCGGTTGTTCAACACGCGGAACTGAATGCCGCTCTTGTCGGTGGCCAGCGCCATGGCGCCGCCGAGCGCATCGATCTCTTTGACCAGATGGCTTTTGCCAATACCGCCAATCGCGGGGTTGCAGCTCATGTGACCGAGGGTTTCCACGTTGTGGGTCAGCAGCAGGGTTTTGACACCCATGCGTGCAGACGCAAGCGCAGCCTCGGTACCGGCATGGCCGCCGCCGATGACGATCACTTCAAAACGGGAAGGGAAATCCACCACGCACCTCGTGCCTGTTTTTGCGAATAGAGAAGGTAAGCCGACAAGTATAGGGACTTACCCCCTTGCAAAGGAACCGTTTGCGCAAAATTTGATCAGGCTGTGGATGAGTGGCAAACAACAGAAATCAAAGAATAAGAATTTAAAAAGCTTTGTTTTTATGTTTATTCTTATGCACACACCTTTCTGTGGATAAGGTTACACAGGCCTTATCTGGCGCTGTGTACAGAGAAATTAAACCCTGTTATTCAAGTGCCATGAGGGCTATGGATAACGTCATTTAACCTGTGGATTAAATGCCTATTTACCCACAGGCCGGTTTTTCCTCAAGAAAAAGAGTGGGTTATCAAGAGACCTGAAGGTGGGTTATCCCCAGGGTACAGGCGCACCTATTTTCACCTGTGGATGAAAAAAACCAGGATCTGGACGGCCTTCTTGGCCAACGCACAGCCAGTGAGGTGACTGACGAGCAAAAAAAAACCGCTCCCGAAGGAGCGGCCTGGTGTCGCCAATGGCCTTGTGAAGGCCTGTGGATTACTTGCCGATGCAGAAACTGGAGAAGATACGCCCCAGCAGGTCATCCGAGCTGAACGCCCCTGTGATCTCTCCCAGGGCGTGCTGAGCCTGGCGCAGGTCCTCTGCCAGCAGTTCACCGGCGCCAGCCAGGGTCAGCTGCGCACGGCCATGCTCCAGGTGATCGCTGGCCTGTCGCAGGGCATCCAGGTGGCGCCGGCGGGCACTGAAACCGCTCTCTGCAGTCTGTTCGTAGCCCATGCAGGCCTTGAGGTGGTCACGCAGCAGCTGCAAGCCGCTATCGTCATCCTTGGCGCTGAGGGTGATGGTCACATGGCCGTCGTCACACTGCTCCAGGCCCACGGCTTCACCGCTGAGGTCGGCCTTGTTACGGATCAACGTGACGTTGCCAGGGTCCGGGCGCTGATCGAGGAACTCCGGCCAGAGGGCGAAGGGATCGCTGGCTTCGGGTGCCGTGGAGTCGACCACCAGCAATACACGATCAGCTTCGCCAATGGCCTTGAGCGCCCGCTCGACACCTATCTTTTCCACATGGTCATCGGTATCACGCAGGCCAGCGGTGTCCACCACGTGCAACGGCATGCCGTCGATGTGGATATGTTCACGCAGGATGTCCCGGGTGGTGCCGGCGATGTCGGTAACGATGGCCGCTTCGCGACCGGCAAGGCGGTTCAGCAGGCTGGATTTACCCGCATTCGGGCGGCCGGCGATCACCACCGTCATACCATCGCGCAGCAGCGCGCCCTGCCCGGCTTCGCGTTGTACTGTGGACAACTCGCTGCGCACGGTATCCAGCATCGACAGCACGTGGCCATCGGCGAGGAAGTCGATCTCCTCCTCCGGGAAGTCGATCGCCGCCTCCACGTAGATGCGCAAGGCGATCAGCGCCTCGGTGAGGCTGTGCACACGCTTGGAGAACTCCCCCTGCAGCGAGCGCAAGGCATTGCGCGCCGCCTGGCTGGAGCTGGCCTCGATAAGGTCGGCGATCGCCTCGGCTTGTGCCAGGTCGAGCTTGTCGTTGAGAAACGCACGCTCGCTGAACTCACCCGGGCGGGCCAGCCGGCAACCGAGTTGTACACAGCGCTGCAGCAGCATGTCCAGGACCACAGGCCCGCCATGCCCCTGGAGCTCGAGCACATCTTCACCGGTGAACGAGTTGGGCCCTGGGAAGTACAAGGCGATGCCTTCGTCCAGCACCAGGCCCTGGTCATCGCGAAACGGCCCGTAATGGGCGTGGCGAGGCGTCAGGGTACGGCCGGTGATGAGCTGGCCTGCCTGGGCAGCCAACGGGCCGGACAACCTGACAATGCCCACGCCTCCGCGGCCCTGGGCGGTAGCGATGGCGGCGATGGTCTCACGCACAGTGTTCATGCTCGAAAGCCTCTACGACAAAAAACGACAGATAGCAAAAACGCCCCACTAGGGGGCGTTTTTATTCACAGACTAGCAGCCCGTCAAGCAGCAGCTTTCTTGCTCGCTGCTTCGATACGGCGGGTGATGTACCACTGCTGGGAAATCGACAAGCAGTTGTTCACAACCCAGTACAGCACCAGACCAGCCGGGAACCACAGGAAGAAGAAGGTGAAGATGATTGGCATCATTTTCATGACCTTCGCCTGCATCGGATCCGGCGGCGTCGGGTTCAGACGCTGCTGAATGAACATGGTGGCGCCCATGATGATCGGCAGGATGAAGAACGGATCCTTGATCGACAGGTCAGTGATCCACAGCATCCATGGGGCCTGGCGCATCTCGACGCTTTCCAGCAGTACCCAGTACAGGGCCAGGAATACCGGCATCTGTACCAGGATCGGCAAGCAGCCACCCAGCGGGTTGATCTTCTCTTTCTTGTACAGCTCCATCATCGCCTGGGACATCTTCTGGCGATCATCGCCGAAGCGTTCCTTCAGCGCGGCAAGCTTTGGCGCCACGGCACGCATGCGCGCCATCGAGCGGTAGCTGGCAGCCGACAGCGGGAAGAACAGGCCTTTGATCAGCATGGTCAGCACGATGATCGACCAGCCCCAGTTACCCAGCAGGCTGTGGATATGTTGCAGCAGCCAGAAGATCGGCTGGGCAATGAACCACAGGAAGCCGTAGTCGACGGTCAGTTCCAGGCCTGGGGACAACTCCTTGAGCTTGGACTGGATCTTCGGGCCGGCGTACAGCATGGCGCTGGTTTCGACCTTGCCGCCAGCAGGTACGCTGATGGCCGGGCCGGTGTAACCGATGATGTAGTTGCCTTGGCTGTCCTTGCGGGTTTGGACAACGTTGTTGTCCGACTTGGCCGGGATCCAGGCGGTTACGAAGTAGTGCTGCAGCCAGGCGACCCAGCCGCCGGACACATTTTCTTTCAAACTACCTTTGTCGATGTCTTTCATCGACACTTTCTTGTACGGCTCGGCAGCTGTCCACAGGGCGGCGCCCAGGTAGGTGGCGGTGCCGGTTGCCGTGCTCGAAGACGGATCGCCACTGGCGTCACGCTTGAGCTGGGCAAACATGTTGCCGCTCCAGGGCTGTGCGCTCTGGTTGTCGATCAGGTAGCTGACAGTCAGGTCGTACTCACCACGCTTGAAGCTGAAGCGCTTGATGTAGTTCACACCGTTGTCGCTGAACTTCAGGTCGACCACCAGTTGTTCCTGGCCATCGGCCAGCTGGTAGCTGCGCTGCTCGGCCGCGTACAGCGGGCGACCAGTGGAACGGGCGTCCGGGCCGTTGGCGCCGGTCAGGCCGCTCTGGGCCAGGTACACACGCTCGCCGCCATTGTCGAACAGCTGGAACGGAATGTTCGGGTGGTCCTGACGGCGTGGGTACTTCGGCAGGTTCAGCTGGACGATGTCACCACCGACCGGGTCGATAGCCAGTTCCAGAACATCAGTCTTGACCCGGACCAGATCCTTGCTGAGTGCGACCGGTGCCAGTTCGGCAGGGCTCGATTCGGCGTTGGCGCTCGGTACATCGGCGCTGGCACCGTTGTTACCGGCCGGCACGCCATCGGGCAAGCCCGGAGCAACAGTGCTGGCAGCAGTATTCTGAGTCGGCAGGGCAGCTTGGCCGTAGTCATCGTTCCACTTCAGGACCATGACGTAGGACACGACTGCCAGCGCGGCGATCAGGATCGTGCGTTTAATATCCATGATTACTCGGCTATCGAAGAAGTTCGGGAGGAAGGAGCGGGTGGAACGGGGTCGAAACCGCCGTCGTTCCACGGATGACAACGCCCCAGGCGACGAACGGCCAGCCACCCACCACGCCAGAGGCCATGGTTTTCGATGGCTTCGTAAGCGTAACAGGAGCAGCTGGGGAAGAAACGACAGTGATTGGCCATCAGTGGACTGATGGCATAACGGTAAAACTGGATCGGAACGAGTGCCAGTTTACGCATCTTGGCTGTCTACCCCTGCGGAATCGGCGCTAACTGCTGGAGATGGCCGGCTGCGCGCCAGGCGTTTCCAGAGCTTGCCAAAGTGTTGATGCAATTCCGGGTTTTCTACCTCACCCAATCCCTTGCGCGCGACGATCACGATGTCCAGGCCAGCGAGTATCTGCTGGTTCAGACGAAAGGAATCGCGCATCAAGCGCTTGAGGCGATTGCGTTGAACGGCGAGCTTGACGCTCTTCTTGCCAATCACCAGGCCAAGGCGTGGATGATCGAGGCCGTTCTCGCGAGCAAGGATCAGCAGGTTTTTCCCTGGAACCTTGCCGGTTGGGGAGTCGAAGACCGCTTTGAAATGTCGGGGTGTAAGCAGTCGCTTTTCCCGACTGAAGTCCTGACTCACCACCTGTGCCGAAAAATCAAATGGCCAGACGCTTACGGCCTTTGGCACGACGACGCGACAGAACAGCGCGGCCGTTCTTGGTAGCCATACGAGCACGGAAACCGTGAGTGCGCGCGCGCTTGATGGTGCTTGGTTGGAAAGTACGTTTCATGGCGTGTTACCTGGGTTTGTCGACGACGGCCGGGATGGCCCCCTTTTTAAGAGACCGGCGATTCTAGAGAAAGCAAGGCAATAGGTCAATTTCCAACCAGTCATTCCTTATAGACGGCGTGATGCGTTTGCTCGGCCAGCGGTTGCCCAGACACGAGCCATTCGGGATCCCCCCACCGTGGATAACATGATAAAAAAGAAGAGACATTTAAAAAGCTTTCTTAAAGAACTTATAAATCTTAAGTGGATAACTTTCTGTGGATAACGTTCTACAGCCCAGGAAAATCAGTCTGTACAGAGTTTTGAAACCCTGTCGGTATCCGGTGCTGCGCTTGTGCTGCGCCTGCGTAGAATCTGTGTATAAAAACACGCTTTATCCACAGTCGAATTATCCACAGATCTCGACCCAGGGTTGTGCATAGCCCTCAGGTGCGGTTATCCACAAGGTTTATGCACAGCTGTATAAAGACGTTTTGGTCGATAAATGGCTGTTTTGCCATGACTCCTAACGTATCCACATGTGGATAACTGATCGCTCGACCGGTACAATGGCGGTTTGCTTTTGCCTCATCCGGCTTTCAAACTCAGGGGATATCCGTGTCAGTGGAACTTTGGCAGCAGTGCGTGGAGCTTCTGCGCGATGAACTGCCTGCCCAGCAATTCAACACCTGGATCCGTCCGCTACAGGTCGAAGCCGAAGGCGACGAGTTGCGCGTCTATGCGCCTAACCGTTTCGTTCTCGATTGGGTCAATGAAAAGTACCTGGGTCGTCTGCTCGAGCTGTTGGGTGAAAACGGCAGCGGCATTGCACCTGCCCTTTCCTTATTAATAGGCAGCCGTCGCAGTTCGGCGCCGCGTGCCGCCCCCAATGCGCCTGTCAGTGCCGCTGTGGCTGCTTCGCTGGCGCAGACCCAGGTACACAAGGCTGCGCCCGCTGTTGTGTCGGCAGAACCTGCCGCTGCACCGGTAGAGCCTGTGCTGGTCAACGAGGTGGCTGAGCCGTCGTCGCGCGACAGCTTCGATGCCATGGCCGAGCCTGCGCCGGTGCCGGCTACCAGCACCCGTACCGAACAGCGCACCGTTCAGGTTGAAGGCGCGCTCAAGCACACCAGTTACCTGAACCGCACGTTCACCTTCGACACGTTCGTCGAAGGTAAGTCGAACCAGCTGGCGCGTGCGGCCGCCTGGCAGGTCGCCGACAACCCCAAGCATGGCTACAACCCGCTCTTCCTTTATGGCGGCGTCGGCCTGGGCAAAACCCACTTGATGCATGCTGTGGGTAACCACCTGCTGAAGAAAAACCCGAATGCCAAGGTGGTCTACCTGCACTCGGAGCGTTTCGTCGCCGACATGGTCAAGGCGCTGCAGCTCAATGCCATCAACGAATTCAAGCGCTTCTATCGCTCGGTCGATGCGCTGCTGATCGACGATATCCAGTTCTTCGCCCGCAAGGAGCGCTCGCAGGAAGAGTTTTTCCACACCTTCAACGCCCTGCTCGAGGGCGGCCAGCAGGTGATCCTCACCTCCGACCGCTACCCGAAAGAAATCGAAGGCCTGGAAGAACGCCTGAAGTCCCGCTTCGGCTGGGGCCTGACCGTTGCAGTCGAGCCGCCAGAGCTGGAAACCCGTGTGGCGATCCTGATGAAGAAGGCCGACCAGGCCAAAGTCGAGCTGCCCCATGACGCAGCCTTCTTCATTGCCCAGCGCATCCGTTCCAACGTCCGTGAACTTGAAGGGGCACTGAAGCGGGTGATTGCTCACTCGCACTTCATGGGCCGCGACATCACCATCGAACTGATTCGCGAATCGCTGAAGGATCTGCTGGCACTGCAGGACAAATTGGTCAGTGTGGATAACATCCAGCGCACCGTGGCCGAGTACTACAAGATCAAGATCTCCGATCTGTTGTCCAAACGGCGCTCGCGCTCTGTCGCGCGGCCGCGGCAGGTGGCCATGGCCCTGTCGAAGGAGCTGACCAACCACAGTCTGCCGGAGATCGGCGACATGTTTGGTGGTCGCGACCACACGACCGTGCTGCACGCCTGCCGCAAGATCAACGAACTGAAGGAATCCGACGCGGACATCCGCGAGGACTACAAGAACCTGCTGCGGACGCTGACGACCTGATGGCCGTCTGCGCAGCTAATTGAAGGCAAGGGACTAGACCATGCATTTCACCATTCAACGCGAAGCCCTGTTGAAACCCCTGCAACTGGTCGCCGGTGTCGTCGAGCGCCGTCAGACCTTGCCGGTCCTGTCTAACGTATTGCTGGTTGTGCAAGGCCAGCAGCTGTCGTTGACCGGTACCGACCTGGAAGTCGAACTGGTAGGCCGCGTGCAACTTGAAGAGCCAGCCGAGCCTGGCGAAATCACTGTCCCGGCGCGCAAGCTGATGGACATCTGCAAAAGCCTGCCGAACGACGTCCTGATCGATATCAAGGTCGACGAGCAAAAACTGTTGGTCAAGGCCGGCCGCAGCCGCTTTACCCTGTCGACCCTGCCTGCCAACGACTTCCCGACTGTGGAAGAAGGCCCGGGCTCGCTGACCTGCAACCTGGAGCAGAGCAAGCTGCGCCGCCTGATCGAGCGCACCAGCTTCGCCATGGCCCAGCAAGATGTTCGCTACTACCTCAACGGCATGCTGTTGGAGGTATCGCGTAATACCTTGCGTGCGGTGTCTACCGATGGTCACCGCCTGGCACTGTGCTCGATGAGTGCCCCCATCGAGCAGGATGATCGCCATCAGGTCATCGTGCCGCGCAAAGGTATCCTTGAGCTGGCGCGTCTGCTGACCGACCCTGAAGGCATGGTCAGTATCGTCCTGGGGCAGCATCATATCCGCGCGACCACCGGCGAATTCACCTTCACCTCCAAGCTGGTGGACGGCAAATTCCCTGACTACGAGCGCGTATTGCCCAAGGGTGGCGACAAACTGGTGGTGGGTGATCGTCAGGCACTGCGTGAGGCCTTCAGCCGTACCGCTATCCTGTCCAACGAGAAGTACCGCGGTATTCGCCTGCAACTGGCCGCTGGCCAATTGAAGATTCAGGCCAATAACCCGGAACAGGAAGAAGCTGAAGAAGAAATCAGCGTCGACTATAACGGCAGCGCGCTGGAAATCGGCTTCAACGTCAGCTACCTGCTGGACGTGCTGGGCGTCATGACAACCGAGCAGGTGCGTCTGATTCTGTCCGACTCCAACAGCAGTGCGCTGCTGCAGGAGGCTGGCAATGATGATTCGTCCTACGTTGTCATGCCGATGCGTCTGTAACCTGTAGCAGAGCGAATGTCCCTTCGACGTATCATGGTCACCGCGGTGCGCAACCTGCACCCGGTGACCCTCTCACCTTCTCCCCGCATCAACATCCTCTACGGTGCTAATGGCAGCGGCAAGACCAGTGTGCTTGAAGCTGTGCACCTGCTTGGGCTGGCGCGGTCCTTCCGCAGTACGCGTCTTAACCCCGTCATCCAATACGAGCAGCCAGCGTGCACCGTGTTTGGCGAGGTCGAGTTGACGTCGGGAGGCACCAGCAACCTGGGGGTATCTCGGGAACGGCAAGGCGAATTCACAATTCGCATCGACGGGCAGAATGCCAAAAGTGCTGCGCAGTTGGCCGAACTGTTGCCATTGCAGCTGATCAACCCAGACAGTTTCAGGTTGCTGGAGGGCGCCCCGAAAATTCGCCGCCAGTTCCTGGATTGGGGAGTGTTCCACGTGGAACCTCGGTTTTTGCCTGCCTGGCAGCGCCTGCAGAAGGCGCTCAGGCAGCGAAACTCGTGGTTGCGGCATGGTACACTTGACCCAGCTTCGCAAGCCGCCTGGGACCGGGAATTGTGCCTGGCCAGCGCGGAAATAGATGAATACCGTCGCAACTACATCATGGCCTTGAAGCCCGTCTTCGAGCGAACCCTGAGCGAACTGGTCGAGCTTGACGGGTTGACCCTGAGCTATTACCGAGGCTGGGACAAGGACCGGGAACTCAACGAAGTACTCGCCTCCTCTCTCCT
Source organism: Pseudomonas sp. SWRI77 (assembly GCF_014269105.1). Taxonomy (NCBI): domain Bacteria; kingdom Pseudomonadati; phylum Pseudomonadota; class Gammaproteobacteria; order Pseudomonadales; family Pseudomonadaceae; genus Pseudomonas; species Pseudomonas sp. SWRI77. Next base: position 103,447 of record NZ_JABWRV010000006.1, on the reverse strand, counting down.
TCGTGATCAGCAGATGGGCCATACCCAGGCCGGTCCGCAGCGTGCTGATCTACGACTTCGATTGGCTGCCAACAACGCAGCCGACATTCTGTCGCGAGGGCAGCAGAAACTTGTGGTGTGTGCGCTACGCATTGCCCAAGGGCACCTCGTCAGTCAGGCTCGCCGCGGTCACTGTATTTATCTCGTGGATGATTTGCCGTCAGAACTGGACGAGCAACACCGCCGCGCATTGTGCCGCTTGCTTGAAGAATTACGCTGCCAGGTGTTCATCACCTGTGTAGATCACGAATTACTGAGGGAAGGCTGGCAGACGGAAACGCCAGTTGCTTTGTTCCACGTGGAACAAGGCTGTATCACCCAGACCCACGACCATCGGGAGTGAAGGCATGAGCGAAAATCAAACGTACGACTCCTCCAGCATCAAGGTGCTGAAAGGTTTGGATGCCGTACGCAAGCGTCCCGGCATGTACATTGGCGACACCGATGATGGTAGCGGCCTGCACCACATGGTCTTCGAAGTGGTCGACAACTCGATCGACGAAGCCCTCGCCGGTCATTGCGATGACATCACCGTCATCATCCACACGGATGAATCCATCAGCGTGCGCGACAACGGTCGCGGCATTCCGGTTGATGTGCACAAAGAAGAAGGCGTTTCCGCAGCGGAGGTCATCATGACCGTGCTGCACGCCGGCGGTAAGTTCGACGACAACTCGTACAAAGTATCTGGCGGCCTGCACGGCGTGGGTGTTTCTGTAGTGAACGCTCTGTCCGAAAAGCTGGTGCTGACAGTACGTCGCAGCGGCAAGATCTGGGAGCAGACCTACGTTCATGGTGTCCCGCAGGCACCGATGGCGATTGTCGGTGACAGCGAAACGACCGGTACCCACATCCATTTCAAGCCTTCGGCTGAGACGTTCAAAAACATCCACTTCAGCTGGGATATCCTGGCCAAGCGGATCCGTGAGCTGTCGTTCCTTAACTCGGGCGTCGGCATTCTGCTCAAGGATGAACGCAGCGGTAAGGAAGAGTTCTTCAAGTACGAAGGTGGCCTGCGGGCGTTCGTCGAGTACCTGAACACCAACAAGACGCCGGTTAACACCCAGGTGTTCCACTTCAGTGTTCAGCGTGAAGATGGTGTGGGCGTTGAAGTCGCCCTGCAGTGGAACGACAGCTTCAACGAGAACCTGTTGTGCTTCACCAACAACATTCCGCAGCGTGATGGCGGTACTCACCTGGTGGGCTTCCGTTCTTCGCTGACCCGTAGCCTGAACAGCTACATCGAGCAGGAAGGCCTGGCCAAGAAGAACAAGGTCGCAACCACCGGCGACGACGCCCGTGAAGGCTTGACCGCGATCATCTCGGTCAAAGTCCCGGACCCCAAGTTCAGCTCCCAGACCAAGGACAAGCTGGTCTCCTCGGAAGTGAAGACTGCCGTGGAACAGGAGATGAACAAGTACTTCTCGGACTTCCTGCTGGAAAACCCGAACGAAGCCAAAGCTGTTGTCGGCAAGATGATCGACGCTGCCCGAGCGCGTGAAGCGGCGCGCAAGGCGCGTGAGATGACTCGCCGTAAAGGCGCACTGGACATCGCTGGCCTGCCTGGCAAGTTGGCTGACTGCCAGGAAAAGGACCCTGCCCTTTCCGAACTGTACCTGGTGGAGGGTGACTCCGCAGGTGGTTCGGCCAAGCAAGGTCGAAACCGTCGCACCCAGGCTATCCTGCCGCTGAAGGGCAAGATCCTCAACGTCGAGAAGGCTCGTTTCGACAAGATGATCTCGTCCCAGGAGGTCGGCACGCTGATCACTGCGCTGGGCTGTGGTATCGGTCGCGAAGAGTACAACATCGACAAGCTGCGTTATCACAACATCATCATCATGACCGATGCTGACGTTGACGGTTCGCACATCCGTACCTTGTTGCTGACCTTCTTCTTCCGTCAGCTGCCTGAGCTGGTCGAGCGTGGCTATATCTATATTGCCCAGCCACCGTTGTACAAGGTGAAGAAAGGCAAGCAGGAGCAGTACATCAAGGACGACGAGGCCATGGAAGAATACATGACCCAATCGGCCCTGGAAGATGCCAGCCTGCACCTGGACGAGTCGGCGCCAGCGGTTTCCGGTGTACAACTGGAAAGCCTGGTGAACGAGTTCCGTGGGGTGATGAAGACCCTCAAGCGTTTGTCGCGCCTCTACCCACAGGAGCTGACCGAGCACTTCATCTACCTGCCGGAAGTCACCCTGGAGCAGTTGGGCGACCACGCTGTGATGCAGGCCTGGCTGGCCAAGTTCCAGGAGCGTCTGAGCAATACCCAGAAGTCGGGCCTGGCTTACAATGCCAGCCTTCGCGAAGACAAAGAGCGCAATGTCTGGCTGCCGGAAGTGGAAATCACCTCGCACGGTCTGGCCAGCTACATCACGTTCAACCGCGATTTCTTCGGCAGCAACGACTACCGTACCGTGGTCAACATCGGTGCCAAGCTGTCCAGCCTGCTGGGTGAAGGTGCCTATGTTAAGCGCGGTGAGCGTCGCAAGGCGATTGTCGAGTTCAAGGAAGGCCTGGACTGGCTGATGAACGAGAGCACCAAGCGCCACACCATCCAGCGATACAAAGGGCTGGGTGAGATGAACCCGGACCAGCTGTGGGAAACCACCATGGACCCAACCGTGCGCCGCATGCTCAAGGTCACTATCGAAGACGCGATCGCTGCCGATCAGATCTTCAACACCCTGATGGGTGACGCGGTGGAGCCTCGCCGCGAGTTCATCGAAAGCAATGCGTTGTCGGTGTCGAACCTGGACTTCTGATCAGGTTCAGACAACCGCCATAAAAAAGCCCGCGCAAGCGGGCTTTTTTTTACCTCGATTTTGGCGACCTCAGTACCCACTGAGAATATTTACAATCACCCCGCTGGCGATGGCCACCAGCACGTAATCGCCGTTCACGGACAACCAACGGTGGTCACGCGGCGGTGCATAGAGGTGACGTGCGCGCCAGTCAGTCACCCAATAGCGGTCGCCGCGGTAACGGGGGGCAACGGCATGACCGCGTTGCCATTGCTGATGCGGTACCGGCATCCCCGCTTGAGGGCGGTAGTTTGGATTTTTGTAGGCCGGCGCGTGGCCGTTGCCCGGGCGCCCTTGCTGCGGCTGCTTTCCATGTTGGGGGCCGCCATGCTGAGGGTTGCCCTGATGGGCGGGACCGTTGTCATGCCCCTGGGGCGGGCCAGGTTGAGCGAAACTGGCCAGCGGTACGCTGAACATCAGCGCGGCGCAAAGCACGGTCAGGGTTTTCTTCATGTGATGCTGATCCTCTGCATGTTAAGGCCCGGCGCAACTCACTGAGCGCCTGGTGCGGTTAACTGTTCAGACAGCGGTTTTGCCAGCCTAATCCTTGGCCAGAGGTAAAGGTCGGGTAAAGGTGAACCAGGCGATCACATCGTGCCCAGGCCCAGCGCCTTCAACCGCCGATAGAGCGTGCGCTCGCTCATGCCAAGATGCCGGGCCAGTTCACTGCGTGGCCCCTGAAACTGATCCAGCGCCTGCGCCAGCTCACTCAAGTCGCCATGCCCCCTGCCCTTGGTGACACCTGGCGCGCTCTGCGGGCCGATATCTTCGGGTAGATGCTCGGGGCGGATCAGCCCGTCATCGGCAAACAGCCTTGCCCTTTCCAGGATATTACGCAGCTCGCGGATGTTGCCTGGGAATGGATGCAGGCCTAGCTGTTTCAGCGCGCCATCGGTCAGGCTCGGCGTCGGCTTGCCAGCCATACGCTGAAGGAGGCTCTCGGCAAGCAATGGCAGGTCTTCCACACGCTCGCGCAGTGCGGGCAGCCGGATCGGAAAGCCACTGATGCGGTAATACAGATCCTCACGGAAAGTACCCTCAGCGACCATCTTCTTGAGCGGTTTGTGTGTTGCCGACACCAGGCGGAAATCCGCGTGCACGGTCCGCAGGCTGCCCACCGGGCGGAAGCTTCCGGATTCGATCAGGCGCAGCAACTTCACCTGCATCGCCATCGGCACCTCGCCAATTTCATCGAGGAACAACGTGCCGCCATGGGCCGCTTCGGCCAGGCCGATCTTGCGCTGGTTGGCGCCGGTGAACGCGCCCTTCTCGTAGCCGAACAATTCGCTCTCGAACAGTGATTCGGTCAAACCGGTGCAGTCGACCACCACCAACGGCCCACTGGCGCGCGGGCTGCCCATGTGGATGGCGCGGGCGAACAGCTCTTTACCGGTACCCGATTCACCCTGCAACAACACCGGAATTTGCGCGGGGGCGGCGCGCTGCAGGCTGGCCAGTGCCGCCTTGAACGCTGGCGCCCGCCCGACCAAGCCCTGTTGCTGGGGCTGCGCCGAGGCTAGGGTGATCGTGGTGAGCCGCTCGACAAAGGCGACCACCCTGCCCTGCTCGTCCAGGATCGGCCGCAGTTCGACATCCACATGCTCAGGGCCTCGCGGGGTGTGATGAATGTGCAGCACGCGCTCCGGCACCTTGCTGTGCCACGCCTTGCGCATCGGGCAATGTTCACCTGCCTGGTCGCAAGGTACCGCGTAGTGGTGCGAGACCTTGTGGCACTTTTCACCCAACGGCGCCTGCTCGTCTCGGCCGAACTGGCGGCGGTAGGCGGCGTTGGCGGCGAGGATGTTGTAGTCGGTATCCAGCACGATGGTGGGCAGCGCATCGTGTTCGAGGTAGGAAACCAGCGCTAGGATGATGTGATGGGCTTCAGGCATGGGGGCACCGATGTGATAACCCGGCGGAGGGTAGCAAGGACTGCCAAACACTGCCATTGGCTGACAGTCGACTGTCAATGTGGCTGCCATGTTGCCTGGCGCGTGCCAGGCAGGGCCGCATTCATTGGCCCATGCCCATGAAAAACCCTGGCATGTATCTTGATAAACCTCCGGTCACTGCCTACGCCTCTACAAAGGGTGCAGGAAACTTTGGAGAACGTGATGATCATCGGTAACAACCTTCACGTGGAAGCCTTCTTCGACGAGGCGACCTCGACCATCAGCTACCTGCTCATGGACAGCGAGACGCGCAAGTGCGCGTTGATCGACAGTGTGCTGGACTACGACCCCAAGTCCGGGCGTACCTGCACCGCATCGGCAGACCGCTTGATCGCCCAGGTTGAGGCGCTGGGTGGCCAGGTGCAGTGGATTCTGGAAACCCATGTTCACGCCGATCACCTTTCGGCAGCCGCCTACCTGAAGGAAAAACTTGGCGGCCACACCGCCATCGGTGCGCACATCACCCAGGTGCAAAAAGTCTTCGGCGCGCTGTTCAATGCCGAGCCGGGTTTTGCCCGGGACGGCAGCCAGTTCGATGTACTGCTTGAGGACGAGGAAGGTTTTCGTATCGGCAACCTGCACGCCCGTGCCTTGCACACCCCGGGGCACACCCCGGCATGCATGAGTTATGTGGTGGTGGATGGTGGTGAAACGGCGGTGTTCGTCGGCGACACGCTGTTCATGCCCGACTACGGTACGGCGCGCTGCGACTTCCCCGGCGCCGACGCCCGCACCCTGTACCGGTCGATCCGCCGCCTGCTGGCCTTCCCCGACCAGACCCGGTTGTTCCTGTGCCACGACTACCTGCCTGGCGGGCGCGCGATGCAGTACGTCACGACCGTGGCCGAGCAGCGCGGCAGCAATATTCACATCCATCACGGCGTTGATGAAGACAGCTTCGTGGCCATGCGCGAGGCCCGTGACAAGACCCTCGACATGCCCGTGCTGATTCTGCCATCAGTGCAGGTGAACATGCGCAGCGGTCATTTTCCCGAGCCCGAGGCCAATGGCGTGAGCTACCTGAAGATTCCACTGAACACGCTTTGATCGCTTCTACCCATAACGAGATTTCCAGGAACTACCGCCATGCCTGCCTTGCTGTCCCCTGCCAATGCTTCCACTACCGACCACCACAAAGTGGTCATCGTCGGTGCCGGTGCCGCCGGTATCGCCACGGCGTCCAGCCTGATCAGCCGTGATCCGTCATTGGACATCGCACTGATCGACCCTGCCGACGTGCACTACTACCAGCCGGGCTGGACGATGGTCGGCGCCGGTGTGTTCAAGGCGCCGAGCACGGCGCGCACCATGGCCTCGACCATTCCCCGGGGTGTGCAATGGATCAAGGCGCGGGTGCAGGGCTTCGACCCGTTGGGCCAGCTGGTCGTGCTTGAGGGTGGCCGCGTCATCAGCTACGAGCAGTTGGTGGTTTGCCCTGGCCTGAAACTCGACTGGCAGGCCATCGACGGCCTGAGCGAGACCCTTGGCCGCAACGGCGTGACCTCGAACTACCGCTATGACCTGGCGCCTTACACCTGGCAGCTGGTGCAAAACCTCAGGCAAGGCCGTGCCCTGTTCACCCAGCCGCCAATGCCGATCAAGTGTGCCGGCGCGCCGCAGAAGGCGCTGTACTTGTCTTGCGATCATTGGTTGCGCCAGGGCCATCTGGGCGATGTGAAAGCCAGTTTCTTCAACGCCGGTGCCGTGCTGTTTGGCGTAGCCGACTACGTCCCTGCATTGATGGCCTATATCGACAAGTACGCCGTGGACCTCAATTACGCCCACCGCCTGGTGGCGGTGGATGGCCCCGGCAAGCGCGCGACGTTCGTGCGTACGTTGCCCGATGGTAGCCATGAAACCCGTATCGAGCCCTTCGACATGCTGCACGTGGTACCGCCGCAAGTGGCGCCCGAATTCATTCGGGAAAGCCCGCTGGCCGATAGCGCAGGCTGGGTCGATGTCGACCCGCAGACCTTGCGCCACCGAAAATTCACCAACATCCATGCCTTGGGCGACGTGGCCAGCACCAGCAATGCCAAGACTGCCGCAGCAGCGCGCAAGCAGGCGCCGGTAGTGGCCAACAATGTGCTGGTGGCGCTGGGCAGGCTGCCTACCCTCGCCCAGTACGACGGCTATGGCTCGTGCCCACTGACCGTCGAGCGCGGCAAGATCGTGCTGGCCGAGTTCACCTATGGCGGCAAGGTGGCGCCGAGCTTCCCGCGCTGGTTGCTCGATGGCCGCCAGCCGACGCGCCTGGCCTGGTTGCTCAAGGCGCGGGTACTGCCACCCTTGTACTGGAAAGGCATGCTCAAAGGGCGTGAATGGCTGGCGCGCCCGCAGCCACTGGTAGCCGAGGCCGGCAAGTGATCGAACATCAACTGTTGGGCGCGGGCCTGGGCGCGATCATTGGTGCGGTGTTGGCATTGACCGGCGCCGGGGGCGGTATTCTGGCGGTGCCACTGCTGGTGTTTGGCCTGGGCCTGTCGATGGTCGAGGCGGCGCCCGTCGGCCTGTTGGCCGTGGGCCTGGCTGCCGCCGTGGGCGCCGTGCTGGGTTTGCGCCAAGGCTTGGTGCGCTACCGGGCGGCGTTGTTCATTGCCCTGATCGGCATCGCGGTCGCCCCCTTTGGTTTGATGCTGGCGCACCGCGTGCCCAATACACCGCTGGTGCTGATATTCGCCTGCGTGCTGGTCTACGCCTGCCTGCGCATCTGGCGCAAGGCCGCCAGGGAGCTGCGCGGCGAAGCTAACGATGCGCACCGCTACATCGAGCCTTGCGTGCTCAACCCATTGCAAGGGCGTTTGCGTTGGACGCTCCCCTGCGCACGGGCCCTGGCATTGACCGGTGCGCTGTCGGGGTTGTTGTCTGGCCTGTTGGGGGTGGGCGGTGGCTTCGTGATTATTCCGGCCTTGAACCGCTACACCAACCTGCGCATGGCCAGCATCGTCTCTACCTCGCTGGCGGTGATTGCGCTGGTGTCCACCGGTAGCGTGGTCAGCGCCAGCCTGGCGGGGGTAATGCACTGGCAGGTTGGTGCCCCCTTTGCGGTCGGCGCGGTGACCGGCTTGCTGCTGGCGCGGCCACTGGCGGCCAGGCTGGCTGGGCCACGCTTGCAACAGATGTTTGCCGTGGCCGGTTGGTTGGCCGCCCTGCTGCTGGCTGGCAAGGTTCTATTGAGCTAACAGCTCGCCCTGTTCGGCGGCACACAGCGCCAGCAGGTAGTCCCACACGACCCGCAGGCGCACTGACTTGTGCAGCTCACGCCGCGTACAGATCCAGTAACTGCGCTGGATGGTTTCGCTGGGCAGCACACGGACCAGCGTCGGGTCGTGGCGCGCCATGAAGTTGGGCAACACGGCAATGCCAAGGCCTGCGCGTGCGGCTTGTTGCTGGGCGATTACGCTGGTGCTGCGAAATGCCACGCTGGGCGACCGGCAGAAGCTGTTGAGAAACAGCAGCTCCTGGCTGAACAGCAGGTCATCGACGTAGCCGATCCAGCTGTGCCGGGCCAGGTCTTCGCGGGTGCGCAGCGGCGGCGCGCGGTCGAGGTAGGCCTGGCTCGCGTACAGGGCCAGGCGATAGTCGGTGAGCTTGCGGGTGATCAGCAGGTCGGCATTGGGCCGCTCCAGGTGGATGCTGATTTCCGCCTCGCGGTTGAGGATGCTGACGAAGCGCGGTACGGCCACCAGCTCCACCTCAAGGCCCGGGTAGCGCTCGAACAACGCGTTCATGCGCGGGGTGAAGAACATGATGCCGATGCCTTCGGTCACCCCCAGGCGAATCTTGCCCAGCGGGGTGATGGCCTGGGTGATTTCTTCCTGCGCCAGCAAAGCAACGTTTTCCATGGCTTCGGCGTGCTTGAGCAAGGCCTGGCCGGAGGGGGTCAGGTCGTAGCCCTGGGCGTGCTGCACGAACAGGGGCGTGCCCAGGCTTTTCTCGATGCTCTCGATATGCCGGGCTACTGTGCTGTGGGTGGTGTTGAGGCGTTTGGCAGCGGTGAGCAGGCGGCCGCTGCGTTGCAACTCGAGGAAAAACCGCAAATCGTTCCAGTCGAACATGCTGATCCCTGCATCTCGATTACGCGGTCGTTCCCACAATGACCGTGTGCGTTCAATGGTTGTCGCTGTGCTAAAACGCACAGTGGCTGCGCGAAATCTCGTGTTTCCACAGCGAAATTAATCAATAAGATGGTGCGGGACAAGAATAATAATCAGGCGCGAGGTTGCACATGCCATCAGCCGATTCTGTCTTCGACTACGTGGTCGTGGGTGCCGGTCCTGCCGGGTGCCTGCTGGCCAATCGCTTGTCCGCCGACCCTTCCTGCCGCGTGCTGCTGCTTGAAGCGGGTGGCCGTGACAACTATCCCTGGATCCACATCCCCGTCGGCTACCTCTACTGCATCGGTAACCCCCGCACCGACTGGTGCTTCAAGACCGAGGCGCAGAACGGCCTGGGCGGCCGCAGCCTGGGTTACCCACGGGGCAAGGTGCTTGGCGGTTGTTCATCGATCAACGGCATGATCTACATGCGCGGCCAGGCGGCCGACTATGACCGCTGGGCCGAGCAAGGCAACTCAGGCTGGGCCTGGCAGGACGTACTGCCCCTGTTCAAGGCCAGCGAAAACCACTTTGCCGGTGACAGCGAGCACCATGGCGCTGCCGGTGAATGGCGGGTCGAGCGCCAGCGCTACAGCTGGCCGATTCTCGACGCCTTCCGCGATGCGGCCGAGCAAAGCGGCATCGCCAACGTCGACGATTTCAACACGGGTGATAACCAGGGCTGTGGATACTTTCAGGTCAACCAGCGCAGTGGTGTGCGCTGGAATGCGTCCAAGGCGTTTCTGCGGCCAGTGATGAGCCGGCCGAACCTGACGGTGCTGACCGGCGTGGAAGTCGACCAGGTGCTGCTCAACAACACCCGTGCGCGTGCGGTAAAAGCCCGCTGGCAGAATGCCTGGCACGAATTTGCTGCGCGGCGCGAGATCATTCTGTGTGCCGGGGCCGTGGGCTCGCCGGGCATCCTCCAGCGCTCCGGTATTGGCCCGCGCAAATTGCTGGAAGACTTGGGGATCGGCGTGCGCCATGACATGCCTGGCGTCGGTGGCAATCTGCAGGACCACCTGCAATTGCGCCTGATCTACCAGGTCCGCAACACCCGCACCCTCAACCAGATGGCCAACAGCCTGTGGGGCAAGATGGGCATGGGCCTGCGTTACCTGTACGACCGCAGCGGCCCGCTGGCCATGGCCCCCAGCCAGTTGGGCGCGTTCGTGCGCTCCAGCCCCGAGCACGCCACCGCCAACTTGCAGTACCACGTGCAGCCCTTGTCGCTGGAGCGCTTCGGCGAGCCGTTGCACCGCTTCCCGGCATTCACCGCCTCGGTGTGCAACCTGCGGCCGCTCAGCCGCGGGCGCATCGACATCGGTGCTGCAGATATGCACAGCGCGCCACGGATCGACCCCAACTACCTCAGTGACCCTGAAGATTTGCGGGTTGCCGCCGACGCCATCCGGATCACCCGGCGCATTGTCCAGGCCCCTGCCCTCGCCGCGTTCGCGCCACAGGAATACCTGCCGGGCGCAGCCCTGCAAAGTGAAGAGGACCTGTTCGAGGCCGCTGGCAAGATCGGTACCACCATCTTCCACCCTGTGGGCACCTGCCGCATGGGCAGCGGCCCACTGGATGTTGTGGATAACCAGCTGCGGGTGCACGGCATACCCGGCCTGCGTGTGGCGGACGCCTCGATCATGCCGCAGATCACCTCCGGCAATACCTGTTCACCCACGCTGATGATCGCCGAGAAGGCGGCGCAACTTATCCTCAAAGGAGCCGCAACCCAGACCTACCTAAACGAAGACGCAATACCGACGCCCTGACCCGGGTGCGTGCAACACCGGCAGCTTGCGGTCGGAAGCTGCCGACAGTGGAACAAAAAGAATAATCACTGTGGCCTGTGGGCCGAGGACAGCAACGATGTCGGATTACATCCAAGAGCAGGGTGCGACGGCCAGCGGCACCAGCCGTCGCGAAGAACGAAAGATCATTTTCGCGTCATCCCTCGGGACGGTTTTCGAGTGGTATGACTTTTTTCTCTATGGCGCGCTGGCAGCGGTCATCAGCAAGCAGTTCTTTGCTGGGGTCAACGACACCACGGCCTTCATCTTTGCCCTCATGGCCTTCGCCGCCGGCTTCCTGGTTCGCCCCTTCGGCGCGCTGGTGTTCGGCCGGCTGGGCGACATGATCGGGCGCAAGTACACCTTCCTGGTGACCATCGTGCTGATGGGCCTGTCGACCTTTGCCGTCGGCCTGCTGCCAACCTATGCCAGCATCGGCATCGCGGCACCGATCATCCTGGTGATCCTACGCATGCTGCAGGGGCTGGCGCTGGGCGGTGAATACGGCGGTGCGGCAACCTACGTGGCCGAGCATGCGCCGCAAGGCAAGCGCGGCTTCCATACCGGCTTCATCCAGTCCACCGCCACCCTTGGCTTGCTGCTGTCGCTGCTGGTGGTATTGGGCAGCCGCTACATCAGTGGCGACCAGTTCGAAACCTGGGGCTGGCGCCTGCCGTTCCTGCTGTCGATCTTCCTGCTGGCGATCTCCACCTGGATCCGCATGAGCATGCACGAGTCGCCGGCCTTCGTGAAAATGAAGGCCCAGGGCAAGATCAGCAAGTCGCCGATCCGTGAATCGTTCACCTCCTGGCCGAACCTCAAGGTGGTACTCACCGCCCTGTTCAGCATCAACGCTGGCCAGGCGGTGACCTTCTACACGGCGCAGTTCTACGTGCTGTTCTTCATGACCCAGATGCTCAAGATGGACCCCGCCCAGGCCAACACCCTGCTGATCATCAGTGTGGTGATCGGGGCGCCGTTCTTCGTGTTCTTCGGTTGGCTGTCGGACCGCATCGGGCGTAAGCCGATTCTGATGCTGGGCCTGTTGCTGGCGACCGTGCTGTACTTCCCACTGTTCAAGGCGCTCAGCCATTACGCCAACCCACAGATCGACGCCGCCAGCCGTCAGGCGCCGATCGTGGTCACCGCCGACCCGCAGGGCTGCACCTTCCAGTTCGACCCGGTCGGCAAGGCGCGTTTCGACAGCCCGTGCGACAAGGTCAAGACGTTCCTGGTCAAGCAGGGGCTGCCGTACAGCTCGGTGAGCGTGGCCGGCAGCGAGGTGGTGGTCAACATTGGCGACAAGACCATCAACGGTTTCGACGAAACCGCCATGCGCTCGGCGATCGAGCAGGCGGGGTACCCGGCCAAGGCTGACCCGGGGCAAGTGAACCAGGTGATGGTGGTGGTACTGATCGTGGCGATGATCCTGATCGCGACCATGACCTACGGCCCACTGGCGGCGGTGATGGTCGAGCTGTTCCCCACCCGTATCCGCTATACCTCGATGTCCCTGCCCTATCACATCGGCAACGGCTGGTTCGGTGGCTTCCTGCCGACGGTGTCGTTCGCACTGGTGGTGTATACCGGGGATATCTTCTACGGGCTGTGGTACCCAGTGCTGGTGACCGGCATCAGCCTGGTGGTAGGGATCTTCTGCCTGAAGGAAACCAAGGACGTGGATATCGACAAGGTTTGAGGGGTAAAAACGCCCATAAAAAACCGGCTTAAGCGCCGGTTTTTTTATGCCCTCTAAAAACTTATGCACGTTTTTCGCAAATCTGTAACGTGAAGAAATAAACAGCTAATTCAATCACTTAACACGTACTTGCAACAGCTCATTAAAAAACTGCTCACAAGTTATCCACAGAACGTCAGGCCATCTGCTCGTGTGGCTTTTCATCTACTGGTGGCAGCGAGCCCAAGGCCCTTTGCGTGGCCTCGTTCCAGGCGGCCGCGCGGTCGTTGAGCTCGGCGATGGCACGCGGGCCGGTGCCGTTGGCATACATCGGCTCACCGATCACCACCTCGATGGTGCCCGCCCGCTTGCCCCAGCCAGCCTTCGGCCAGAACTTGCCCGCATTGTGCGCAATGGGCAGCACCGGCAGGCCAGCATTGACTGCCAGCGCGGTACCGCCGCGGGAGAACTTGCCGACGATGCCGAATGGCACGCGGGTACCTTCCGGGAAAATCAGCACCCATACACCCTGCTTGAGCAGCTCGTCACCTTGGCTGGCGACCTGGCGCAGGGCTTCCTTGGGGTTGTCGCGGTTGATTGCGATCGGCCGCAGCATGGCCATGGCCCAGCCGAAGAACGGCACGTACAGCAGCTCGCGCTTGAGCACTTGGCTGAGCGGCGAGAAGTACTGGGAAAGGAAGAAGGTTTCCCAGGTGCTCTGATGGTTGGACAGGATCACACACGGCTCACTGGGCACGTTTTCGGCGCCGGTGATCTTGTAATCGATGCCAAGGATGGTGCGGCTCAAAAATAACGCGCAACGGCACCAGAACACGTTGATGAACTTGTAACGCCTGGGGAATGACAAGAATGGCGCGACAAAAAAGCTCAGGGTGCACCACAGCAACGAGCTGGTGCCCAGCAGCAGGTAAAAAAGAAAGATTCTGATCGCCTGCAGGATCGACATAGTGGCTTGTACCATTGCGGGCGTGCCCGCCTGAGAAAAATGCGCCCGAAGGCGCACTGTTTAAATTAGTTCTCTGGCGATAGCTGCCAGATCGTCGAAAATCAGTGTAGTTTCAGGGACGCCTTTTTCCAGGGTCCGCTCACCCTTGCCGGTTTTCACCAACACAGGTCGTGCACCGACGGCCAGGGCGGCCTGAAGGTCACCTTGGCTGTCGCCGACAAACCACACGCCGCCAAGGGCGGCCTGGTAATGCTCGGCAATTGCCAGCAGCATGCCCGGCTTGGGCTTGCGGCAAGCGCAGCCCTCGTCCGGCCCATGCGGGCAATACACGATATGGCCCACTTCACCGCCCTGCTCGGCCACCAACGCACGCAGGCGCGTGTGCATGGCCTCCAGGGTATCCAGCGAGTAGTAGCCACGGGCAATGCCGGACTGGTTGGTGGCCACGGCCACCGTCCAGCCCGCCTTGCTCAACTGCGCGATGGCCTCGACCGAGCCGGGGATGGGGACCCACTCTTCCAGCGACTTGATGTAGGCGTCGGAGTCGTAGTTGATCACCCCGTCACGATCGAGAATCAGCAGTTTCAAGGCTTACCCCAGCAGCGAGATGTCGGCTACACCCAGGAACAGACCGCGCAGGCGGCTGAGCAGGGCATAACGGTTGGCGCGGACCTTGGCGTCCTCGGCATTGACCATCACCGCCTCGAAGAAGGCGTCGACCGGGTCACGCAGGGCAGCCAGGCGGGCCAGCGACTCGCTGTACTGGCGTGCGGCAGCCATCGGTTGCACAGCCTGGTCGGCCTGCTGGATGGCCGAGTACAGGGAGAACTCGTTGGCGTTGTCGAAGTACTTCGGCTCGACCTGTTCGGCGATGGCGCCCTCGGCCTTGCTCAGCAGGTTCGATACGCGCTTGTTCACCGCCGCCAGGGCTTCGGCTTCCGGCAGTTTGCGGAAAGCCTGCACGGCCTGCACGCGCTGGTCGAAGTCCAGGGCAGAGCCCGGCTTCAGGGCACGTACCGACAGGTAGGTGGCGACGTCGATGCCTTCGTCTTCGTAGCGCGCACGCAGGCGGTCGAAGATGAACTCCAGCACCTGCTCGGCCAGGCCAGCGGCCTTGACCTTGGCGCCGAACTGCTTGACCGCGAATTCGGCGGCACCGGTCAGGTCCAGGTCCAGCTGCTTCTCGATCAGGATGCGCAGCACACCCAGTGCGGCGCGGCGCAGGGCGTACGGGTCTTTGCTACCGGTAGGCAGCATGCCGATACCGAAGATGCCGACCAGGGTGTCGAGCTTGTCGGCGATGGCCACGGCAGCACCGGTCAGGGTCTGCGGCAGTTCAGCGCCAGCGCCACGCGGCATGTACTGCTCGTTCAGGGCCATGGCGACGTCTTGCGGCTCGCCATCGTTGAGCGCGTAGTAGTAACCGGCAACACCCTGCATTTCAGGGAATTCGCCGACCATCTCGGTGGCCAGGTCGCACTTGGACAGCAGGCCGGCGCGGCCGGCGCGCTGGGCATCCCCGCCAATCAGTGGCGCGATGAATGCGGCCAGCTTGGAAACGCGTTCGGCCTTGTCGTAGACGGTGCCCAACTGAGCCTGGAACACCACGTTCTTGAGGCGCTCGTTGAAGGTTTCCAGCGGCTGTTTCTTGTCTTGCTTGAAGAAGAACTCGGCGTCGGTAAGGCGTGGGCGCACGACCTTCTCGTTGCCTTCGACGATCTGCTTCGGGTCGCGGCTTTCGACGTTGGCCACGGTAATGAAGCGCGGCAGCAGCTTGCCTTCGCTGTCCAGCAGGCAGAAGTACTTCTGGTTGTCCTGCATGGTGGTGATCAGGGCTTCTTGCGGCACGTCGAGGAAACGCTCCTCGAACGAGCACACCAGCGGCACTGGCCACTCGACCAGGGCGGTCACTTCGTCCAGCAGCGCGGGCGGCACGATGGCGCTGCCTTCCTGCTGCATGGCCAGTTCCGCAGTGCGTTTGGCGATCAGCTCGCGGCGCTCGGAGAAGTCGGCCAGCACGTAGGCTTTGCGCAGGTCTTCAACGTAGTTGGCCGGGGTGGTGATGACCACGTTTTCCGGGTGATGGAAACGGTGCCCGCGGGATTCACGGCCGGCTTGCTGGGCAAGGATGGTGCAGTCGACGACCTGGTCACCGAGCAGCATCACCAGCCACTGGGTCGGGCGCACGAACTCTTCGCGGCTGGCGCCCCAGCGCATGCGCTTGGGGATCGGCAGGTCGTTGAGCGAGTCTTCGACGATGGTCGGCAGCAGGCCGAGGGTGGCCTTGCCCGGGATGTGCTGGGAGAAGCGCAGCTTGGCGCCGCTCTGGTCGATCTCGGCCAGCTCGACGCCGCACTTCTTGGCGAAGCCCAGGGCGGCCTGGGTCGGGTTGCCTTCGGCGTCGAAGGCCGCCTGGCGGGGCGGGCCATCGATATTGATGCTGCGGTCAGGCTGCTGCACGTCGAGCTGTCGGATCAGCACGGCCAGGCGGCGCGGCGCGGCGTACACCGACTTGGCGGCGTAGTTCAGGCCTGCGGCCTGCAGGCCTTTCTCGATACCGGCCAGGAAGGCGTCGCCGAGGGTGGCCAGGGCTTTGGGTGGCAGCTCTTCGGTGCCCAGTTCTACCAGGAAATCTTGAGCACTCATTGTGCAGCCTCCAGCTTAGCCAACACTTCGTCACGCAGTTCAGGGGTCGCCATCGGGAAGCCCATGCGTGCGCGGGCTTGCAGATAGCTTTGCGCCACGTCCCGGGCCAGGGTACGTACACGCAGGATGTAACGCTGGCGCTCGGTCACCGAGATGGCGCGGCGGGCGTCGAGCAGGTTGAAGGTGTGCGAGGCCTTCAGGACCATTTCGTAGGTCGGCAGCGGCAGCTCCAGCTTGATCAGGCGGTTGGCTTCGCTTTCGTAGAAATCGAACAGCTCGAACAGTTTCTCGACGTTGGCGTGTTCGAAGTTGTAGGTCGACTGCTCCACTTCGTTCTGGTGGAACACGTCGCCGTAGGTGACCTTGCCGAACGGGCCATCGGCCCAGACCAGGTCGTAGACCGAGTCGACGCCCTGGATGTACATGGCCAGGCGTTCCAGGCCATAGGTAATCTCACCGGTGACCGGGTAGCACTCGATGCCGCCGACCTGCTGGAAGTAGGTGAACTGGGTCACCTCCATGCCGTTCAGCCAGATTTCCCAGCCCAGGCCCCAGGCGCCGAGGGTCGGCGATTCCCAGTTGTCTTCGACGAAACGGATGTCGTGGACCAGCGGATCCAGGCCGATGGCTTTCAGCGAGCCGAGGTACAGCTCCTGGAAGTTGGCCGGGTTCGGCTTGAGCACTACCTGGAACTGGTAGTAGTGCTGCAGGCGGTTTGGGTTTTCGCCATACCGCCCGTCGGCAGGGCGACGGCTAGGCTGCACGTAGGCGGCGTTCCAGGTCTCTGGGCCAACGGCGCGCAGGAACGTGGCGGTATGGAAAGTGCCGGCGCCTACTTCCATATCGTAGGGCTGAAGCACCACACAACCTTGAGCTGCCCAGTAGTTCTGCAGGGCGAGGATCAGGTCTTGGAAGGTACGCACGGCTGGCGTAGGCTGGCTCACGAAATTCACCTGTATCTGGGGATGCGGATGTAAAGAGCGGGAGTATAACCTGATTCGCCTCGCCCTCTACTCATTGGAGCCTTATGCCACGCTGCTTTTGGTGTACCGACGATCCGTTGTACCAGGCCTACCACGACCAGGAATGGGGAACACCGCAGCGTGATCCGGCGTTGCTGTTCGAGATGCTTTTGCTCGAAGGGTTCCAGGCTGGGCTGTCATGGATCACGGTTTTGCGTAAACGCGAGCGCTATCGCGAGGTGCTGCACGGCTTTGATCCGTTGAAGTTGTCGCAGTTGAGCGATGAACGCATCGAAGCGCTGATGCTCGACGCCGGCATCATCCGCAACCGCCTCAAGCTCAAGGCCGCCCGGCGCAACGCCCAGGCCTGGCTGGCTGTGGATAACCCCGCCGAGTGGCTCTGGTCGTTTGTCGGCGGCAAGCCCAAGGTCAATCATTTCGTGGGCCGCAGCGACGTGCCGGCGGTCACCGACGAAGCCAAGGCGATGAGCAAGGCCTTGCAAAAAGCTGGCTTCACCTTTGTTGGCCCGACCATCTGCTACGCCTTCATGCAGGCCACCGGCATGGTCATGGACCACACCACCGATTGTGATCGCTACGCCGCCTTGGCGCGCTGAAGGGGTACAATGCGCGCCTTGCTGAAATAAGGAATTCGCCTGTGGAAAAGTTCAAGGGCGCCCTGATGGTCGGGGTGCTTCGACTGTTCGCCAAGTTGCCCTGGGGCGCGGTACAGCGCGTCGGCGCCGGTATCGGCTGGCTGATGTGGAAGGTCCCGAACGGGTCGCGCAACGTGGTGCGTATCAACCTGGCCAAGTGTTTCCCCGAGATGGACCCGGTCGCGCGTGAGCAGCTGGTTGGCCATGCGCTCAGAGATATCGGCAAGTCCTTCGTCGAGAGCGCGTGCGCCTGGATCTGGCCACCGCAGCGTTCGCTGGAGCTGGTCAAGGAAGTGCAAGGCCTGGAAGTGCTGGAGCAGGCCCTTGCCTCGGGCAAGGGCGTGGTCGGCATTACCAGCCACCTGGGTAACTGGGAAGTGTTGAACCACTTCTACTGCAACCAGTGCAAACCGATCATCTTCTACCGCCCGCCGAAACTGAAGGCCGTGGATGACCTGCTGCGTGAGCAGCGGGTGCAAATGGGTAACCGCGTCGCGCCTTCGACCAAGGAAGGCATCCTCAGTGTGATCAAGGAAGTGCGCCGCGGTGGGCAGGTGGGCATCCCAGCCGACCCGGAGCCGGCGGAATCGGCCGGGGTGTTCGTGCCGTTTCTCGGTACCCAGGCGCTGACCAGCAAGTTCGTGCCGAACATGCTGGCCGGTGGCAAGGCGGTAGGGGTGTTCCTGCATGCGCTGCGTCTGCCGGATGGCTCTGGGTTCCGGGTGATTCTGGAAGCGGCGCCTGAAGCGATGTACAGCACGGATGTGACCGAATCGGCGGCGGCCATGAGCAAGGTGGTCGAGCGGTATGTGCGCGAGTACCCGAGCCAGTACATGTGGAGCATGAAGCGCTTCAAGAAGCGCCCGGCCGGTGAGCCGCGCTGGTATTGAGATTTTTTGGGGGCGCTTTGCGCCCCATTCGCGAGGCCAGCCCGCGTGCGCAGCCTGAGGGTCACTCTGTACCTTGTGGGAGCGGGCTTGCCCCCGCGAATGGGCTGCAAAGCAGCCCCGGCGATCTCAAGACTTGTTCAATTTCTTGAGAAAAACTGCCATTTCCTTCTCCGCCTGCTTATCCCCATGGGCCTGCGCCGCCACGATCCCGTCCTCCCAGGCCTTGCGCGCCGCCGCCAAGTCACCCTGCAACTGATACGCCTTGCCCAGCAGCTTCCACGCCGCCGAATACTTAGGGTCCTGCTCGACGCACCGTGCCAGGTGCACCGCCGCCTCAGCCCCGTTGCCCTCATCCAGCCAGGCTTTGCCCAGGCCAAACCTCAGCAGTGGGTTATCCACACCCTTGGCCAGCATTTTCTCCAGCGACTCGCGCATGCCCACTTCTCCTAGAAGAAACTCAAGCCGACGTGGAACAGCTTCTCCACATCCCGAATGTGCTTTTTATCCACAACGAACAGAATCACGTGGTCACCCGACGCGATCATCGTGTCGTCGTGGGCAATCATCACCTCTTCGTCGCGGATGATCGCGCCGATCGTGGTACCCGGTGGCAGGGCGATGTCTTCAATGGCCTTGCCCACCACCTTGCTCGATTTCGAATCGCCGTGCGCCACGGCCTCGATGGCCTCGGCCGCGCCGCGGCGCAGGGAGTGCACGCTGACGATGTCGCCACGCCGCACGTGCGCCAGCAAGGTGCCGATGGTGGCCAACTGCGGGCTGATGGCGATGTCGATTTCACCGCCCTGCACCAGGTCCACGTAGGCCGGGTTGTTGATGATGGTCATCACCTTGCGCGCACCCAGGCGCTTGGCCAGCAGCGACGACATGATGTTGGCCTCGTCGTCGTTGGTCAGGGCCAGGAAGATGTCGGCGTCGGCGATGTTCTCTTCGAGCATCAGGTCTTTGTCTGACGCACTGCCCTGCAGCACCACGGTGCTTTCCAGGGTGTCGGAGAGGTGGCGGCAGCGGGCCGGGTTCATCTCGATGATCTTCACCTGGTAGCGGCTTTCGATGGCCTCGGCCAGGCGCTCGCCGATCTGCCCGCCACCGGCGATGACCACACGCTTGTTGGTCTCGTCGATGCGCCGCAGCTCGCCCATCACCGCGCGAATGTCTTTTTTCGCGGCGATGAAGAACACTTCGTCATCGGCCTCGATCACGGTGTCACCGCGTGGGGTGATCGGCCGGTCACGGCGGAAGATTGCCGCCACGCGGGTGTCCACATTGGGCATGTGCGCGCGGATCTGGCGCAGCTGCTGGCCCACCAGTGGGCCGCCGTAGTAAGCCTTGACCGCCACCAGTTGCGCCTTGCCTTCGGCGAAGTCGATCACCTGCAAGGAGCCCGGGTGCTCGATCAGGCGCTTGATGTAGTTGGTCACCACCTGCTCGGGGCTGATCAGCACGTCCACCGGGATGTGGTCGTTGTGGAACAGCTCTTCGCGGGTGAGGTAGGCTGATTCGCGTACCCGGGCGATCTTGGTCGGCGTATGGAACAGCGAATAGGCGACCTGGCAGGCCACCATGTTGGTCTCGTCGCTGTTGGTCACCGCCACCAGCATGTCGGCGTCGTCGGCGCCGGCCTGGCGCAGCACCGTCGGCAGCGAGCCGCGGCCCTGCACCGTGCGGATGTCCAGACGGTCGCCGAGGTCGCGCAGGCGCTCGCCGTCGGTGTCGACCACGGTGATGTCGTTGGCCTCGCTGGCCAGGTGCTCTGCCAGCGTACCGCCCACCTGCCCTGCGCCGAGGATGATGATCTTCATCCGCTACTCCCTGAACCGTTGTGCTTATCCGCGTGAAGCGGCGATTTTGATCAGCTTGGCATAATAGAAACCGTCGTGGCCGCCTTCCTGGGCCAGCAACTGGCGGCCGTGGGGCTGGCGCAGGCCGGCCTCGGTGGCCAAGTCCAGCTCACGGGCGCCCGGAGTGCGGGCGAGGAACGCCTCGATCACCTCGGTGTTTTCGGTCGGCAGGCTCGAGCAGGTGGCGTAGAGCAGCATGCCGCCTACTTCCAGGGTTGGCCACAGGGCATCGAGCAGCTCGCCTTGCAGCGTGGCCAGGGCCGGAATGTCGTCGGCCTGGCGGGTCAGCTTGATGTCCGGGTGGCGGCGGATCACGCCGGTGGCCGAGCACGGGGCGTCGAGCAGGATGCGCTGGAAGGGTTTGCCGTCCCACCAGCTGGCGGTGTCGCGGGCATCACAGGCGATCAGTTCGGCGTCCAGTTGCAGGCGCTCGAGGTTCTCGCGCACGCGGGTCAGGCGCTTGGCCTCCAGGTCGATGGCCACCAGGTGTGCAAGGCCGGCCTCGGCTTCGAGCAAATGGCAGGTCTTGCCGCCCGGGGCGCAGCAGGCGTCGAGCACGCGTTGGCCGGGGGCCAGTTCGAGCAGGTCGGCAGACAATTGCGCGGCCTCGTCCTGCACGCTCACCCAGCCTTCGGCGAAGCCCGGCAGGCTGCGCACATCACAGGGCTCATTCAGCACGATACCGTCGCGGCTGAACTGGCAGGCGCTGGCGCCGACGCCGGCCTCTGCCAGCAAGGCCAGGTAGGCATCGCGGCTGTGGTGGCGGCGGTTGACCCGCAGGATCATCGGCGGGTGGGCGTTGTTGGCGGCGCAGATGGCTTCCCATTGCTCTGGCCAGAAGGCTTTCAGCGCTTTCTGCAGCCACCGAGGGTGTGCAGTGCGTACCACCGGGTCGCGCTCCATGCCGGCGAGCAGCGCTTCGCCTTCACGCTGGGCGCGGCGCAGCACGGCATTGAGCAGGGCCTTGGCCCACGGTTTTTTCAGCTTGTCGGCGCAGCCTACGGTCTCGCCGATGGCGGCGTGTGCCGGAATGCGCGTGTAGAACAGCTGGT
Organism: Pseudomonas sp. SWRI77; assembly: GCF_014269105.1. Taxonomy (NCBI): domain Bacteria; kingdom Pseudomonadati; phylum Pseudomonadota; class Gammaproteobacteria; order Pseudomonadales; family Pseudomonadaceae; genus Pseudomonas; species Pseudomonas sp. SWRI77. The sequence goes on along the minus strand of NZ_JABWRV010000006.1, from coordinate 82,046 downwards.
ACAAGCCGACCAGCAGCAGTGCCTGCACATCGGCATCGGCGGCCTTGAACGGCTTTTGCAGCAACTGCGCGGCCAACAGGTCGAGGCGCGGCTGCCAGCGGGCGGTGCCGAACGCCAGGTCCTGGGTCAGGCCACGGTCGCGTTCATCGACCTTGTCCAATTGCGCCGGCAACGAACTGTTCAGCGAGGCCTTGCCGCTGAGCACAGCGGCAAGGGCACGGGCGGCGGCCAGGCGTGGGTTCATTGGCCAAGCACCTTGCCGTTGGCGAACTTCTCGCGGCGGCTGTTGAACAGGTCGCTGAAGTTCAGCGCCTTGCCGCCGGGCAGTTGCAGGCGGGTCAGGCTCAACGCTTGATCACCACAAGCGACCTCCAGGCCATCCTTGCTGGCAGACAGGATCTCGCCGGGGGCGCCCTTGCCTGTGGACAACCTGGCCGCCAGCACCTTCACGCTTTCGCCGTCCAGGGTGCTATGGCACACCGGCCACGGGTTGAAGGCACGGATCAGGCGCTCCAGCTCCACGGCCGGGCGGCTCCAGTCGATGCGCGCTTCGTCTTTGTTCAGCTTGTGTGCGTAGGTGGCCAGGGTGTCGTCCTGAACTTCACCTTGCAGCGTGCCGTCGGCGAGGCCAGCGATGGCCTGTATGACGGCCGGTGGGCCCATTTCGGCGAGGCGATCATGCAGGGTACCGCCGGTGTCTTCGGCGCTGATCGGGGTGACCACCTTGAGCAGCATCGGCCCGGTGTCCAGGCCGGCTTCCATGCGCATCACGGTTACGCCGCTCTCGGCGTCACCGGCTTGCACGGCACGCTGGATCGGCGCTGCACCGCGCCAGCGTGGCAGCAGCGAGGCGTGGCTGTTGATGCAGCCCAGGCGGGGAATATCCAGCACGGCCTGGGGCAGGATCAGGCCGTAGGCGACCACCACCATCAGGTCGGGCTTGAGCGCGGCGAGTTCTGCCTGGGCATCGGCGTTGCGCAGGGTCGGCGGTTGCAGCACCGGGATGTCGTGGGCCACGGCCAGGGCCTTGACCGCGCTCGGCATGAGCTTCTGGCCACGGCCGGCGGGGCGGTCTGGCTGGGTGTAGACGGCCACGATCTCATAGGGGCTGTCGAGCAGTGCCTTGAGGTGTTCGGCGGCAAACTCTGGAGTGCCTGCGAAGACGATGCGCATGGAGTTCTCGCTGCAAAAAAGAAGAAGGCTTGCCGGAGCAAGCCTTCTGGAAGGTGGGGATCAGGCGTTCTGGCGGTGCTGCTTTTCCAGCTTCTTCTTGATTCGGTCGCGTTTGAGCGTGGACAGGTAGTCGACGAACAGCTTGCCGTTGAGGTGATCGAACTCGTGCTGCACGCACACGGCCAGCAGGCCTTCGGCTTCGAGCTCAAAGGGCTTGCCGTCGCGGTCCAGGGCTTTGACGCGCACCCGCAGAGGGCGGTCGACGTTCTCGTAGAAGCCAGGCACCGACAGGCAGCCTTCCTGATACTGGCCCATGTCGTGGGTCAGCTCTTCGACCACCGGGTTGATGAAAACCCGTGGCTCGCTGCGGTCTTCGCTCAGGTCCATCACCACAAGCTGTTTGTGGACGTTGACCTGGGTCGCCGCCAGGCCGATGCCAGGCGCCTCGTACATGGTTTCAAACATGTCGTCGATCAGCTGGCTCAGGGCGTCGTCGAACACCGTCACCGGTTTGGCGATGGTGCGCAGGCGCGGGTCCGGGAATTCGAGAATGTTCAAGATGGCCATAAGGTCGGGCAGTCACTGTGCGTTCGGTTGAAAACTGAACACACATAATAAAGGTAATCGGCGATTTCGGCACCTGGCAAGCTCGTCTAGGGTGTCTATGGGCTTGATAGCGTCCGATTAATGGACAGCTTTTCAAAGTGTTACCCACAAACTTATCCACAGGTTGTGCCACGTAAATGGCCCTGTTTCGATCAAGGATGATCCCGATGCCGACCCCCCACTCGTCGCTTTGCCCACCTGCCGAACTGGAAGCGCGATTACGCCTGCACCGCCTTCCCGAGACCGGGCTGCGTCGTTTTCACACCTTGCTGCAAGCCTTCGGCAGCGCCTCTTCAGCGCTGAGTGCGCCGGCCGGCGCCTGGCGAGCGCTGGGCATGGCGCAGGCCACCATCGACGCGCGGCGCAGCGCCGAAGTACGCGACGGCGCACTGGCTGCGATGGCCTGGCTAGAGCATCCCGGCCAGCATTTGCTGATGTGGGACAGCCCTGGCTACCCTGCGTTGCTGGGTGAAATCGACGATCCACCGCCGCTGCTTTTCGTCGCCGGTGACCCTGCTTTGCTTGAGCGGCCACAGCTGGCAATTGTGGGCAGCAGGCGTGCTTCACCCCCCGCGCTCGACACCGCCAGGGCATTTTCCCGATACCTGTCGCAGGCCGGTTTCACCATTACCAGTGGGCTGGCGTTGGGCATCGACGGTGCCGCTCATCGGGCTGCTCTGCAGGCTGGCGGGGGGACGATCGGTGTACTCGGCACGGGCTTGCAAAAACTTTATCCACAGCGCCACCGCGAGCTTGCCCAGGCGATCATCGACAGCGGTAGCGCACTGGTTTCCGAGTACCCGCTGGATGCCGGGCCGCTGCCGGGCAATTTTCCACGGCGCAATCGCATCATCAGCGGTTTGTCGCTGGGCGTGCTGGTGGTGGAGGCGAGCCTGGCCAGTGGTTCGTTGATAACCGCGCGGCTGGCGGCCGAGCAGGGCCGCGAGGTTTACGCCATCCCCGGTTCGATCCACCACCCAGGGGCCAAAGGCTGCCACCAGTTGATCCGTGACGGTGCGCTCTTGGTGGAGAGCGTGGAACAGATTCTGGAAAGCCTGCGAGGCTGGCAGCACCTGCCCCCTGCGATAGTGGACGAATATGACCACCCCCTGCTTGCTCTGCTGCATGCCGCACCACAGACTACCGAAAGCCTGGCCCATTGCAGCGAGCAGCCGCTGGCCGACGTGCTGGCGCAACTGACCGAACTGGAGCTGCAAGGCCAGGTCAGCAATGAAGCGGGGCGTTGGTTTGCCCGTGCGGGCTAAGTACACTGCGCGCAAGCAAGGTTTATAGGCGGAGAGAGAGAAATGGTGAGCAGTTTTCGTGTGCAACAAGCCGCACGTGAGATCCGGGCGGGCGCGGTGATTGCCTACCCGACCGAAGCGGTCTGGGGCCTGGGCTGCGACCCGTGGAACGAGGACGCGGTGTACCGCCTGCTGGCGCTCAAGTCGCGGCCTGTGGATAAAGGCCTGATCCTGGTCGCCGACAACATCCGCCAGTTCGACTTCCTGTTCGAGGATTTCCCCGAGGACTGGATCGACCGCATGGGCAGCACCTGGCCTGGCCCTAATACCTGGCTGGTGCCGCACCAGGACCTGTTGCCCGAGTGGGTGACGGGTGAGCACGACACGGTGGCGCTGCGGGTCAGCGACCACCCGCAGGTGCGTGAGTTGTGTGCATTGGTTGGGCCGTTGATTTCCACCTCGTGCAACCCCGGCGGGCGCCCGGCGGCGAAGACCCGGTTGCGGGTGGAGCAGTACTTCCATGGGCAGTTGGATCTGGTACTGGGCGGGGCGCTGGGCGGGCGGAAGAACCCGAGTGTGATTCGCAACCTGGCGACTGGCGAAGTCGTTCGTCCGGGCTAAATTGCCAAGCGCCAATACACCTCCTTGTGGGAGCGGGCTTGCCCCGCGAAGCGCCGCGCGGGCGGCGCTCGATATCCGCAACACCACATAAACCAAGGCAGGCACTTGGTCGCTTCAACGCAGCCTTCTGTCAATCAAGGCAACAAAACAGTCGACCCCACAGTCCGCCGCGCCGACAACTCCGCCTGCGCCTTGGCCGCTTCACCCAACGGATACCGTTGCTGGATATCCACAACCACCTTGCCACTCGCGATCACCGCAAACAGGTCATCGGCCATGGCCTGGGTGTTCTCGGCATTGTTGGCATAACTGGCCAAGGTCGGCCGGGTGACATACAGCGAACCCTTCTGCGCCAGGATCCCCAGGTTCACCCCGCTCACCGCGCCGGAGGCATTGCCAAAGCTCACCATCAACCCGCGCGGTTGCAGGCAATCGAGCGAGGTCAGCCAGGTGTCGGCACCCACACCGTCATACACCACCGGGCATTTCTTGCCGTCGGTCAGCTCCAGCACCCGCTTGGCCACGTCTTCACGGCTGTAGTCGATGGTTGCCCATGCTCCCAGCGCCTTGGCCCGCTCGGCTTTCTCGGCAGAGCTGACGGTACCGATCAGCTTGGCCCCGAGCGCGTTGGCCCACTGGCAAGCCAGGGAACCCACGCCACCCGCAGCGGCATGGAACAGGATCACGTCGCCCGGCTGCACGGCATAGGTCTGCTTGAGCAGGTATTGCACGGTCAGCCCCTTGAGCATCACCGCCGCCGCCTGCTCGAAACTGATGTTGTCCGGCAGCTTGACCAGGTTGGCCTCCGGCAGCGTATGCACCTCGCTGTAGGCACCCAGCGGCCCGCCGCCATAGGCTACGCGGTCACCCACTTTCAGGCGGGTAACGCCCTCGCCCACCGCCTCGACCACGCCTGCACCCTCGGTGCCCAGGCCTGACGGCAGTGCAGGCGGCGCGTACAGGCCATTGCGGAAATAGGTATCGATGAAGTTCAGGCCGATCGCATGGTTACGCACGCGGACCTGCTGTGGCCCGGGCGGGGCGGGTTCGAACTCTACAAGCTGCAGAACTTCCGGGCCGCCATGCTGGCTGAACTGGATACGCTTGGCCATCTCGCACTCCTGTTGTCGGGATTGGTAACAGCCCTCTATCGGACGCCTTTGCTTGATCGCCGTCAACTGCGGCGCGTCGGCCGCCGGTGGTATGCTACGCGGCGAATTCTTCTCTGCCCGCTCCAGGTGACCCGATGACCAGCCGCACCGAGGCCGTGAAAGCCTACCTGCTCGACCTGCAAGACCGCATCTGCTCCGCCCTCGAAACCGAGGACGGCGGCGCCCGCTTCGTCGAGGACGCCTGGACGCGCGAAGCCGGTGGCGGGGGCCGTACGCGGGTGATCGGTGATGGTAAGTTGATCGAGAAAGGCGGGGTCAACTTCTCTCACGTGTTCGGTACCGGCCTGCCGCCTTCGGCCAGTGCCCACCGCCCGGAACTGGCTGGCCGTGGCTTCGAGGCCCTGGGCGTGTCGTTGGTGATCCACCCGCACAACCCGCACGTGCCCACCTCTCACGCCAATGTGCGGTTCTTCATCGCCGAAAAAGAGGGTGAAGAGGCCGTGTGGTGGTTCGGCGGCGGCTTCGACCTGACCCCGTACTATGGCAATGAAGAAGACTGCATCCACTGGCACCGCGTGGCCGAGCAGGCCTGTGCGCCGTTTGGCGCCGACGTTTATCCGCGCTACAAAGCCTGGTGCGACCGCTACTTCCACCTCAAGCACCGTGGCGAACCGCGTGGCATCGGCGGGCTGTTCTTCGATGACCTGAACGAGTGGGACTTCGACACCTGCTTCGCGTTCATCCGCGCCATCGGCGACGCCTACGTCGAGGCCTACCTGCCGATTGTCCAGCGCCGCAAGGACACGCCCTACACCGCCGAGCAGCGTGAGTTCCAGGAGTACCGCCGCGGCCGCTACGTGGAGTTCAACCTGGTCTATGACCGGGGCACCTTGTTCGGCCTGCAATCGGGTGGGCGTACCGAGTCGATCCTCATGTCGCTGCCACCGCAGGTACGCTGGGGCTACGACTGGAAGGCCGCGCCCGGTAGCGAAGAAGCGCGCCTGACCGAGTACTACCTGCAAGATCGCGACTGGCTCGCCCAGTAAGCCTGTGGATAACCGAGGAACCCACCATGGACCAGTACGTCGTTTTCGGTAACCCCATCGGCCACAGCAAGTCGCCGCTGATCCACCGCCTGTTCGCCGAACAGACCGGCCAGGACCTGGAGTACGCCACCCTGTTGGCGCCGCTGGACGAGTTCAGCGATTGTGCCTACGGCTTCTTCAAACAAGGCAGAGGCGGCAACGTCACCGTGCCGTTCAAGGAAGAAGCCTACCGCCTGTGCGACAGCCTGACCCCACGTGCCCAGCGGGCGGGGGCGGTGAATACCCTGAGCAAGCTGGCTGACGGCACGCTGCAGGGTGACAACACCGACGGTGCCGGCCTTGTACGCGACCTGACGGTGAATGCCGGCGTGCAGCTGGCGGGCAAGCGGATTCTCATCCTTGGCGCGGGTGGCGCGGTGCGTGGCGTGCTGGAGCCGATCCTGGCGCACGGCCCCGAGTCGCTGGTGATTGCCAACCGCACGGTGGAAAAGGCCGAGCTGCTGGCCCATGAGTTCGATGAACTCGGGCCGGTGGTGGCCAGTGGGTTTGCCTGGCTGCAGGAACCGGTGGACGTGATCATCAACGCCACCTCGGCAAGCCTGGCGGGCGAGATGCCGCCGATTGCCGCAAGCCTGGTCGAGGCGGGGCGTACGGTTTGCTATGACATGATGTATGGCAAGGAGCCTACGCCGTTTTGCCAATGGGCCACCGACTTGGGGGCGGCCAAGGTGCTGGACGGGCTGGGGATGCTGGCTGAACAGGCGGCGGAAGCGTTCTTTATCTGGCGTGGGGTGCGCCCGGATACGGCGCCGGTGCTGGCTGAATTGCGCAGGCAGTTGGCGCGGGGTTGAGGTTTTGGGGCCTTAAAGCGGCCCCAGTCATTCTTCAAACCGGATCGGACACAACGCCACCCCCTCCAGCTTCTGCAATTCCTCGACCACCTGCGGCCGCGCCCGCTGCAAGGTCAAACTACCCCCCGCACGCCGCAATCGCCGGGCCTCGCGGTGCAACATATCCACACCGGAGTAATCGATGAAGTTCACCTGCCGCGCGTCGATCACCACATGCGGCCCCTGGCAGCGTTGCAGGCGCACCTGCAGGTAATGCGCCGCGCCAAAGAAGATCGACCCGCCCACCCGCAGCACATCGGCCTGCCCTTCCCGGCTCTGCTGCACCCGTGGCCGTGAAGTGCGCTTGAGGTAGAAGAACAGCGAAGCCAGCACCCCGGCGTAGATCGCCGTTTGCAGTTCCAGCAGCAAGGTCGCGGCGGCGGTCAGGGCCATGACCAGGAATTCCGAGCGGCTGACCCGGCACAGCGCGCGAATACCCCGGTGATCCACCAACCCCCAACAGATCAGCAGAATGCTGCCCGCCATGGCCGGGATCGGCAGATGGGCGATCAGCCCCGCGCCTGCGACGGCAAACACCGCGACCCACAGCGCCGAGAACACCCCCGCCATAGGCGACCTGGCACCTGCGTCGTAGCTCAGGCCCGAGCGGGTGAAAGAGCCTGATGAAAGGTAGCCGGAGAACCACGCACCGACGATGTTCGACAGGCCTTGGGCGCGGATCTCCTGGTCGGCGTCGATCAGCTGTTCGGAGCGCGAAGACAGCGACCTGGCGATCGACAGGCTGGTGACCAGGCCGAGCATACCCACGGCCACCGCGGTCGGCAGCAGCCGCAGCATCAGCTCAAGGTCCAGCAACGGCAGCGGGCTCAAGGGCGGTAATTGGCCGGTGAAGGCCGGCACCCTCGGCACATGGCCAAAGAAGCCAGGCAGTAACCAGGCCAGCAGGCTGACCAGGATCAGGCTGATCAACAAGCTTGGCCAACGCGGCCGCCACAGCTTGAAGCCCACGCCGATGAGCACCGTGGCCAGGCCCAGCATCAGCGATGGCAGGTCAACCTCACCGGCGTGGCTGGCCAGGTCCTGGACGGTTTTCAAGGCCGTGGCCTGGCTCGGCAGGTCCATGCCCAGCAGATTGGGCAACTGGCCGAGGGCGATGACGATGGCGGCGCCCAAGGTGAAGCCGAGCACCACCGAGTGGGAGACGAAATTGACCAGCGCGCCGAACCGTAGCAGGCCGAGCAAAAGCTGGAAGATGCCAGCAATGAAGGTCAGCAGCAGAACCAGCGTGACGTAGTCGGCACTGCCGGGCACCGCCAAGGGGCTGACACTGGCATACAGGACAATGGAGATGGCGGCAGTCGGGCCGCAGATCAGGTGCCAGGAAGAGCCCCACAGGCAGGCGATGAGCACCGGGACGATGGCGGCGAACAGGCCGTATTCGGCAGGCAGGCCGGCAATCAGGGCGTAGGCGATGGATTGGGGCAAGGCGAGGATGGCACCGCTTAGGCCCACCAGCAGGTCCTGACGCAGGCTGCGGCCCGATTGGCGGGGCAGCCAGGTGAGGAAGGGCAGCAGGCGGTGAAGACGGTGCATGGCTTATTCAAATCCCGGGGGTTGTACCCGCCCCTGTCGGAGCGGGTGAGTGTGGTTGTCTGAATTACAATTTGGCTTTGACGGCCTCGTTCGCATCACCACCGGCCTTGCTGGTTACCCCGGCCAGCCACCCTTCCAGAACCTCGGGATGCGCCTTGACCCACGCCTTGGCCGCCTCGTCGAAGCTGATTTTCTTATCCACAGCCTCGGCCATGATGCTGTTTTCCATGTCCAGGGTAAATCTCAGGTTACCCAGCAGCTTCGCGGTATTCGGGCACGCCTGTGCATAACCTTTGCGAGTCAGGGTATAGACCTCGCCCTTGCTGCCAAACCACTGCTCGCCGCCCGTGAGGTAGTGCATCTTCAGCTTCACGTTCATCGGGTGTGGTGTCCAGCCGAGAAAGGTGATGAACTGCTGTTTCTTCACGGCGCGGTCCACCTGCGCGAGCATCGCCTGTTCACTCGACTCCACCAGCTTCCACTGGCCGAGGTTGAACGCATTCTTGTCGATGATCTCCTTGAGCGACAGGTTGGCCGGGGCTCCCGAGCCGATTCCGTAGAGCTTCTTGTCGAACTGTTCGGCATGCGTTTGCAGGTCGGCGAAATCCTTCACCCCGGCATTCCACACATAGTCGGGCACCGCGAGGGTGAACTCGGTGCCTTCGAGGTTGCGGGCCAACTGCTGCACATCACCGGTGGCGACGAACTTGTCATGAAACCCCTGGTGCGCCGGCATCCAGTTGCCAAGGAAGGCATCGACTCGCCCATCCTTGAGGCCACCGTAGATGATCGGCACGGCCAGGCTGTCGATCTTCACCTGGTAGCCGAGGCTTTCCAGCAGCAGGCGGGTGATGGCGTTGGTGGTGGCGATGTCGCTCCAGCCGGGGTCGGCCAGCTTCACGGTGTTGCATTGCGCGTCTTCGGCGTGCGTCGAGGCAGCGCCCAGGCTCAAGGCCAGGGCGAGCACGGCGGTAGAGAACTTTTGCATGGCGGACTCTCTTCTCAATCCAGAGGTGCGGGCTGTGGATAACGGGCCTTGCGCTCGAGGTCGTCGAGATCGATGTGGTTGCGCATGTACTGTTGGCTGGCGTCCACCAGCGGTTGGTGGTCCCAGCTCTTCAGCTTGCCGATGGCCAGGGCCTCGGCCACCAGGCGACGGCGGCGCTGGCTGGCCAGCACCTGCTGGCGCAGGGTGGGGATGTCCCAACGTTGCCGGGCTTCATCGACAAATGCCTGCAGCAGCGCCTGATGGTCCGGGCTGCCGGTGAGGTTCTCCCGCTCGTACGGGTCGCGGCTCAGGTCATAGAGTAGCCATGGGTCGTCTTCGCTGTACACGAACTTGTACGGGCCGCGGCGGATCATCATCAGCGGGCCGACCGTACCCTCGGCCATGTATTCACCGATCACCTCGTCGTGGCCGCCCTGCCCTTGCAGGTGGCCAAGCAGCGAGCGTCCGTCCAGCTGCAGCGAGTTGTCCACAGTGCCGCCGGCCAGTTCGACCAGGGTGGGCAGCAGGTCGCAGGTCGAGACCGAGGCGCTTACCCGTGCCGCTGCAAAGCGCTTGGGCGCGTGAATCAGCAGTGGCACCCGTGCCGACATCTCGAACCAGTGCATCTTGTACCAGAGGCCGCGTTCGCCAAGCATGTCGCCGTGGTCGCCGGAGAACACGATCAACGTGTCCTCTGCCAGGCCGCATTCCTCAAGGGTTTGCAGCAACTGGCCAATGTTGTCGTCGATGTAGCTGCAGGCGCCGAAATAGGCACGCCGGGCATCGCGGATCTTGTCCACAGGCAGCGGCTTGTCCCACAGGTCGTAGACCTTGAGCAGGCGTTGCGAATGCGGGTCCTGCTCGTGCTGGGCGAACTCGGCGCGGGGCATGGGGATATCCACACCCTCGTAGCGGTCCCAGTAGCGCTTGGGGATGGTGTAGGGGTCGTGGGGGTGGGTCATGGACACGGTCAGGCAGAACGGCCGGCCATCGTTTTCGCGCACATGGTCGTAGAGGTACTGGCGGGCCTTGAACACCACCTCTTCGTCGAAATCCAGTTGGTTGGTGCGCACGCAGGGGCCGGCCTGCAGTACTGAAGACATGTTGTGGTACCAGCTCGGGCGCTCGTCGGGTGCATCCCAGTTCACCGCCCAGCCGTAGTCGGCCGGGTAGATATCGCTGGTCAGCCGTTCTTCATAGCCATGCAACTGGTCCGGGCCGCAGAAGTGCATCTTGCCGGACAACGCGGTGCGGTAGCCCAGACGACGCAGGTAGTGGGCGTAGGTTGGCACATCGGCAGGGAAGTCGGCGGCGTTGTCGTAGGCGCCAATGCGGCTGGGTAACTGGCCGCTGACCAGGGTGAAGCGCGAGGGCGCGCACAGCGGGCTGTTGCAGTAGGCCGAGTCGAAAACCACCGCCTGCGCGGCGAGGCGGGCGAGGTGTGGCATCTGGAGGGGCGAAGGGGCGTAGATCGGCAGCAGGGGCGCGGCCATCTGGTCGGCCATGATGAACAGGATATTCGGGCGCGTCATGGTTGGTTTCCATCGTTGAAGGTTATGCGAACCGCTTGCCTATCAAGATGCGACTGTGGATAACATGGGTAAAGCCCATGGCGGGCAATGACTGGGATTAGCTGAGCTTATGTTTGAGCGCCTTGCCGAGCTGTCGCTCGATACCCTGCGCGTGTTCGAGGCTGCGGCACGCTTGCGTGGCTTTACCGCCGCCGCGCTGGAACTGGGCACCACGCAGCCAGCGGTGAGCCAGCAGGTGAAGCGCCTTGAGGCTCAGCTGGGTACCCGGCTGTTCGACCGGATCTACCGGGGTATCGCGCTGACCGATGCCGGCCAGGTGCTGTTCGAGCAGGTGCACCAAGGGCTGCAGGCCATGGACGACGGCCTTGCCCTGGCCAGTGGCCGGGGCCAGCGTGAGGTGCTGCAAGTGGCCACCGACTTTGCCTTTGCTGCGTTCTGGCTGATGCCCAGGCTGCAACGTTTTCACGAGGCTTATCCACAGGTGGATGTCAGCTTGGTGACGGGTGAGCGCAGCCAGGCGATGTTGCGGCCGGACATTGATGTGGCCGTGCTGTTTGGCGATGGGCGTTTTCATCAGGGCGAGAGCCGGTGGTTGTTCGATGAAGAGGTATTTCCGGTCTGCAGCCCCCGGCTGACTCATGGCAAACCCTTGTCAGCCGTGGCTTTGCAGCGTTTGCCCTTGCTTCACCTGCGCGGCGAACAAGCCAGCCGCTGGTTCGACTGGGCGGGGGTGTTTCGCGGGTTTGGCGTGGACAGCCCGCCACCGCCGGGGCAACTGCGTTTCGATAACTACACCCTGTTGATCCAGGCGGCGATTGCCGGCCAAGGGGTGGCGATTGGCTGGGGGCACCTGGTCGATGGGCTGGTGGAGCAGGGCCTGCTGTGTCGGCCACTGGAGGGCAGTTTGCGTTCGGCGCGGGGGTATTACGTGGTGTTGCCGCCACGCAAGCGGCGCGGGGCGTTGATCGAGCGGTTTGTGGGTTGGCTTGAAGACGAGCGCAATGCTTGAGGGGCTCTTCGCGGGGCAAGCCCGCTCCCACAGATACTGCACACCAATCTGTGGAGGGCTTGACCCGCGAAGAGGCCTCAGGATACGAAGTTCAAATGCTCGCCCCGATGCAAGCCCAGGTCGAGCATATCCACCATCCCCGCCGCAACGTTCTCCAAATCCGCCAACTGCTGCGGCGCATTGATCAGCGTCCAGTGCAGCGCACTGCGCTGTAGCGCATCGACCACATGGTCCACGCCCTCGCGCTGTTCATCGGTGTAATGGCCTGGCCTGTCCAGCACATCGAAATCGCCCACCAGCAACAGCCGGCGTATAGTCGTACGCGCAAGCCCAGCGATCAGCGCCTCGCTCATCCGCCATTGCGCGGGCAGGTCAGCGGGTGCCAGCGCTGACACCAGCGCAACCACCGCCGAGCCCCCCGCAGCGCCCTGCTCTGCCTGGTCGGCAGCGCCCAGCCCGCCTATCTTGAAATGCAGGCCAGGGCGTGGCGCATGGCGGTTGAGGTCGTCGACCACGGCGGTAACCTCATGCTGGCGCGCCAGCAGCTCGGCGATCAGCGCACTGCCAAGGCTAGACTCGGCCCCGAACAGCACCAGCTTGAACACGGGGGTTTCGGCATTTTTCACTGCATCACCTCCTTTGCGGTGGTGATGGTTGGACCGCAATCAGGAGTTATCGTGCAGAGGATCAAGGGCTATCACGCCCACGTGTACTACGACGCATCGACCATCGAGCAGGCGCGGGCATTGTGCGAAGAGGCGGCGCGGCTGTTCCCCGTGACCATGGGGCGCATGCACCAGCAACCGGTGGGGCCGCACCCGGACTGGAGCTGCCAGTTGGCGTTCGGGCCGGAGGTGGTGGGGGTGGTGTTGCCGTGGCTGGCGTTGTATCGCAACGGGTTGGTGGTGTTTCTGCACCCGCTGACCGGGGATGAGCTGGCCGATCACCGTGATCATGCGATCTGGATGGGGGCTGTGCGGCCTTTGAAACTGTCGATTTTTGGTGGCTAGATGGGGGCCGCCATGCGGCCCATTCGCGGGGCGAGCCCCGCTCCCACAGGTCGAGTGCTTTCTGACAGATTGCAGTGGACCGGTGGGAGCGGGCTTGCCCCGCAAAGAAGGCAACGCCAATCAGCGTCGAGCGCCGCGCACACCTTCAGCCAGCGCCGAGCACAAGCTCAATACATCGTTAACAGCCTGATCCGCATCTTTGGCCTGGGCGATCTTGTCGACCAGTGCCGAGCCCACCACCACACCATCGGCCAGGCGCGCAATCGCCGCCGCCTGCTCTGGCGTGCGAATGCCAAACCCTACGCTGATCGGCAGGGCGGTATGCCGACGCAGGCGGGCAATCGCCTCGCTCACGTGCTGGGTTGTCGCAGACCCTGCCCCGGTTACACCAGCCACCGACACGTAATAGACAAACCCGGAGCTGCGCTCCAGCACACGCGGCAGGCGCGCGTCGTCGGTGGTCGGTGTGGTCAGGCGGATGAAGTCGATGCCCGACGCCTGGGCCGGGGTCGCCAGCTCGGCGTCGTGCTCAGGCGGCAGGTCGACGATGATCAGGCCATCGACGCCCGCATCCTTGGCCTCGGCCACGAACTTTTCCACGCCAAAGCGATGGATCGGGTTGTAGTAACCCATCAGTACGATCGGCGTAGCCTGGTTGCCCACGCGGAATTCGCGAACCATCTGCAGGGTCTTGGCCAAGGTCTGGCCGGCTTCCAGCGCACGCAGGGTGGCCAGCTGGATGGCGACGCCATCGGCCATCGGGTCGGTGAACGGCATGCCCAGTTCGATCACGTCGGCGCCAGCCGCTGGCAGGCCCTTGAGAATCTGCAGCGAGGCGTCGTAGCCGGGGTCACCCGCAGTTACGAAGGTGACCAGTGCCGCACGGCCTTCGGCCGCAAGTTCGGCGAAGCGTTGTTCAAGACGGCTCATGCCTGTTTCTCCTGGGCGGCCATGTGGTTCATCACGGTTTGCATGTCTTTGTCGCCGCGCCCGGACAGGCACACGACCATCAAGTGGTCCTTGGGCAGGTTCGGCGCGCGCTTGATCGCCTCGGCCAATGCGTGGGCGCTTTCCAGGGCCGGGATGATGCCTTCCAGGCGGCAGGTGGCGTGGAACGCATCCAAGGCTTCGTCGTCGGTAATGCTGACGTACTCGACGCGCTTCACTTCGTGCAGGTAGGCGTGCTCGGGGCCGATACCTGGGTAGTCCAGGCCGGCGGAAATCGAGTGGGCGTCGGTGATCTGGCCGTCAGCGTCTTGCAGCAGGTAGGTGCGGTTGCCGTGCAGGACACCCGGTACGCCACCGTTCAGGCTGGCAGCGTGCTTGTCGGTATGCACGCCGTGGCCGCCGGCTTCGACGCCGATGATCTGCACGCTTGGTTCTTCAAGGAATGCGTGGAACAGGCCCATGGCGTTGGAGCCGCCGCCGACGCAGGCGACCAGGCTGTCGGGCAGGCGCCCTTCCTTCTCTTGCAGCTGGACACGGGTTTCCTTGCCGATGATCGACTGGAAGTCGCGGACCATGGCTGGGTACGGGTGCGGGCCGGCCACGGTGCCGATCAGGTAGAAGGTGTCTTCGACGTTGGTGACCCAGTCGCGCAGGGCTTCGTTCATGGCGTCTTTGAGGGTGCCGGTGCCAGCGGTGACCGGGACGATTTCGGCGCCCAGCAAGCGCATGCGGAACACGTTCGCCTGCTGGCGCTCGATGTCGGTGGCACCCATGTAGATCACGCAAGGCAGGCCGAAACGGGCTGCAACGGTGGCGGTGGCCACGCCGTGCATGCCGGCGCCGGTTTCGGCGATCAGGCGTTTTTTGCCCATGCGCTTGGCCAGCAGCACCTGGCCGATGCAGTTGTTCACCTTGTGCGCGCCGGTGTGGTTGAGCTCTTCACGCTTGAAGAAGATTTTTGCGCCGCCGCAGTGCTCGGTCAGGCGCTCGGCGAAGTACAGCGGGTTCGGGCGGCCGATATAGTCACGCTGGAAGTAGGCCAGCTCTTCGAGAAACGCGGGGTCGGCCTTGGCCGCTTCGTATTCGCGGGCCAGGTCCAGCACCAGCGGCATCAGGGTTTCTGCCACGTAGCGGCCGCCGAACGAGCCGAACAGGCCGTTGGCGTCTGGGCCAGGGCGGTATTGAGTCTGGGTCATGGGGCGCTCCAAGGCGTACTGAATGAGTGATGGGCTTTACTGTAACCACGCAACGCCCGTCTGAAAACCGATAAGATTGCGCAAACCTGTCAGGAAAACTCACAAGACAATGGCCCAGGACCTTCCCCCTCTCAATGCCCTTCGGGCCTTTGAGGCCACTGCCCGGCTGAACAGTGTCAGCCAGGCTGCCGAGGCGCTGCACGTGACGCACGGGGCAGTCAGCCGGCAGATCAAGGTACTCGAAGAACACTTGGGCGTTGCCCTGTTCGTCAAGGATGGGCGTGGCATCAAACTCACAGATGCCGGCGTGCGCCTGCGCGATGCCAGTGGCGAGGCGTTCGACAGGTTGCGGGGGGTGTGTGCCGAACTGAGCCGGGATAACCGCGAGGCGCCATTCGTGCTTGGGTGCTCCGGCAGCCTGCTGGCGCGTTGGTTTATCCCTCGGCTCGGGCGGCTCAAAGCCGACTTGCCCGAGCTGCGCCTGCACCTCTCCGCCGGGGAAGGCGACCTGGACCCCAGGCGCCCGGGGCTGGATGCCTTGCTGGTGTTTGCCGAACCGCCGTGGCCGGCGGACATGCAAGTACACGTGCTGGCCGAAGAGCGCATCGGGCCTGTGCTAAGCCCGCACTTTGCCGGGTTCGAACGCTTGCGCGGGGCAGCGCCCGACGCCTTGCTGGGCGAGGCGTTGCTGCATACCACGTCTCGTCCGCAGGCGTGGCCGGCCTGGGCCGGGCAGCACGGGCTGGATGCGGGGGCCTTGCAGTTCGGCCAGGCATTCGAACACCTGTACTACCTGCTGGAGGCCGCAGTGGCCGGGCTGGGTGTGGCGATCGCGCCGCAACAGCTGGTGGCGGACGATTTACGTGCTGGAAGGTTGGCGGCACCTTGGGGTTTCTCACCCACCTGTGCCGCGCTGGCGCTGTGGGTGCCCCGACGCGCCGCAGATGGGCGCGCCGAGCAACTGGCGCAATGGCTGCGCCAGGAACTGCAGCTGCAAATCGCTTAGTTGCGCTTGTACAGCAGCCAGGCCGCCAGCAGGCCCAGTGCCCCAACGGCTACCCCGGCGGTGGTGATGGGGTGCTCCTGGGCATAGTCACGGGTGGCGATGCCGGTCTGGCGGGTGCGGGTCTTCACTTCCTCGTAGGCGTCGCTCAGCAGGCTGCGCGAATGTTTGAGAGCGCTTTCGGCATTGCTGCGGATGGCCTTTACCGACTTCTGGGACTCCTCCGATGCATCGTGCTTGAGGTTTTCCAGCGATTTCAGAAGGCTTTCGATCTCGGCTTCCATGCTTTCCAGGGATGTTTTACGCAGCGAGTTGCGATGCATGTTGAATCTCCTTCGGGGGTGGGCTGTAAGGATTGCGACTGCGCAGGGCTGCGAAAGTGCGATCGAACTTTTGCCCAAGGCGACGGCTCGCAGGTAAACCAGGCCTGCGCTGCTAGGCTCAAGCAGACTGTCATCCAAGGAGAGTGCACATGTCCGATCATCACACGTACAAGAAGATCGAACTGGTAGGGTCGTCGCCCACCAGCATCGAGGACGCGATCAACAATGCCCTGGCCGAAGCGGCCAAGAGCATCAAGCACCTGGAGTGGTTCGAAGTGATCGATACCCGGGGCCACCTGCGTGACAACAAGGTCGAGCATTTTCAGGTCACGCTCAAAGTCGGCTTCCGTATTGCCAACAGCTGAAACAGTGCCGGGGTAGCTGGCGCTGGCAAGATGGGGTAATACAGAGGGGGCGCCTTAGCCGGCGCCCTCTTTGATTTTCATCTGTACAAGGAAAGCGAACGATGAAGAAAATGATTCTGGCGGCAGGCCTTATGGCGTTGGCGGGTGGTGCGCTGGCGGCGGGCAAGCCGTGTGAAGAGCTCAAGGCAGAGATTGCCGCCAAGCTGGATGCCAAGGGCGTAAATGGCTACACGCTGGAGATCGTCAAGAAAGGCGAGCCGGCGGGCAAGGTAGTTGGCAGCTGTGAAGCTGGCACCAAGGAAATTGTCTACCGGCGTGGTTGAGTGACGGCCTCTTCGCGGGGTTGCCCGCGAAGAGGGTTACTCGGCCTTCAAAGCCTGCGCCAGCAGCTCATAGGACCTGACCCGGTCCGCATGCTCATACAGGTCACAGGTAAAGATCAGCTCATCCGCCCCGGTCTGCTCCAGCAGCACCTCCACCTTGGCCCGTACCTTCTGCGGGCTGCCAATCATCGCCAGGCCCAGGAAGCTCATCACCGCGTCGCGTTCGTGAGGTAGCCACAGCCCCTCCATGCTCTCAACGGGCGGGCGCTGCATCAGGCTCTGCCCGCGAATCAGGGCAAGGATGCGTTGGTACACCGAAGTAGCCAGGTATTCGGCCTTTTCGTCGGATTCGGCCACCACCATCGGAATGCCAAGCATCACATAGGGTTTGTCGAGCGTGGTGGAAGGCTTGAAGTGGTTGCGGTAGACGCGGATCGCCTCGTGCATGAAGCGCGGCGCGAAATGCGAGGCGAACGCGTAGGGCATGCCGCGCATGCCGGCCAGTTGGGCGCTGAACAGGCTTGAGCCGAGCAGCCACATCGGCACCTCGGTGTCATGCCCAGGCACGGCGATCACTTTTTGATCATCGGTGCGCGGGCCGAGGTAGCGTGACAGCTCCTCGACATCGTCGGGGAAGTCGTCCGCGCTGCCGGAGCGCTCGCGGCGCAGGGCGCGGGCGGTCATCTGGTCGGAGCCGGGGGCGCGGCCCAGGCCCAGGTCGATACGGCCGGGGTAGAGGCTGGCCAAGGTGCCGAACTGCTCGGCGATCACCAGCGGTGCGTGGTTGGGCAGCATCACGCCGCCGGAGCCAACGCGGATGCTCGAGGTGCCACCCGCCAGGTAGCCGATCAGCACGGAAGTCGCGGAACTGGCAATGCCATCCATGTTGTGATGCTCGGCGACCCAGAAGCGGTTGTAGCCGAAGCGTTCCACGTGCTGGGCCAGGTCCAGCGAGTTATGCAGCGACTGAGCCGGCCCGCCGTCGGCGCGCACGGGCACCAAGTCGAGGGTTGAAATTTTCAGGTCACGCAGCTGCGTCATCGGAGCCTCCTTGAACGTGGTTGGCCAGAGGCCTTTTAAACTCTGTATGGGCACATTCGGTGGATTCAATGCTTACGGTCAGATTGATCTGAACTTGCCGTACGCGGCCGGCCTCTGAACCCATAAGCATGTCACCCCAAGATATGTAAATGCAGCGACCAGGAGGCATCATGAAAAAGACAGCATCGGCGATCTGGCAAGGTGGCCTGAAGGATGGCAAGGGCCTGCTTTCTACTGAAAGCGGCGCGCTCAAGCAGAACCCCTACGGCTTCAACACCCGTTTTGAAGGCTCACCTGGGACCAACCCGGAAGAACTGATCGGCGCCGCCCATGCCGGCTGCTTCTCGATGGCGCTGTCGATGATGCTCGGCGAGGCGGGCCTGACCCCAGAGCGCATCGATACCATTGCCGAGGTGACCCTGGACAAGCAGCCCGATGGTTTCGCCATCACCGCCGTGCACCTGATTCTGAAGGCCAAGGTACCTGGGGCCAGCGAGGCGCAGTTCCTCGAGATTGCCAACAAGGCCAAGGCCGGGTGCCCGGTATCGAAGGTGCTCAATGCCACCATCAGCCTGGATGCCTCACTGGTGGGCTAGGCGGCGCAACGGGGGCGGTTTGCTGTAGTCTAAACAGCAACGGCAGCACGACTGCCCTTTCAGGAGCCATTCCATGATCCGCGTAGCAATCGCCGTGCTGGCCTCGCTGCTCGCCACGTCCGCCCTGGCGGCAGTGAAGCCGTGCGAAGAATTGAAAACCGAGATCGAGGCCAAGATCCAGGCACAGGGCGTGACGTCCTACACCCTGGAGATCGTGCCAAACAGCGAGGTCAAGGACCAGAACATGGTCGTAGGCAGCTGCGAGGGTGGTACCAAGAAGATCATCTATCAGAAGAATGATCGCTAGGGTTTAATTTGGTTGGGGGCGCAAAGCGCCCCCAACTGTCATGGAATACAAAACACGTTACTGGGCTCGTTCACTACCACTGTGCGGCTGGCGTCGTACAGCAGCACCTGCGGCTCCATCACCGGCGCGCGCGCCTCCAGGCGATAGCGCTCGCCTGCTTTGAAATTGTCATAGCGCACGGTCAGGTAGCAGGTACGGTCCCTTGGCTGGGACATCATGCCGCCGCCATAGATCTCATAATCGAAACGCACCACCAGCTCATGCTTGCCAGGTGTCACCTGGAAATAGCGGCCATCCTCCAGGCGCTTGCCGTCAAGGCGATCAGCCATGATGACTCTGCCGGGGGTGATGGTAGAAAGCTCGACCCAGGCCTGCTTGGGGTCGACGGGTGGCAAGGGGCTGGCGCAAGCCCCCAGTGCACTGAGGGCGATCAGCATCATGGGCTGGCGCATGGCAAAACTCCCACTTGCGATATACACGTTACAAGCATAGCGCCGATTGCGCGGCTCAGGTGCGTTGACAGCCTGCGGGCAAGCCTTGGCCAAGCAGTTTTTGCTGGTGATCGTAGAGTTTGACCCAAGGCCGGAAGCCAATGCTGCCCGCCTGCAACTGGTAGCGCTGCCCGGCGCTGAAGTCCTTGAAGGTCAGGTTGAGCTGGCAATCGCGCCACAGCGGCTCGTTTACCGGGCCTATATTGCTCGGGGTGACCGGAAACTGGTAGCGCACCGTCAATTCGTGGCTGCCGGGGGCGACCTCGAAGTAGCGCGTGTCGGCCCAGTCGCGTTCGTCTACCTGCACCGCATGCAGTGACGTTTCGTCCAGGGGTGTGAGGTCGACCCACGCCTGGTTCGGATCGGGGTCCGGCAGGGTCGAGCAAGCGGACAACAGCATGAGTGTGCTGGCGGCAAACAATGGACGCATGGCGAAACTCCCCCCTGGCGAGATAGTCTTGGCGCGAATTGGCCGTGAGCGAGTCAGACAGTCCCAGATGCTTCGACTATTTCTTTTTCAGCGCTCAGGCCCTGGGCCACTCGACCGCGTTTTCACCCGCTTTGTTCCCCTGCTGGCGGCTGTTCTGCTGAACGGTTGTAGCAGTGTTGGCTATTACGGGCAGTTGGCGCAGGGCCAATGGCAGCTGTTGCGCGCGCGCCAGCCGGTGGAACAGGTAATGGCAGATCCGGCCAGCAGCCCGCAACTGCGGGCGCGCTTGCAACATGCCGAACAGGCCCGAGTGTTCGCCAGCCAGCAGCTGAAACTGCCGGACAACCGCAGCTACCGGGTTTACGCCGACCTTGGCCGCCCTTATGTGGTGTGGAACGTGTTTGCCACGCCGGAGTTGTCGTTGCAGCCGGTGACGCATTGTTTCCCGATCGCGGGCTGCGTGGCCTACCGTGGTTACTACCGCCAAGGTGCGGCGCGTGGCGCGGCGGCGTTGATGCGCCAGGCAGGCATGGATGTGTATGTGGGCGGTGTCGAGGCTTACTCGACTCTGGGCTGGTTCGACGACCCACTGTTGTCTTCGATGGTCGGCTGGGGGGACGAACGGCTGGCCTCGCTGATCTTCCATGAGTTGGCCCATCAGCGCTTCTATGTGCAGGACGACACGGCGTTCAACGAGTCGTTTGCCACCTTCGTCGAGCACGAAGGCGCGCGGCAATGGCGCGCGGCACGCGGGCTTGCAGCGATCGAGGATGATCAGGCCGGGCAGCGTGACCAGTTCATTCGGCTGGTGCTGGCCAGCCGCGAACGGCTTCAGGGGATCTACGCCGGCCCTTTGGATGATGCGCACAAGCGGGCGGCGAAGCAGGCCGAGTTCGAGCGGTTGCGGCGCGAGTACCGGCAGGTGCGTGATGGCCAGTGGGGTGGGGACACGCGTTATGACGCTTGGATGTATGGGCCGATGAACAATGCCAAGCTGCTGCCGTTTGGGCTGTATGACCAGTGGGTGCCGGCGTTTGCGGCGTTGTTCCGGAAGGTTGACGGGGATTGGGCGCGGTTTTATCAGCGGGTCGAGGCGCTGGGGCGGCTGTCGGGTGAGGCGCGCAAAGCCGCGTTGGAGCGGCTTGTCGTTAGCCAATGAGATTTTCGGGCCGCTGCGCGGCCCCATTCCATTTCAGGCCTTGATGAAGGCCTGATGCATCTCGGCCAGGGTGGCGAAATGGAAGGCTGGCGTCTCGGCCTTCAACTCTTCCTCGCTACCAAACCCGTACCCCACCGCCACCGCCTGCAGCCCATTGCTGCGCGCGCCGATCAGGTCATGCTTGCGATCGCCGATCATCAGCGTCTGCGCCGGGTCCAGCCCTTCTTCGTCCAGCAAGTGGCGAATCAGCTCGACCTTGTTGGTGCGGGTGCCATCCAGCTCGCTGCCATAAATCACCTTGAAGTGGTGATCGAAGGCGAAATGCCGGGCGATCTCGCGGGCGAACTCCCAAGGCTTGGACGTTGCCACATACAGCGTGCGCCCCTGGCCAGTGAGGGCTTCGAGCAACGCCGGTACCCCTTCGAACACCTGGTTTTCATAAAGGCCGGTGACGCGGAAGCGCTCGCGATAGAAATTCACCGCCTCCCACGCCTTGGCTTCGTCAAAGCTGTAAAACTGCATGAACGCCTGCAGCAAGGGCGGGCCGATGAAGTGTTCGAGGCGGGTCAGGTCCGGCTCGTCGATACCCAGTTTGGCCAACGCATACTGGATGGAGCGGGTGATGCCCAGCCGTGGGTCGGTCAGGGTGCCGTCGAGGTCGAAGAGGATGTTCTGCTGGTGCATGTAAGCGGTTCCACTCAAGTCATTCGGGTTGGTCGTAGCCTTCGGCCAAGTGCTGGTCCTTGAGCTTGACGTAGTTGCCGGCGCTGTAGGGGAAGAACGCGCGCTCCTTGTCGGTCAGCGGCCGGGCCTGTTTCACCGGGCTGCCAACATACAGGAAGCCGCTGAGCAGGCGCTTGCCGGGCGGTACCAGGCTGCCGGCGCCGATGATCACCTCGTCCTCGACGATGGCGCCATCCATGATTGTGCTGCCCATGCCGACCAGGATGCGATTGCCCAGGGTACAGCCGTGCAGCATCACCTTGTGGCCGATGGTCACCTCATCACCGATGATCAGCGGGAAGCCGTCGGGGTTGAAAGGGCCGGCATGGGTGATGTGCAGCACGCTACCGTCCTGCACGCTGGTGCGGGCGCCGATGCGGATGCGGTGCATATCGCCGCGTACTACAGTCAAAGGCCAGACCGAGCTGTCTTCGCCAATCTCCACATCGCCCAGCACCACCGCCGAGCGGTCGATGAAGGCCCGTGGTCCAACTTTCGGAGTGTGTTGCTGGAAGCTTCGGATGGCCATGATAGGGTCTCTCATCTGTGCCGATAGGCAGGCTGCCTGCTGCGGTCGGCGTCGATTGTAATTAAGATGGTCCAGTGTTTCTTCTGCCAAGGTATCCAAACCGTGAGTGCGAACAACCCGCTTCTGCAGCCCTACGATCTGCCGCCCTTCTCGGCGATCCGTGCCGAACACGTGCTGCCGGCCATCGAAGAGATCCTGGCCGACAACCGCAAAGCCATTGCCGAGATTCTCGAACAGCAAGGCAAGACCCCTTCCTGGGCAGGCCTGGTGCTGGCCATGGACGAACTCAATGACCGCCTGGGCGCTGCCTGGAGCCCGGTCAGCCACCTCAATGCCGTGTGCAACAGCAAGGAACTGCGCGAGGCCTACGAGTCTTGCCTGCCGGCGCTGAGCGCCTACTCTACCGAACTGGGCCAGAACCGTGCGCTGTTCGACGCCTACCAGGCCCTGGCCAACAGCCCGGAGGCGGCTGGCTTCGATGTGGCGCAAAAGACCATCCTCGAACATGCCCTGCGTGATTTCCGCCTTTCGGGCATCGACCTGCCTGCCGACAAGCAGCAGCGCTACGCCGAAGTGCAGAGCAAGCTCAGCGAACTGGGCAGCCGCTTCTCCAACCAGCTGCTCGATGCCACCCAGGCCTGGACCAAGCACGTCACCGACGAAGCCGCGCTGGACGGCTTGACCGACTCGGCCAAGGCGCAGATGGCCGCCGCCGCCCAGGCAAAAGCGCTCGACGGCTGGCTGATCACCCTGGAGTTCCCCAGCTACTACGCGGTGATGACCTACGCCACCGATCGCGCCCTGCGCGAAGAGCTGTATGCCGCCTACTGCACCCGCGCTTCGGACCAAGGCCCCAATGCCGGCCAGTTCGACAATGGCCCGGTGATGCAGGAAATCCTCGACCTGCGCCAAGAGCTGGCCATACTGCTGGGCTACCCGAACTACGCCGAGTTGAGCCTGGCCACCAAGATGGCCGAGTCCAGTGACCAGGTGCTGAGCTTCCTGCGTGACCTGGCCAAGCGTTCCAAGCCGTTCGCTGCCCAGGACCTGGAGCAGCTCAAGGCCTATGCCGCCGAGCAGGGCTGCCCGCAACTGGCCAGCTGGGATGCCGGTTACTTCGGCGAGAAGCTGCGCGAGCAACGCTACAGCGTGTCGCAGGAAACCCTGCGTGCCTACTTCCCGATCGACAAGGTGTTGTCTGGCCTGTTCAGCATCGTCCAGCGCCTGTATGGCATCGAAATCGCCGAACTCAAAGGCTTCGACAGCTGGCACCCGGACGTGCGCCTGTTCGAAATCAAGGAACACGGCCAGCACGTCGGCCGTTTCTTCTTCGACCTCTATGCCCGCGCCAACAAGCGTGGCGGCGCCTGGATGGACGGTGCGCGCGACCGTCGCCGTACCGTCGATGGCGTGCTGCAGAGCCCGGTGGCCAACCTGGTGTGCAACTTCAACCCGGCCGCGCCAGGCAAGCCTGCGCTGTTGACCCACGATGAAGTCACCACCCTGTTCCACGAGTTCGGCCACGGCCTGCACCACCTGCTGACCCGCATCGAACACGCGGGTGTGTCTGGCATCAACGGCGTAGCCTGGGATGCAGTCGAGCTGCCGAGCCAGTTCATGGAAAACTGGTGCTGGGAGCCGGAAGGCCTGGCGCTGATCTCCGGCCATTACGAAAGCGGCGCTGCCCTGCCCCAGGACCTGCTGGACAAGATGCTGGCCGCCAAGAACTTCCAGTCCGGCATGATGATGGTGCGCCAGCTGGAGTTCTCGCTGTTCGACTTCGAGCTGCACGCCACCCATGGCGATGGCCGCAGCGTGCTGCAGGTGCTCGAAGGCGTGCGCGACGAGGTGACGGTCATGCGCCCACCGGCGTACAACCGCTTCCCCAACAGCTTCGCGCACATTTTCGCGGGCGGTTACGCGGCGGGCTACTACAGCTACAAGTGGGCCGAGGTATTGTCGGCTGACGCCTTCTCCCGCTTCGAAGAAGAAGGCGTGCTCAATGCCGACACTGGCCGTGCCTTCCGCGAGGCGATCCTGGCCCGAGGCGGGTCGCGTGAGCCGATGGTGCTGTTCGTCGACTTCCGTGGCCGTGAACCTTCCATCGATGCATTGCTGCGCCATTGCGGGCTGAGCGAGGACGCAGCGGCATGAGTGAGGTAGCTGTGAACAAGACCAAGAAACGCTTCATCGCCGGGGCCGTGTGCCCGGCGTGCAGCGAGCCGGACAAGTTGATGATGTGGAACGAGGACGGTGTACCGCACCGTGAGTGCGTGGCCTGTGGTTTCACCGATACCTTGAATGAACAAGGCCTGTCGGTACCGTCGGAGCTCGGTACCCGGGTCAACCACCTGGCGCCCAAGGCGGCGCCGGCCAAGGTGCAGACGGTGCAGTTCTTCCCCAACCCCAAATTGAAGAAACCGGCTGAGTGAAGCCGTCTTGCCACCCGGGCCTTGGCCTGGGTGGCAGGTTTCAGCTCGACCCTGGGTGTTAGATAGTCAGGCCAGCGCCTGCCCGCTGGTGGCGCATGCTCGCTTGCTCCAATCAGAGCAAGGTAAACAGCGATGGACACCCGCAACCCCCTTCTGCAACCCAGCAACGTACCTGTCGATTACGACGCGGTGACGCTGGATAACCTGCGTGCAGCGTTCGACTACGCGCTATCGGCTCATCAACAAGGTATCGCCCAAGCCCTCCTGGCTCAGCAGTCCATGCCGACCTGGGATGACCTGGTCATGGCGATCGATGGCTTGGATGCACAACTGCTGGCGGTGCTGTATGCGGCTTCACCGCTGATGTACAAGGGTGCGCCATGGGTCGAACTGGTTGAAGAGTTGTACGGCGCCATGCTTGAGCGCTTCGAGCAGAAGATGGCCGACCCTACCTTGCAAGCGTTGTATGAGCGCCTGGCCAACAGCGCCATTGGCAAGCATTTGGACGCGCACAAGCAAGCGACCCTGCGCTGGTACCGTCACAACTTCGCCTTGCACGGTGCCTTGCTCGATGCCCCAGGCCGCATGCAACTTGCGGCCATCAATGCCCAGGTACGCGAGCTTGCCGGGCGGTTTGCCCAGAACATGGCGCGCCCGGGCACGCTCATCCTCGACGCCGGGCAATTGCAAGGCCTTGCTCCACGGTTGTTGGGCGAGCTGCAAGCCCAAGCGCTGCAGGTTGGGCAAGCCGGCTGGTTGATACCCGCAGACCAATACGTGACCAACACGGTCCTTGAACATGCCGCGAACCGTAGCCTTCGGGAGCAGATCTACCGCCACCAGCACAGCCGTGGGGTCAGCGCCGAGGTGCAGCATGACAATGGTCAGCTCTTGCTGCAGTTGGCCCAGGCGCGTGAACAGAAGGCACATCTGCTGGGCTATGCCGACTACCCGTCACTAAGCCTGCACTCGAAAAGTGCCGGCGGCCTTGCCCAGGTTCTGCGCTTTCTGCACGGCCTGGCAGCGCGCGTCAAACCGGTCATGGAAAAGCACCGCGTGCACGTGCAAGCGCTTGCTGACAAGCACGGCCTGGACACGGCGCAGCCATGGGACAGGCGCTACCTGCATCGGCTCGAAAACCCGGCTGGGCAGGCGCTCTCCATGGACAGCTTGCGAGCGTACTTTGCCCTGGACAACGTGATCGAGGCCTTGCTGACGCTTGCGCAACGGCTGTTTGGCCTGGTCTTGGTCCGCAAATCACTGGCGACATGGCATGCCAGCGTCCAGGCGTACGAAGTCTGGCTGGACAATGCACTGACTGGCTTCCTTTACTTGGATGTCGTGCAATACCCAGGCAAGCAGCCGGGCCAGGTCGAAACCCGTTACATCCGTAACCGTCGGGTCGATGCCGAAGGGCGTTTCCACCCGGCCACCGTGGCGGTCTTCAGCGATATTCCCTCGACCATTGATGGTACCCCGCCCTTGCTCGACCACATGGCGCTGCGCAAGCTGTTCCATGAGTTCGGGCATGCCTTGCACCATCTGCTGGTGCGCACCAACAATCAGGTGCTTTCCAATGTCAGCGCGCTTGGCGCCGATGGTGTCGAGGTGTTCGGCAAGCTGTTCGAGCGCTGGGCGTGGGATGCTGGCTACCTGGCTGGCATTTCTGCGAACGCAGAGGCTGGCCAGCTGGACGCGCAGCAGTTGGCCGCCTGCCTGGATGGCCTTCGCCAAGGGGCTGTCACGGACACTGCCGAGACCTTGGCGATGGCGCTGTTCGATCTGGATTTGCATGCCACGCCGAATGACGGCAGGCGCGTGCGGCAGCGCCTGGAGGATGCCCGGGCGCAGTGCGGGTACTGGCCGCTGGAAGCATACGAGCATCCGGCCCATGCATTCGATTACCTGCTGGATTACTACGACGCTGGCTACTACGCCTACCTGTGGTCTGATGTGCTCGCATTCGATCTGTTCTCGCGTTTTCAAGCCAGCGGCCTGCTAGACCGGGCAACGGGGCGTGATTTGCAAATGGCGTTGCTTGAGCCTGGCGCTTCCCGGCCATTGCTTGAAGGTATGCAGGCATTTTTGGGCCGCGCGGTGAGTCACGAGCCTTTCCTGCGCTGGCATGGCCTGATTTGAGCCTGTACTGACCAGAGGTGCTGGCATGGATGCCCGCTTCTTTGTACTGTATATAAACACAGTACAGGGGCGCACCATGTTACCTCCAACACCGCAAAAAGGCCGTGGTACGGCGCACAATCCGCACAACCGCTTCGCCCCCAACCACTCGGTGGTGGAGGATGACGGCTGGTACCAGGAGGTGCCGATCAGCCAAGGCACCGAGGTGCGAATCGAGACGGCAAAGACGGTCATCAGCCGCAACACCTCGCCCGATCTGCCATTCGACCGCTCCATCAACCCCTATCGGGGCTGCGAGCATGGCTGCATCTACTGCTACGCACGCCCCTCACACGCGTATTGGGACCTTTCCCCAGGGCTGGATTTCGAAACCAAGCTGATCGCCAAGACCAACGCGGCCGAAGTGCTCGAACAACAGCTGAGCAAGCCGGGTTACGTCTGCGCGCCCATCAACCTGGGCTCCAATACCGACCCCTACCAGCCCATCGAGCGTGATCACCTGCTGACCCGTCGCTTGCTGGAGGTACTCCTGCGCTTCCGGCACCCGGTGACCATCGTCACCAAGGGTTCGCTGGTACTGCGTGATCTGGACCTGTTGGCCGAGATGGCCAGCCAGCGCCTGGCGCGGGTGATGATCAGCCTGACGACGCTGGATGACGACTTGAAGCGGGTGCTGGAACCGCGGGCGGCCTCGCCCAAGGCGCGGTTGCGGGCGATCCGGGTGCTGCGCGAGGCGGGGGTGCCGGTGGGGGTCTTGTGTTCGCCGATGATTCCGATGATCAACGACAGCGAACTGGAGCGCTTGCTCGAGGCCGCCAAGGAAGCGGGTGCCCAGAGCGCAGCCTACATGATGTTGCGCCTGCCGCTGGAAGTGGCGCCGCTGTTCGAGCAATGGTTGCAGGACCATTACCCCCAGCGTGCGGCCCATGTGTTGAGCCTGATTCGCCAGAGCCGCGGCGGTGAGCTGTATGACAGCCGCTTTGGTAAACGGATGCGTGGCGAGGGCATTTTTGCCGAGCTGCTGGCTCAGCGTTTTGCCAAGGCCTCACGCAAACTGGCATTCGAAGGGCGTGAAGCGCAGGCACTCGATTGCTCCAGGTTCTGCCCGCCTGGTGGCCAGTTGGCATTGTTCTGACCGTGTTGGCGCGTGGTCCATGGGCTGTGTCCAGGAGCAACCCCAGTGCCACTAATCCAAGTGAATAATCACAGTAATAGTACTAGGCAACTGATGTTTTTTTGCTATTATTCAGACCCCGCCTTATCTATCTGGAACGCCTGTTCTAGAGCCTCCGAATTAAGTTTCAGTTAAGTTTTCCCCGTTAGCGTAGGCAATCAGTCAACGAAGACTGTGATTTGTGGCCTGTGCGTGTCATCTAAATCCCTGCATAGCCAGAATCTTTCACCGGTAAAATGGATTTACCTACACACCGCCAAGAGGATGAATCATGCCCGTCAAGGACCCATCCAAGGTCGCTCCGGATGTACCCGCCGAGGGCGCCGATGCCGCTCTGAAGCACATCGTCGACGGCTTCCTGCGCTTTCATCATGACGTCTTCCCCGAGCAGCAAGAGCTGTTCAAGAAGCTCGCCACCGCGCAAACGCCACGCGCGATGTTCATCACCTGCGCCGACTCGCGCATCGTCCCCGAGCTGATTACCCAAAGCTCGCCAGGCGACCTGTTCGTGACCCGTAACGTCGGTAACGTAGTGCCCCCGTATGGCCAGATGAACGGCGGCGTTTCCAGCGCCATCGAATACGCCGTACTGGCCCTGGGCGTGCACCACATCATTGTCTGTGGCCACTCCGACTGCGGCGCGATGCGGGCGGTACTCAACCCGCAATCGCTGACCAAGATGCCGACCGTTTCCGCATGGCTTCGCCACGCTGAAGTGGCACGCACCGTGGTCGAGAACAACTGCTCTTGCGGCAGCGAGCACGAGACCATGCAGGTGCTGACCAAGGAAAACGTCATCGCCCAGCTGCATCACCTGCGCACGCACCCATCGGTTGCCTCGCGCCTGGCGGCCGGTGAGCTGTACATCCACGGTTGGGTCTACGACATCGAGACCAGCAAGATCGAAGCCTATGATGCTGCCAGCGACAGCTTCCTGCCCCTGGCGGCAGGCGAGCCGGTGCCCTGCGCTACTCCGAGAGGCCGCTACTAAGCGACCCTGACACCGTCAAAACCTTGATAGCCGGCTGCACCCTCTGGGGTGTGGCGCGGCCTTCGGCTGCCTTGAAATCCCTGACTGCCCTGCCGGCATGCTCGCTGGCGGCCCGCGCCTGCGCGCCTTTCAGGGGCCAACGTGCCCACGGCCAGAGGAATGGCCGTGCAACAGAAAATGGAGAAACAGGGTGAACATTACACAGTTGAAAGCGGCCTTGCCGCGAGAGTTGTTAGCGTCGGTGGTGGTATTTCTGGTTGCCCTGCCCTTGTGCATGGGCATCGCCATCGCATCGGGCATGCCGCCCGCCAAAGGCCTGATCACCGGCATCATCGGCGGGCTGGTGGTGGGCTTTCTGGCGGGTTCGCCGCTGCAGGTCAGTGGCCCGGCCGCGGGCCTGGCGGTGCTGGTGTTCGAGCTGGTGCGCCAGCACGGCGTGGCCATGCTCGGGCCGATCCTGCTGCTGGCCGGGCTGCTGCAGTTGTTGGCCGGGCGCTTTCGCCTGGGCTGCTGGTTCCGCGTCACTGCACCGGCAGTGGTGTACGGCATGCTGGCGGGTATCGGCGTACTGATCGTGTTGTCGCAGGTGCATGTGATGTTCGACACATCGCCGCAGCCTTCGGGCCTGCAGAACCTGTTGGCGTTTCCTTCGACGCTGGCGGCTGCCCTGCCGATGGAAAGCGCAGGCGCGGGCTGGCAAGCCGGTGCGCTTGGCCTGGGCACCATTGCGGTGATGTGGGGCTGGGAGCGCTTGCGGCCACAGAAGCTGCGCTTTATCCCCGGTGCCTTGCTGGGCGTGGCGGCAATGACGGCCATCAGCATGTGGCTGGCCCTGCCGGTGAATCGGGTGCAGGTACCGGCAGACCTTTCCGAGGCCATCGACTGGATCCGCCTGGATGACCTGATGAAACTGGCCGACCCTACCCTGCTGGTAGCTGCATTCGCCCTGGCCTTCATCGCCAGTGCCGAGACCTTGCTGTCGGCTGCCGCGGTTGACCGCATGCACAGCGGCCAGCGCTCGGACTTCGACCGTGAGCTGTCGGCCCAGGGCATCGGCAACATGCTCTGCGGTGTGCTGGGCGCCTTGCCGATGACCGGGGTGATCGTGCGCAGTTCGGCGAATGTCCAGGCCGGCGCACAAACCCGTGCCTCGGCGATCTTCCACGGCCTGTGGCTGTTGGCGTTCGTCGTGGTGTTGAGCAGCGTGCTGCAGCAGATCCCGGTGGCCAGCCTGGCGGGCGTGCTGGTGTTTACCGGCGTCAAGCTGGTGGACTTCAAGGCGTTTCGTGGGTTGGGCAGGTACGGCCGGATGCCGATGTTCACCTATGCAGCGACCGCCTTGGCGATCATTTTCACCGACCTGCTGACCGGCGTGCTGCTGGGCTTTGCCTTGACCCTGCTGAAGCTGGCGTTCAAGGCGGCGCGGCTGAAGATCAACCTGGTGAGCCTGGCCAAGCCTGGGCACATGGAATTGCGCCTGAGTGGCGCAGCAACCTTCCTCAAGGTGCCGGCATTGACCCAGGTGCTGGATACGGTGCCGGCGGGGACCACCTTGCATGTGCCGTTGGGCAACCTCAGCTACATCGACCACTCGTGCCTGGAACTGCTTGAGGACTGGAGCCGCAGCAATGCAGCCAATGGCTCGCGGTTGCTGATCGAGCAGCGGCGGTTGAAGCGGCGCATCGAGGGGCGCTTGCGGACAACGGCGGGGGTGGGCGCTTAGTATTCAGCTGTTGTGTTGCCTGAGCGGGCCTCTTCGCGGGCTTGCCCCGCGATGAGGCCAGATCAGACTGCATCAATGCTGGATTCAGGCCGGCTGGCCCAGCTCCACACCCAGCTGGCGCGAAAGGCATGGCCAACGCTTCCAGGCAGCGCCCGTCTCGGCGCTGCACAAGGTATCGCGATAGGCCTCTACCGATTCCTTGGCAAAGCTCGCTTCATTGAGCATTTCGTCAACCGAATGGTGCACCACTTCATCGAGCTGGTTGGCGAACGTCTCGCCGATCAGCTGATGGGCAATCAGGTTGGCCATGGTGGTATCGAACGGAATCAGCGGCTGCTTGAAGTGCTGGATATACAGGTCGTTGACCTCTTCCACCAGGCGATGCGCCAGGTACGCCTCATCCAGCAGGCAGTCCAGGCCCACGTGCCCTTGCATCACGCTGGGCGGCTGCATGAAATAAGCCTCGGCAATTTTCAGCACCGGCTTGATCTGCGATTCGATGCCTGCTTCACGGGCCACCTCGTGGGCAGCCTCCAGCAGCTCTGGCACCTGGTCGATGTAGGCGCTGACGAACCGCGCCAAAGTACCCTGGGCGTCCTGCTCAGGCAGGTGGATCGAAGGGTGCAAATGCGGCAGTTGTTGCTCGAGTCGCGCTTTCAGTTGGTTGGTCTGGCGCTCGTGTTGATGGGCTTGGCTAATCTGCTCGCGTACAGCAGCGATGTTCATGACAACTCCAGGGACATTACGTTTCAAACGGAAGACACTAAATTAGCTCGGTATACAGAATACCTAAGACGCATTTGTTATAACCCGCGCAAACGTGTGCACGCTGTGGCATATCGGAATGCCATTATTGGGCCACATCCTATCAAGCACGCGGCTTTCAAGGCATTCGGCAAATTCATGAAGTTCATTTCACTGGTGTCATTGCGTGCCATTGGTCGCTGTCTATACTCCCGTTGAACGTGATTCGTTGATGAGGCCCGACTGCTTTTGCAGGGGCTCGGTCGTCGAAGCCAGGCAGTCTTGACCGCCGTTCCCTCTTGCCGCAGGCCACGCCTCCGGGACAACAAGAATTAGAAGGGGAACCCGCAATGATGCGACATCCACCTGTCTGGATGGGCCTCCTGTTGTGGACAGTTTTCGGTCAGGCCAACGCCGCCTGGACCGTGAACATGGCGCCAGGGGCGACGGAAGTCTCCAACGCCGTCTTCGACCTGCACATGACCATTTTCTGGATCTGCGTGATCATCGGCATCGTGGTGTTTGGCGCGATGTTCTGGTCCATGGTCGTGCACCGCCGTTCGACCGGCCAGCAAGCTGCGCATTTTCACGAGCACACCTGGGTCGAAATCATGTGGACCGTGGTGCCGTTCCTGATTCTGGTGGCCATGGCCATCCCCGCCACCAAGACCCTCATCGACATCTACGACGCCAGTGAATCGGACATCGACATACAGGTCACCGGCTACCAGTGGAAGTGGCACTACAAATACCTGGGCCAGGACGTGGAGTTTTTCAGCAACCTGGCCACCCCCGCCGACCAGATCCATAACAAGGCCCCCAAGGACGAGCACTACCTGCTCGAAGTCGACCAGCCGCTGGTGCTGCCGGTGGGTGCGAAAGTGCGCTTTCTGGTGACCGCCGCCGACGTGATCCATTCCTGGTGGGTGCCGGCCTTCGCGGTCAAGCGTGATGCCATCCCCGGCTTCGTCAACGAGGCCTGGACGCGTATCGAGAAACCCGGCATCTACCGCGGCCAGTGCACCGAGCTGTGTGGCAAGGACCACGGCTTCATGCCGGTGGTGGTCGAGGTCAAGTCCAAGGCCGACTACGACACCTGGCTCGGCGAGCGCAAGGCCGAGGCCGCCAAGCTCAAGGAGCTGACCAGCAAGGAGTGGACCCTCGAAGAGCTGGTCGAGCGTGGCGACAAGGTCTACCACACCACCTGCGTGGCCTGTCACCAGGCCGAAGGCCAGGGCCTGCCGCCGATGTTCCCTGCACTCAAGGGCTCGAAAATCGCTACCGGGCCGAAGGAAGACCACCTCGGCATCGTCTTCCACGGCAAGCCCGGCACGGCCATGGCCGCGTTCGGCAAGCAGCTCTCGGAAGTGGATATCGCCGCCGTGGTCACCTACGAGCGCAACGCCTGGGGCAACAACAAGGGCGACATGGTCACGCCGAAGGATGTGCTGGCGCTCAAGCAGGCAGAAGCGCAATGAACCGGGTTACTCGCGGCAATCAATGGATTGCAGGAGACAGGACATGAGTGCAGTGATCGACGACCACGGCCACGGCCATGAGCACGCCCACGGCCCGGCCAAGGGCCTGATGCGCTGGGTGCTGACCACCAATCACAAGGACATCGGCACGATGTACCTGTGGTTCGCCTTCATCATGTTTCTGCTCGGTGGCTCGTTCGCCATGGTGATCCGCGCCGAGCTGTTCCAGCCCGGGCTGCAGATCGTCGAGCCTGCGTTCTTCAACCAGATGACCACCATGCATGGGCTGATCATGGTGTTCGGCGCCGTGATGCCGGCGTTCGTCGGCCTGGCCAACTGGATGATCCCGCTGATGATCGGCGCGCCGGACATGGCCCTGCCACGGATGAACAACCTCAGCTTCTGGTTGCTGCCGGCGGCCTTCCTGCTGCTGGTCTCGACCCTGTTCAGCCCCGGCGGCGGGCCCAACTTCGGCTGGACGTTCTACGCCCCGCTGTCGACCACCTATGCCCCGGCCAGCGTGACCTTCTTCATCTTTGCCATCCACCTGATGGGCATCAGTTCGATCATGGGCGCGATCAACGTGATCGCCACCATCCTCAACCTGCGTGCGCCGGGCATGACCTTGATGAAAATGCCGCTGTTCGTCTGGACCTGGCTGATCACCGCGTTCCTGCTGATTGCGGTGATGCCGGTACTGGCCGGCGTGGTGACCATGATGCTGATGGACATCCACTTCGGCACCAGCTTTTTCAGCGCCGCCGGCGGTGGCGACCCGGTGCTGTTCCAGCACGTGTTCTGGTTCTTCGGCCACCCCGAGGTGTACATCATGATCCTGCCGGCGTTCGGCGCGGTCAGCTCGATCATCCCGGCGTTCTCGCGCAAGCCGCTGTTTGGCTACACCTCGATGGTGTATGCCACCGGGGCGATCGCCTTTCTGTCGTTCATCGTCTGGGCGCACCACATGTTCGTGGTCGGTATCCCGGTGGTGGGCGAGCTGTTCTTCATGTATGCCACCATGCTCATCGCCGTGCCCACCGGGGTGAAGGTGTTCAACTGGGTCAGCACCATGTGGGAAGGGTCGCTGACCTTCGAAACGCCGATGCTGTTCGCCATCGCCTTCGTCATCCTGTTCACCATCGGCGGTTTCTCCGGGTTGATGCTGGCCATCGCGCCTGCGGACTTCCAGTACCACGACACTTACTTCGTGGTCGCCCACTTCCACTACGTGCTGGTGCCCGGGGCGATCTTCGGCATCTTCGCCTCGGCCTACTACTGGCTGCCGAAATGGACCGGGCACATGTATGACGAAACCCTCGGCAAGCTGCACTTCTGGCTGTCGTTCATCGGCATGAACATGGCCTTCTTCCCCATGCACTTCGTCGGCCTGGCGGGCATGCCGCGGCGCATTCCGGACTACAACCTGCAGTTCGCCGACTTCAACATGGTCTCCTCGATCGGCGCCTTCATGTTCGGCGCCACGCAGATCTTCTTCCTGTTCATCGTCATCAAGTGCATCCGTGGCGGTGCTCCAGCGCCGGCAAAACCCTGGGATGGCGCCGAAGGCCTGGAGTGGTCGGTCCCCTCGCCTGCGCCTTACCACACCTTCCAGACCCCACCGGACGTGAAGTAGAGGAGCGCCCATGAACGGCCTGTCGCTCAAACGCCTGGTCTTGCGCCTGCTGATGCTGACGGTGGTGATGTTCGCCTTCGGTTTCGCCCTGGTGCCGATCTATGACGTGATGTGCAAGGCCTTCGGCATCAATGGCAAGACCGGCGGCCAGTACGAGGGCAGCCAGGTCAGCGACCCATCGCGCTCGGTGCGGGTGCAGTTCATGTCGACCAACGCCAGTGACATGGTCTGGGACTTCTACTCCACGGCCGACCAGATCGACGTGAACCCCGGTGCGGTCAACCAGATGATCTTCGTGGCGCGCAACCCGACCGACCGGCCCATGAGCGCCCAGGCGATACCCAGCATCACCCCGGCCGAGGCCGCGGCGTATTTCCACAAGACCGAGTGCTTCTGCTTTACCCAGCAGGTGCTGCAGCCCGGCGAACGTATCGAGATGCCGGTGCGCTTCATCGTTGACCGCGACCTGCCGGCCAACGTGAAGCACCTGACACTGGCCTACACCTTGTTCGACATCACCGCTCGCCACCCGCCGGTCGCGCATGTTGCGGCCCAGGACGTCCAGGGCGCCCGTTAAGGGAAGGAGAACAGCAATGGCAAGTCATGAGCACTACTACGTTCCGGCGCAGAGCAAGTGGCCGATCATCGCCACCATCGGCATGTTCATCACGGTGTTCGGCCTGGGTACCTGGTTCAACGACATGAAGGCCGGGCACCCCGACTCGCATGGGCCGCTGATCTTCTTCGTCGGAGCGTTGTTACTGGCCTACATGCTGTTCGGCTGGTTTGGCGCGGTGGTGAAAGAGAGCCGCGCCGGGCTGTACAGCGCGCAGCTGGACCGCTCGTTCCGCTGGGGCATGAGCTGGTTCATCTTCTCGGAAGTGATGTTCTTCCTGGCCTTCTTCGGTGCGCTGTTCTACGTGCGGGTGCTGGCCGGGCCTTGGCTCGGTGGCGAAGGCGCCAAGGGCGTCGCGCACATGCTGTGGCCGACCTTCGAATTCACCTGGCCGCTGTTGCATACCCCGGACCCGAAACTGTTCCCGCCGCCCAAGGAAGTCATCGACCCTTGGCACCTGCCGCTGATCAACACCATTTTGCTGGTCAGTTCGAGCGTGACCATCACGATTGCCCACCACGCCCTGCGGCGTGACCACCGTGGGCCGCTGAAGCTGTGGATGGCGCTGACCATCGTGCTGGGCCTGAGCTTCATCGCCCTGCAGGCCTTCGAGTACCACGAGGCCTATACCGAGCTGGGGCTGACGCTGGGGTCGGGGATCTACGGCGCGACCTTCTTCATGCTTACCGGCTTCCATGGTGCCCACGTGACCTTGGGCACGATCATTCTGATCGTCATGTTCGTGCGCATCCTGCGCGGGCATTTCAATGCCGACAAGCACTTCGGCTTCGAAGCGGCCAGCTGGTACTGGCACTTCGTCGATGTGGTGTGGGTTGGGCTGTTCATCTTTGTGTACGTGCTTTGAAACCTGGCCTGCAACTGCTTTGTGTAGGAGCGGCCTTGCGTCGCGAAAGGGCAGCGAAGCGGCCCCGGCGATTTATGTCACCACACAAAACCTGGGGCCGCTTCGCGCCCCTTTCGCGACGCAAGGCCGCTCCTACAAAAAGCAGGGGGGTGATTCAGAAGGGCGCGTGAGAGACCAGCTGGCCACTGATCAAGCCGTAAGCCACCAGCCCGAGGGTCAAGGCGGCCAGGGTCACGCGTACGGTCAGCGCTTTCAGTAAGCGCGTCGAGTTTTCATCGTCCTTGACCAGAAACACCAGGCCACTGAACAGGCTGGCAACCGTGGCCAACAGCATCAGGACAATTGCGGCCTTGAGCATGGCGCTTCTCCGGGGGGGATGCAGTGATGTGGATAAGTATAGCGAGGCGCCCGTGAGGCCGTTTCGCCCAGGTTGGCTACCGACCTTGGTGGTGCTCGCGCTGCTGCCGGGCTTGATCGCGCTTGGCTGCTGGCAACTGGGCCGCGCCGAGCAAAAGCGCGCGCTGCTGGCGACCTATGCCGAGCGCAGCATTGATGCGCCCCTCTCTACTGCCCAGCTGCAGCAACGCGACGATAGCGCTTTTCGCCGCGTGCACCTGTACGGCCGTTTCGATGCCGAACACAGCCTGCTGCTGGACAACCGCATGCGCGACGGCCAGGCCGGTGTCGAACTGCTGCAGCCCTTCCATGACCAGCCCAGCGGGCTGTGGCTGTTGGTCAATCGTGGCTGGTTAGCCTGGCCGGACCGCCGCGTGCCGGTGCACTTCGAGACCCCGGCGCAGGCGTTGGCGCTGGAGGCTTCGGTCTATGTGGCGCCCGGCAGCACCTTCCAACTGCACCCCGACCCGGTTGGGGGCCAATGGCCGCACCTGCTGACCGCCATCGATGCCGCGCAGCTGTGGCAGCAGCTGAGCCGTGAAGGCTTCGCCCATGAACTGCGCCTGCAACCCGGCCCGGCCGCCTATCGCCTGGACTGGCCAGTGGTCGCGATGGGCCCGGAAAAGCACCTGGGCTACGCCGTGCAATGGTTTGCCCTGGCCGCCGCGCTGGTGCTGCTTTACCTCTACTTTGGCTGGCACAACAACAAGAAGGAGAACCACCATGGCCGCCACCACCAGCCCACTGGAAGTGCCTGAGCGCCGCAAGCCCAGAGCCCGCGGGCGTTTGCAGCTGGTCCTGATACTGCTGGTTGTGCTCGGCCCGATGATCCTGGCCACCAGCATGTACAAGCTCAAGTTCTGGGTGCCGGAAGGCCGCAGCTATCACGGCGCGATGATCGGCAATGGTGAAAGCCGCACGGATATCGGCGTGGCAGGCCAGGACGAGCGTTGGCAGTTGCTGGTCAGTGCGCCCGAAGCCTGTACCGAGGACTGCCAGCGCCTGGTGTACCTGGCCCGGCAAATCCAGGTCGGCCTGGGCCGCGATGCCAGCCGCGCAAGCCATGCGCTGGCAACCGCCCAGCCGCTGACCGCCGACTACCAGGCACTGCTTGGTCGCGAGTACCCGCAGCTGCAACGCTACCCACTGGATGCTCCGCACTACCTGCAGAAGGTAGGCAAGCCTGGCCCGCAACTGTGGATCGTCGACCCCCACGGCAACCTGGTGCTGCGTTACGACAGCAAGGCCAACGGCAAGCACGTGCTGGACGACCTGCGCCACCTACTCAAGCTCTCCAACATCGGCTAGGAGCCTGCCATGGCCAGACCCGGATTGCGCCTCGCTGTGTTCGCCACCCTGCTGGCACTGCTGGTCGTGTTGCTCGGTGCCTATACCCGCCTGACCCATGCCGGCCTGGGCTGCCCTGATTGGCCAGGCTGTTATGGTTTCATCAGTGTGCCCAAGACCGACGCTCAGCTGGCCCACGCCGAAGTGCACTTCCCCGAACACCCGGTGGAGGCCGCCAAGGGCTGGGCCGAAATGGTCCATCGCTACTTCGCCGGCACCCTGGCGCTGGTGATCGCCTGGCTGGCCTTGCAGGCCGTACGCCGCCATGCGCGTGATGGCCAGCCCTACCGCTTGCCCGTGCTGTTGCTGGCGGTGGTGCTGGCCCAGGCGGCGTTTGGCATGTGGACCGTGACGCTGAAACTCTGGCCGCAAGTCGTCACCGCGCATCTGCTGGGTGGGTTCACCACCTTGAGCCTGCTGTTTCTGCTGTGCCTGCGGCTGTCCCGGGCCTTTGCGCCGCTGCCTAAGCTACCGCTGAGCCTACGCCGCATCGCGGCTCTGGCGCTGCTGGTGGTGGTCGGCCAGATCGCCCTGGGCGGTTGGGTCAGCGCCAATTATGCGGCGGTCGCCTGTATCGATTTGCCCACCTGCCATGGCCAGTGGTGGCCGGCGGCGGACTTCAGCAACGGCTTCCACCTGACCCAGCACGTCGGCCCCAACTACCTGGGCGGGCAACTGGACAGCGATGCGCGCACGGCCATCCACATCAGCCACCGGTTGGGTGCGTTGCTGGTCAGTGCCGTGCTGCTGATGCTGAGCTTCAAGCTTTACCGCTGTGGCCTCGCTGGCCTGGCGCGGCTGGTGCTGTTGGCCCTGGCGGTGCAGGTCGGGCTAGGCATCAGCAACGTGCTGTTCCACCT
The DNA here is from genome assembly GCF_014269105.1 of Pseudomonas sp. SWRI77. Lineage (NCBI taxonomy): Bacteria > Pseudomonadati > Pseudomonadota > Gammaproteobacteria > Pseudomonadales > Pseudomonadaceae > Pseudomonas > Pseudomonas sp. SWRI77. The sequence continues at coordinate 43,429 of NZ_JABWRV010000006.1, read as the reverse complement.
GCCGCTTGGCGTGGCAGTGGCCCATAACGCTGGCGGGGCCATGCTGTTACTGAGCATGGTGCTGGTGAACTACCGCATCCGCGTGGTCGACAAAGTGCGCGTCGGCCACGGCTGGCGCCTGACGCCGGTGGTGGGCGTGGATATCTCGCACCCAATGAGGAACGATTCGTGGCGACGCTTCTAGGCGCACAACGGGCAGGCTGGCGCGACTATCTGGAGCTGACCAAGCCCAAGGTGGTGGTGCTGATGTTGATCACTTCCCTTGCAGGGATGTTCCTCGCCAGCCGCGCAGGCGTTGCCTGGAGCGTACTGCTGTTCGGCAACCTGGGCATTGGCTTGTGCGCGGGCGGTGCTGCGGTGGTCAACCATGTGGTGGACCGGCGTATCGACGCCTTGATGGCGCGCACCCACAAACGGCCGTTGGCTGCAGGCCGGGTCGCGCCGCTGCCGGCGCTGGCCTTTGCCTTGGCCCTGGCGTTGCTGGGCATGGCGCTGTTGCTGGTGTTCACCAACGCTCTCACCGCCTGGCTGACCCTGGCTTCGCTGCTGGGCTATGCGGTGCTCTACACCGGCTTTCTGAAGCGTGCAACACCACAGAACATCGTGATTGGTGGCTTGGCCGGCGCGGCGCCGCCGCTGCTTGGCTGGGTGGCGGTCAGCGGCCATGTCAGCACCGAGCCTTTGTTACTGGTGCTGATCATCTTCGCCTGGACGCCACCGCACTTCTGGGCCCTGGCCATCCACCGCAAGGAGGAATACGCCAAGGCCGATATCCCGATGCTGCCGGTGACCCACGGCGAGCGCTACACCAAGCTGCACATCCTGCTCTACACCCTGATACTGTTGGCCGTCACCCTGCTGCCCTATGCCATCCACATGAGCGGCCCGTTGTACCTGGCCTGTGCCCTGGCCCTGGGCCTGCGCTTCCTGCATTGGGCCTGGGTGTTGTACCGTGGCAGCCGCCCGCACGCGGCAATCGGCACCTTCAAGTACTCTATCGGCTACCTGTTCGCGCTGTTCGTCGCGTTGCTCCTTGACCACTACCTGTTGCTGAATCTATGACCCGAACCCAGAAAACCGTCTTCATCCTCGTCGCCCTGGTCGCGTTGATCCTGGGCCTGACCGTCAACAAGGTGCTCAATGGCCGCGACCAGCCCAACCCCACCGAACTGATCGACGCCGGCATCATCCTGCTGCCGCAGAGCCGCACGGTGGCAGATGTGACCATGACCAACCAGGACGGCCAGCCGGTGGCGCTGAATGACCTGAAGGGCAAGTGGTCGCTGCTGTTCTTCGGCTACACCTACTGCCCGGACATCTGCCCGACCACCCTGGCCCAGTTGCGCCAGGTGAAGAGCGAACTGCCCAAGGAGGCGGTGGACCGGTTGCAAGTGGTGCTGGTGAGCGTGGACCCGAACCGCGACACGCCGAACCAGCTCAAGCAGTACCTGGGTTACTTCGACAAGGATTTCGTCGGGGTGGCGGGCTCGATCGAGGACACCCAGAAGCTGGCCAATGCCTTGAGCATTCCGTTCATCCCGGCGGATACCAGCAAGCCGGGGTATACCGTGGATCACAGCGGTAACCTGGCGATTGTCGGGCCGGATGGGCGTCAGCGTGGGTTCATTCGTGCGCCGTTCAACAACCAGAAGCTGCTGGCGCAGTTGCCCGGGCTGGTGAAGCGGGATTGAGATTTTGGGCCTGCTGCGCAGGCCTTGCCGGGGCGCCGGACCGGTCGGAAAGGGCCGCAAAGCGGCCCCATGGATTTCGGATCAGAAAGCGGGTACTACAGCGCCCTTGTACTTCTCGTTGATGAACTGCTTCACCTCTGGCGAGTGCAGTGCAGCCGCCAGTTTCTTCATGTCATCCGAGTCTTTGTTGTCCGGGCGGGCAACCAGGATGTTCACATAAGGCGAGTCGCTGCCTTCAATGGCCAGCGCGTCCTTCGCAGGGTTCAGCTTGGCTTCCAGCGCGTAGTTGGTGTTGATCAGGGCAGCATCGACCTGGGTCAGCACGCGCGGGATGGTGGCCGCTTCCAGCTCACGGAACTTGATGTTCTTCGGGTTCTCGGCAACGTCCTTCACGGTCGACAGGATATTGCTGTTGTCCTTGAGCGTGATCACGCCGGCCTTGGCCAGCAGCAGCAAAGCACGGCCGCCGTTGGTGGCGTCGTTGGGAATGACCACGGTGGCGCCCGAAGGCAGCTCGGCGAGCTTCTTGTACTTGGACGAGTACACGCCCAGCGGCTCGATGTGCACGCCGGCAACGCTGACCAGGGCGGTGCCCTTGGCCTTGTTGAACTCATCCAGGTACGGCTGGTGCTGGAAGAAGTTGGCGTCCAGGCGCTTTTCGGCGACCTGCACGTTCGGCTGGATGTAGTCGGTGAATACCTTGACCTTCAGGTCCACGCCTTCTTTAGCCAGTTGTGGTTTGACGAACTCGAGGATCTCGGCGTGCGGCACCGGGGTGGCGGCAACGGTCAGGGTATCGGCGTGGGCCGAAAAGGCCGCGACAGCGGCAGCGACAGCAAGCAGCTTCTTCATGAATCACTCCTTGTGAGGGCCGCGACGGCCCCCGAACGGGTCGGCCAGGCCGACCCCATTGGGGTTACTTACGGGAAAAATGCACGACCAGTTTGTCGCCCACACTTTGCAGGACTTGAACCAGCACCAGCAGCAGCACCACGGTCACGACCATGACATCGGTCTGGAAGCGCTGGTAGCCGAAGCGGATGGCCAGGTCGCCCAGGCCGCCTGCGCCCACCACACCGGCCATCGCGGTGTACGAAACCAGGGTGATGGCGGTGACGGTGATGGCTGCGAAGATGCCCGGGCGGGCTTCCGGCAGCAAGGCACTGGTGATGATCTGGCGCGTCGTCGCGCCCATCGACTGGGTGGCCTCGATGATGCCGCGGTCGACCTCGCGCAGGGCGGTTTCGACCAGGCGCGCGAAGAACGGCGTGGCCCCTACCACCAGCGGCGGAATGGCCCCGGCGACGCCCAGCGAGGTGCCGGTGATCAGCACGGTGAACGGGATCATCACGATCAGCAGGATGATGAACGGCAGCGAGCGCAGGATGTTGACCACCAGCGACAGCAGCGCGTACACGCCCTTCTGTTCGAACATCTGGCGTGGGCCGCAAAGGAACAGCAGCACGCCCAGCGGCAGGCCCAGCAGCACGGTGAAGAACAACGAGCCGAACAGCATGACCATGGTGTCGACGGTGGCCAGCCAGATTTCGGCCCAGTCGACGTTGGCGAAGAAATTCAGGGCGTCCATCAACGCAGTACCTCCATATGTACGTCAGCTGCCTTGAAGCGGTCGAACGCCGCTTCCATGTCGCCGCCGGTGACGGCCAGGGTCAGCTGCCCATAGGGGACATCCTTGATGCGGTCGATACGCCCGGCCAGGATGCTGTAGTCGACGCCGGTCTCGCGGGCCACGGTGCCCAGCAGCGGTGCGTAGGTCGCCTCGCCCTGGAAGGTCAGGCGCACGATGCGCCCCGGTACGTGGGCGAAGTCGTCGCGCTGTTCGCCTTCATCGACCTGTTCGTCCTCCTGGACGAAACGCTTGGTGGTCGGGTGCTGCGGGTGCAGGAACACATCGGCCACCGAGCCCTGCTCGACGATCTGCCCGGCGTCCATGACCGCCACGCGGTCGCAGACCCGGCGGATCACGTCCATTTCGTGGGTGATCAGGACGATGGTCAGCTTCAGCTCACGGTTGATCTCGGCCAGCAGTTGCAGCACCGACGCGGTGGTCTGCGGGTCGAGGGCGCTGGTGGCCTCGTCGCACAGCAGGATCTTCGGGTTGGTGGACAGGGCACGGGCGATGCCCACGCGCTGCTTCTGGCCGCCGGACAGCTGCGCCGGGTACTTCTTGGCGTGGTCGGATAGCCCGACGCGGGCCAGCAGCTCGGTGACGCGCTTGTCGATCTCGCTGCGCGACAGCCCGCCGGCCAGGGTCAGCGGCAGGGCGACGTTGTCGGCCACGGTCTTGGATGCCAGCAGGTTGAAGTGCTGGAAAATCATCCCGACCTGCTGGCGGAAGCCGCGCAGTTGGTTGGCGTTGAACGCAGTGACGTCCTCGCCATCGACGATGATCGTGCCGCCCGAGGGCTCTTCGAGGCGGTTGATCAGGCGCAGCATAGTGCTTTTGCCGGCGCCGGAATGGCCGATCAGGCCGAACACCTGGCCGTCTTCGATGGTCAGGCTGGTCGGGTTGAGGGCGGGGATTTCCCTACCGGCGACGCGGTAGGTCTTATGGACATGTTGGAACTCGATCACGTAGCGAACCTTGTGGGGCGCATGGAATTTTGGGTCAGCGGTTAGCTGGGGTCGCGCATTTTAGCCTTTTCCCATAGCTGTTCTTAGCATTTATTTCGTCATGCACCAACCCAGCGGGCATAACGCGACAACCGGTAAAGCTTATTGAACGTAGCCAATCGGGCTCCAGTCACTACTAGAACAAGCCCACACGGGCAAGCCTGAAGACTGATGAGGAAAGCTGACCATGCCCAGCAAGAAAACGGACGCGCCCAAAGAGAGCCAGGCCGCCGGTACCCAGACGCCCGACAAGGCCAATACCAATGCCAAACTGCAGAGCCTCGAGGCTGTGCGCAGCGATGCGACGGGCCAGGCTTTGCGGACCAACCAAGGCGTGCGCATCGCCGACAACCAGAACACGCTCAAGGCCGGTGACCGCGGGCCTTCGCTGCTCGAAGACTTCATCATGCGCGAGAAGATCACCCACTTCGACCATGAGCGCATCCCGGAGCGGATCGTCCACGCACGCGGCACCGGTGCCCATGGCTACTTCCAGAGCTACGGCAACCATGCTGCCCTGACCAAGGCCGGTTTCCTGCAGGACCCAGAGAAGATCACCCCGGTATTCGTGCGTTTTTCAACCGTGCAGGGCCCACGCGGCTCGGGCGACACCGTGCGAGATGTACGTGGCTTCGCGGTGAAGTTCTACACCGATGAGGGCAATTTCGACTTGGTTGGCAACAACATGCCGGTGTTCTTCATCCAGGACGCGATCAAGTTCCCCGACTTCGTGCATGCGGTCAAACCCGAGCCACACAACGAGATGCCTACGGGCGGCTCGGCCCACGATACGTTCTGGGACTTCGTTTCGCTGGTGCCAGAGTCTGCGCACATGGTCATGTGGGCCATGTCCGACCGCGCCATCCCCCGCAGCCTGCGGATGATGGAAGGCTTTGGCATCCACACCTTCCGCCTGATCAATGCCGAAGGGGTGGCCAGCTTCGTCAAGTTCCATTGGAAACCACGCCAAGGGGTGCACTCGGTATTGTGGGATGAGGCGCAGAAACTGGCGGGTAAGGACACCGACTTCCACCGCCGCGACCTGAGCGAAGCGATTGAGATGGGTGACTACCCAGAGTGGGAGTTGGGCGTGCAGATCGTGCCCGAAGCCGACGAGCATAAGTTCGAATTCGACCTGCTCGACCCCACCAAGATCATCCCCGAAGAACTGGTGCCGGTCACGCCGCTGGGCAAGATGGTGCTCAACCGCAACCCCGACAACTTCTTTGCCGAAGTGGAGCAGGTTGCCTTCTGCCCTGGGCATATCGTGCCTGGCATCGACTTCTCCAACGATCCCCTGCTGCAGGGGCGGTTGTTCTCCTATACCGACACCCAGCTGAGCCGCCTGGGCGGGCCTAACTTCCATGAAATCCCGATCAACCGCCCGGTTGCGCCGAACCATAACAACCAACGTGACGCGCTGCACCGGCAGACTATCCACAAGGGCCGCGCCTCGTACGAGCCGAACTCGATCGATGGCGGGTGGCCGAAAGAAACCCCTGCCGCAGCCCAGGATGGCGGCTTCGAGAGCTACCAGGAGCGTATCGATGCGGTGAAGATACGCCAACGAAGCGAGTCGTTCGGTGATCACTTCTCGCAGGCGCGGTTGTTCTTCCAGAGCATGAGCCCGAATGAGCAGCAGCACATCATCAAGGCCTACAGCTTCGAGCTGGGCAAGGTTGAGCGTGAGCATATCCGGGTGCGTGAGGTAAATGAGATTCTGGCCAACATCGACCTGAAACTGGCTGCGGCCGTGGCGGCCAACCTCGGCCTGCCTGCGCCCAAGGCCGGCACGGTTCAGGTCAAAGGCAGCAAGCTGGCGAAATCGCCCGCCTTGAGCCAGATGAACCACCCCGGCGATGTAGGCATCAAGGGCCGCAAGATTGCCGTGCTGGTGGCTGACGGCGTGGACGGTGCCAGCGTCGATCAACAGGTCAAGGCGTTGGAAGCGCACAGTGCTCGCATCATGGTGCTCGGGCCTACGTCGGCGCCGGTTAAAACCGCCCAAGGCAAGCCACTGCCGGTGGATGCGTCGATGGAGGGCATGCCATCGATCATGTTCGACGGCATTGTGGTGCCGGCTGGCAAGGCGTCGTTGGATGCGTTGGGTGCCAGTGGGCTGGCCAAGCACTTCCTGCTAGAGGGTTACAAGCATCTGAAGGCGATGGCGCTGGCCAAGGAAGGCAAGGGGTTGCTGGACAGCTTGGGGCTCAAGGAAGACAAGGGCCTGCTGCTGGGGGATGACCAGAAGACCGTGGATGCCTTTGTGAAAGCGGTTGAAGGGCATCGGGTGTGGGAGCGGGAGGCGGCTGCTGAAGCAGTACCAGCCTGACAGGGCCGCTTCGCGGGGCAATCCGACTTGCCCCGCGAAGCATTCAGCGCTGGTGCGGGACCAGTACCACCTGCGCCGGCAATTTGCGCTGGATTTCATGCTTCTGCTTCAGCGCAAAGCTGCTGTCGAGCTTGTGAACGCGCTTTTCCAGCAGGGTCTTCAGCCAAGGCGCGTCCTCGGTGCGTGGTACCTGAAACACCACCTCGCACTGGTAATTGACCACGTCCTTGGCAATTTCATCGAGCTGACGGCGCATGGCAGCCATGTCCGTAGTCTTCAGCGCGATCACCGTGCTTGGCGCAGTCGGGTCGATGACCCGCGCCTGGGGCTTGGCCTCGGCAGCTTTCAACGCCGCCTCGGCTTTCTCCAGCTCGGCTTTGCGCGCCTGGCTGACGGCATCACCACCCGTTACTGCCGGGGCTTGCGGCATCAGGGCGCGGGCGCGGGCCAGGGCGGTGGCCGCAGCGTTGACATCGCCCTTCTGCAGGACGATCTGGCTACGCTGCAGATACGCCTCGGCCAACTGCCGCTGGTATTGCTCCAGGCGCGGGTCTACCGGCGACTGTGCCTGCAATGCAGCCAGTTGGTCTTCGGCGGTGGCCAGCTCATTGCTGGCAATGTTTTGTTGCAACTGCTGCCAGGCATCGGCTTGAGCAGGTGCATCGGCTTGTTCGACCGGTGCGCTGGAACAGGCAGCCAGGAACAGGGAAAACGCGGCAACAAGCAGATAACGGGAGGCGAACGGCTTCATTCCTGCGACTCTCTATTTGCGCAAAAAGCGAGCAAGTCTACACCCAGGTGCGCACGCTCGAAAACAAGTCTTACAGACCCTTTACCCGTGAAAAGGTTGCAGGGCGCGCCTTCGGGCGCCCTGGCTTTCAGCGTTTCGGCAAGGCCAGGCTCAGCAAGAATAGCACTGCCGCGCAGACCACGATCGAAGGGCCGGCTGGGGTGTCCTTGAACCAGGACATGGCCAGGCCGCCACAAACCGCGGTCACCCCCAGCAGGCTGGCACCCAGGGCCATCTGTTCGGGCGAGCGGGCGTGGCGCTGCGCCGCAGCGGCCGGGATGATCAGCAACGAGGTGATCAGCAGCACGCCGACGATCTTCATCGCCACGGCAATCACCACCGCAATCAACAGCATCAATGCCAGGCGCAGGCCCGCCACGGGCAAGCCCTCGACCATGGCCAGTTCCTCGTGCACGGTCACCGCCAGCAAGGGCCGCCACAGTGCGGCGAGCAACAGCAGCACCATTGCGCTGCCACCGAGGATCCAGGCAAGGTCGGTGGTGCTGATGGCCAGCAGGTCGCCGAACAGATAGGCCATCAGGTCGATGCGCACGTCGTGCATGAAGCTCAGCACCACCAGGCCCAGGGAAAGCGTGCTGGGGGCAAGGATGCCGAGCAGGGTGTCGGAGGCCAGCGGTTGGCGTTGCTGCAAAGTCACCAGCAGGATCGCCAGCAGCAGGCAGCCCACGGTCACTGCCAGGGCTGGGCTGACGTCCAGCGCGAAACCCAGGGCGACGCCGAGCAAGGCGGCGTGGGACAGGGTGTCGCCAAAATAGGCCATGCGCCGCCACACCACGAAAGACCCTAGTGGGCCGGCCACCAGCGCCAGGGACAGACCGGCAAGCAGGGCGTAGAGAAGAAAATCAGCCATGCTTGCAGTGCTCTCCGTGAACATGGGTGCCAGGGGCGACCACCGAGCCATGCAGGTCGTGGCTGTGGTCGTGATGGTGGTGATAGATGGCCAGGCTTTTCGCGTTCTGGCCGAACAGCTCGACGAAGGCCGGGTCGCCGCTGACTTGCTCCGGGTGGCCGGAACAGCACACGTGGCGGTTGAGGCAGACCACCTGGTCGGTGGTGCTCATGACCAGGTGCAGGTCGTGGGAGACCATCAGCACGCCGCAGCCGTGGCGGTCGCGCAGGCGGGTGATGAGGTTGTACAGCTCGGTCTGGCCGACCACATCGACGCCTTGTACCGGTTCGTCGAGCACCAGCAGTTGCGGCTCGCGCAGCAGGGCCCGGGCCAGCAGCACGCGCTGCATTTCGCCGCCGGAAACGGTCTGGATCGGGTTGTCGATAACGTGCTCGGCGCCCACTTCCTGTAACGCCGACAGCGCCGCTGCCCGGTCGACGCCCGGTACCAGGCGCAAGAAGCGCAGCACCGACAGCGGCAGCGTGGCGTCGACCTGGATTTTTTGCGGCATGTAGCCGATGCGCAGGCGCGGTTTACGCCATACCTTGCCCCGGTGCGGCTTGAGCAGCCCCAGCACGGCGCGTACCAGGGTAGTCTTGCCTGCCCCGTTGGGGCCGATCAGGGTGACGATCTGGCCCGGCGCCACCGACAAGTCGATGCTGTCGAGCACCGCTTCGCCGGCGAAGGTCACACCGACCTGCTCCAGGCGGATCAGCGCGTCGCTCATGCCGCGCTCCGGCAGCTGCCGCACAGGCCTACCACTTCCACGGTCTGGGTTTCGACGCTGAAGCCGACGCCCTTGGCGCTGTTGATGATGGCGTCGCTGATGCTGGCCTGCTCCAGCTCGATGGCCACATGGCAGGCGCGGCAGATCAGGAACTGGCCCTGGTGCACGTGCTCGGGGTGGCTGCAGCCAATGAACGCATTGAGTGAGGCGATGCGGTGCACCAGGCCGTTGTCGAGTAGGAAGTCCAGAGCGCGGTACACGGTTGGCGGTGCGGCGCGGCGGCCGTCCTGCTCGCTGAGCACGGCAAGAATGTCGTAGGCGCCCAGCGGTTTGTGGCTTTGCCATACCAGCTCCAGCACACGGCGGCGCAGCGCAGTCAGGCGCAACCCTTGGCGGGTGCACAAGGCATCGGCTTCGGCCAGTGCGCTGTGTACGCAATGGGAGTGATCGTGGGGGCGGTTGGCCAGCGGCGTGATGGACATGGGCAGCGACGGTTCTGGATGGAGACGTTATTATGTTACCTGTTTCTGGCGAGCCGAGTATTCACCGTGTCCCGATTCCTAGCCCTTTTTGTCGCTTTCATCGCATTTTCAGCCCAGGCCGACGTGCGTGTGCTGACCAGCATCAAACCGCTGCAGCAGATCGCCGCCGCCGTTCAGGACGGGGTCGGCAGCCCGGATGTGCTGCTGCCGCCTGGCGCCTCGCCGCACCATTACGCCCTGCGCCCCTCCGACGTACGGCGCGTCGCGGACGCCGACCTGCTGTACTGGATCGGCCCGGACATGGAGAGCTTCCTGCCCAGGGTGCTCAAAGGCCGAGACAAGGCCACCATCGCGGTTCAGTCGCTGACCGGCATGCAGCTGCGCCATTTTGGCGAAGACAGCCACTCGCATGAAGAAACCGACCAGGACGACCATGATCACGACCACCGCCCCGGTAGCCTGGATGCGCATCTGTGGTTGTCGTCGGTCAATGCCCGGGTGATCGCGGCGAAGATGGCGGCGGACCTGGTCGAGGTCGACCCGGCCAATGCCACGCGCTATCAGAGCAACCTGAAGGCATTCGTCGAGCGCCTGGATGCTCTGGATGGGCGCATCAAGGCACGTGTGGCCGGCATCGCCGACAAGCCGTACTTCGTGTTCCACGAAGCCTTCGACTACTTCGAGGCCGCCTATGGCCTGAAGCACGCCGGGGTATTCAGCGTGGCTTCGGAGGTGCAGCCGGGCGCCCAGCATGTGGCGGCCATGCGCAAACGCCTGCAGGAAGTGGGCAAGACCTGTGTGTTCAGCGAACCGCCGCTGCGCCCGCGCTTGGCCGAGACGTTGACCGCCGGGCTGCCGGTGCGCCTGGCCGAGCTGGATGCCCTGGGCGGCACCGACCCGGTGGACGGCAAGGGCTATGAGCGCTTGCTGGAGAAGCTGGGGGGTGATCTGGCCGGGTGCCTGGAGCAGTTGTAAACCTGTAGCGGCTTCTTCGCGGGCTTGCCCCGCGAAGAAGCCGGCGAGGTTCTAGAGCGCGAACGGCAGGTGCAACGCCACTTGCTGGCGCTGCGCCAGGCGCACCTCGAACTCGCTCGGGTCATGGATCATCACATCCATCCCGGCAAACGACTCCGCCGCGATCAGGCGCGACAGCCAGAAGCGCACGCAGCCGACCCGCAACATTTCCGGCCACAATTCGGCCTCGGCTGCGGTGAACGGCCGCAGCGCCGCATAGGCCGCCAGCAGCGCCTGGGCCCGTGGCACATCGAGCGCGCCCTGCTCATCGATGCACCAGTCGTTCACGGTGATGGCGATGTCATACAGCATCGGGCCCGAGCAGGCGTTGTAGAAGTCGATCACCCCGCTCAGGTGGGTACCTTCGAACATCACGTTGTCGCGGAACAGGTCGGCGTGCAGGTTGGCCCGTGGCAAGGCCAGGATCTGCGCCTTGTGCGCGTTGATTTCGTCCAGCGCAGGCTGCAGCAGCGCAACCTGTTCGGCCGTGAGGCGCGGCATCAGCTCGGCTCCCGAGGCCAGCATCCAGTCCAGGCCGCGGTCGGTCTTGCGCTCGATGACGTGGTGACGGGTAGCCAGGTGAATGTGCGCGAGCAATTCGCCTACCTGCGCGCAGTGCTGGTTGTTCGGCACCTTGATGTGCTTGCCCGACAAGCGCGGCTGCAGCAGTGCAGGCTTGCCGCACAGTTCGCGCAGGCCATTGCCGTCGCGGTCACGCAGGGCGTAGGGCACCGGCATGTCGGCGGCGTGCAGCACGTCGAGCAGCTCGATGAAGAACGGCATGTCTTCGCTCGGGCCACGTTCGATCAGCGTCAGGACGAACTCACCCTGTTCCAGGCTGACGAAGAAGTTGCTGTTTTCGGTGCCGGCGGCGATGCCCTGGAAATCGAGCAGACGGCCCAGCTGGTACGGCGCCAGAAAGGTTTCCAGCTCAGGCCGGGTCACAGGGGTGAAGACTGACATGATGAAAAAATGCCCATACGGGCACTTCCGCCGGGAAGTGCCGGGTTGATGTGAACGATACGCGTCAGCTTACCACTCGAAGATCTTCCAGGACGGAATCAGCATGTCCGGCTGGTCGGAACGAATGAAATTGGCATCAGTGCCATCGGCGCGTACCAGAAAATAAGGCTTGCCGTTTTTCGGCGTGATCTTGATCGCATACAGGAAGCCGTTCTGGCGGTATTCCTGGATGGTTTTATCGCCTTCCGTGCGAATGGTCACCTCGGGATCGGCCGAGGGGGCGTCGTCCGCCGCCAGGGTGACGACTGGCATGGTTGCCAACAGACCGAGCAGTAACAGGCGATTGAGTGTACGCATGATAACCTTGTCCCTTTGTCGTCATTGATCCGGCTATTCTAGCTCCGGACCCGCCGAAAAGGTTGATTCTGCTCATGAGCCAAGCGCCCCTCGTCCTGGTGGACGGTTCCTCCTACCTCTACCGCGCTTTCCACGCATTGCCGCCTCTGACCACCTCCAAGGGCATGCCTACCGGCGCGGTGAAGGGTGTGCTGAACATGCTCAAGAGCCTGCGCAAGCAATACCCCGACAGCCTGTTTGCGGTGGTGTTCGACGCCAAGGGCGGTACCTTCCGCGATGCCATGTTCGCCGAGTACAAGGCCAACCGCCCGAGCATGCCTGACGACCTGCGGGTGCAGATCGAACCGTTGCATGCCAGCGTCAAGGCCTTGGGCTACCCGCTGCTGTGCGTCGAGGGCGTGGAGGCCGACGATGTCATCGGCACCTTGGCGCGCAGCAGTGCGGCGCAGGGCCGGTCGGTGATCATTTCGACCGGCGACAAGGACATGGCGCAGTTGGTGGACGGGCATGTCACCCTGGTCAACACCATGACCGGTAGCGTGATGGATGTTGCCGGGGTGCACGAAAAGTTTGGTGTCGGCCCTGAGCACATCATCGATTTCCTCGCCCTGATGGGCGACAAGGTCGACAACATCCCCGGCGTGCCGGGCGTGGGCGAGAAGACCGCTGCCGGCCTGCTGACAGGTATTGGTGGCGGCCTGCGCGAGGTCTACGACAACCTCGACAAGGTGCCGACCCTGAGCATCCGCGGCGCCAAGACCCTGCCGGCCAAGCTTGAAGAGCACCGTGAGGCGGCGTTCCTGTCCTATGAGCTGGCCACCATCAAGCTCGACGTGCCGCTGGATATCGAAGTCGAGGCGCTGGTCTGCGGCGAGCCAGACCGTGATGCACTGCTGGCCTTGTACACCGAGATGGAATTCAAGAGCTGGGTCGCCGACGTTCAGCGCGAAGCCGCCAGGGCCGGGGCGACCGTGACCGTGCCGGAGGACGCGCCGGCGGCCAAGGTCGAACCCAAGTACGAGACGGTGCTCGACCAGGCCCGCTTCGATGCCTGGCTGGCCAAGCTGCGCCAGGCCCCGCTGTTCGCGTTCGACACCGAAACCACCGGCCTCGATGCCCAGCAGGCGCAGCTGGTCGGCCTGTCGTTCGCGGTCGAGCCGCATGAGGCGGCGTATGTACCGCTGACCCACGACTACGAAGGCGCCCCGGTCCAGCTGGACCGCGAGGCCGTGCTGCTGGCGCTCAAACCCCTGCTGGAAGACCCGGCCAAAGCCAAGGTCGGGCAGAACGCCAAGTACGATATCAACATCCTGGCCAACGGCGCCCCGGCCATCCAGATGCGCGGCGTGGCCTACGACACCATGCTCGAGTCCTATGTGCTGGACTCCACGGCCACCCGTCACGACATGGACAGCCTGGCGCAGAAGTACCTCGACCACACCACCATCACCTTCGAGCAGATTGCCGGCAAGGGCGCGAAACAGCTGACCTTCAACCAGATCCCGCTGGACAAGGCCGGCCCATATGCTGCCGAAGATGCCGACATCACCCTGCGCCTGCACCAGGCACTGCAGCTGCGCCTGGCCAAGACCCCAAGCGTGCAACCGGTGCTGATGGACATCGAGATGCCGCTGGTGCCGGTGCTGGCGAAGATCGAGCGCCAAGGCGCGTTGGTGGATGCCGAACTGCTCCACGTGCAAAGCGGCGAACTGGGCGTGAAAATGGCTGAACTGGAGCGCCAGGCCTATGAACTGGCTGGCGAGACGTTCAACCTTGGCTCGCCCAAGCAGCTGGGGGCGATCCTCTACGACAAGCTGGGCATGCCGGTGCTGAGCAAGACTGCCAAGGGCCAGCCGTCCACCGCCGAGGCGGTACTCGACGAGCTGGCCGAGCAAGGCTACCCGCTGCCCGAGGTACTGATGCAGTACCGCAGCCTGAGCAAGCTCAAGAGCACCTACACCGACAAGCTGCCGGGGCAGATCAACCCGCGCACCGGGCGCATTCACACCTCTTACCAGCAGGCAGTGGCCGCCACCGGGCGCCTGTCGTCCAGCGACCCGAACCTGCAGAACATCCCGATCCGCACCGCCGAAGGTCGGCGTATCCGTCAGGCCTTCGTGGCCAGCCCCGGTTACAAGCTGCTGGCGGCGGACTATTCGCAGATCGAACTGCGCATCATGGCCCACCTGGCCAAGGACGAAGGTTTGCTGCATGCCTTCCGCAACAACCTCGACGTGCACCGCGCCACTGCTGCCGAAGTGTTCGGTGTGGCGCTGGAAAATGTCACCACCGACCAGCGCCGCAGCGCCAAGGCCATCAACTTCGGCCTGATCTACGGCATGAGTGCCTTTGGCCTGGCCAAGCAGATTGGCGTCGACCGCAAGCAATCCCAGGACTACATCGACCGTTACTTCGCCCGTTACCCAGGCGTGCTGGCTTACATGGAGCGCACCCGCGCCCAGGCGGCCGAGCAAGGCTTCGTCGAAACCCTGTTCGGCCGCCGGCTGTACTTGCCGGATATCAACGCCAAGAACCCGGCCCTGCGCAAAGGCGCCGAGCGGACGGCGATCAACGCCCCGATGCAGGGTACTGCGGCCGATATCATCAAGCGGGCGATGGTCAACGTGGACAACTGGCTGACCGAGAGCGGCCTGGATGCCCGGGTGATCCTGCAGGTGCACGATGAACTGGTGCTGGAGGTGCGTGAGGAGTTGGTCGAGCAGGTGAAAGATGAAATCCGCCTGCACATGAGCCGTGCCGCGCAGCTGGATGTGCCGTTGTTGGTCGAAGCAGGAATTGGCGCGAATTGGGACGAAGCTCACTGATTGAGCCTGCAAAGCTGTGTAGGATCTGCGACGTAGTGACGCGGATCCTGGCATAGCTAGATGCCATTAGTGCTGGGTTTCATGAAACTATCGCAAATAGTTTTCAAGGCCTCGGAACTAAACCGGTGAAGCGGAACTCAGAGTAACTGAATGGCTGGTGAAGCCCTTCGATGCTCCTATGTTGTGTTAAGTGTTGGCAGATATCTGGACCCCGCCCTAGCGGTCCGGACTTGGACCCCGAACTTCCCCCTCCCCATACGAAGTCCGGGGTTTTTTTTGCCTGGGATTTGACCACCCTACGATCCCTGGAGCGGCCTTTCGGCAAGGCTCCAGGATCAGTGATCAGCCTTTATTCCGCAGGCTTGTCTTCCAGTTCCATCCAGCCCGCCAGCACGCGGTAGGCCTCTTCGAGCCCCAGGCGCTTGGGCGCCGAGAACAACTGGATGGTCACCGCGTCGCCCCACCCCTTGCGGATCTCGGACTGCACCTTGAGCAAGGTGTTCTTGCCCGCGCCGTGGGTCAGCTTGTCGGCCTTGGTCAGTAGAATGTGCATCGGCATGCCGCTGGCCTTGGCCCAGTCGAGCATCATCTTGTCGAAGTCGGTCATCGGATGGCGCACGTCCATCATCAAGATCACCCCGCGCAGACACTCGCGGCTGCCCAGGTAAGCTTCCAGGTGGCGCTGCCAGTGCTGCTTGAGCGGAATCGGTACTTTTGCATAACCGTAGCCCGGCAGGTCGACCAAACGCCGTTCATCGTCCAGACTGAAGAAATTCAACAGCTGGGTGCGCCCCGGGGTTTTCGAGGTACGCGCCAGGCTGGCATGAGTCAGGGTATTGAGGGCGCTGGATTTGCCGGCGTTGGAACGGCCGGCGAAAGCCACCTCGTAACCCTGGTCGTCCGGGCATTGTTCGACCTTGGCAGCGCTGAGGGCGAATGTGGCTTTCTGGCAGAGGCCGAGGATGGGGTTCTTGACTTGCATGGGATATCCGATGTGGGTGTTGCCTGACTCTGAAGGCTCGAGCCTGGCAAGCGGTGTCGTTTCCGTTTGGATGGCGGAAGTATATAATGCCCCAGTTTTTGTGTGCTCATTCTCCCAGCGAAGGAGAGCGAGCATGGGGTGTCGAACAATAGCTCGCGCATCAGAACGCAGCGCGGCCCCCAACCCTGAAGGTCGTTCCGCATGGCGAAATGGCTGCTTGCTGTCGGTATGTTCCTGCCGTTTTTCAGCGCACAGGCTACACAGGATCCCGAGGTGTTGTACAACCGCACGTGTGCGGCCTGTCACGCCGGGCAGTTGCCACAGGCCCCCCAGCGGGGTGACCGGGCAGCGTGGGAGCCAAGGCTGGCGCAAGGTGTGGATGTACTCGTGAGGCATGTGACCCAGGGTTTCAAGGCTATGCCGCCGCGTGGATTGTGCATGGACTGCAGTGCCGAGGACTACCGTTTGGTCATCCTTTGGATGAGCGGCAGTCCCGATACATAACATTTCACCCTTAGCCGTGTTGGATTAGCTGATGAACAAACTAGTCGTGAGTCTGCTGTTGACCATGGGTGTCGCAGGTGCGGCCACTGCTGCGCAACCTATCAAAGGCGATGCCGCCGCCGGCCAGGCCAAGACGGCCGTCTGTGGTGCCTGCCACAACCCCGACGGCAATAGCCTGGCACCGAACTTCCCGAAACTGGCAGGCCAGGGCCAGCGCTACCTCGAAAAACAACTGCACGATATCAAGTCCGGCAAGCGCACCGTGCTGGAGATGACCGGCATGCTGGCCGCCTTCAGTGACCAGGACTTGGCCGATATCGCCGCGTACTTTGCCAGCCAGAAGGGCAGCGTCGGGGCGGCCGACCCCAAGCTGGTCGAACGTGGCCGTGCCCTGTTCAACGGCGGCGACCTGGAAAAAGGCCTGCCTGCCTGTACCGGCTGCCACTCGCCCAACGGCGCAGGTATCGCCTTGGCCGGCTTCCCGCACCTGAGCGGGCAGCACGCGCAGTACGTGACCAAGCAGCTGACCGAGTTCCGTGAAGGCGTGCGTACCAACGATGGCGACGCCACGACCATGCGCACCATCGCGGGCAAGCTGAGCAACCACGATATCGAAGCGTTGGCCAGCTACATCCAGGGCCTGCACTGAGGTGGTTGTCGATTTCTTCGCGGCTGAACCCGCGAAGAAATTGGCGCATTAACATTCGGTTAATGTTGTAAGCCAAAGATGAAAGGGCGGCCGGACCGCCCTTTTTTGCGTCCGCAGCCGTTACACTACAGAACTCGGGCCTGGCCCGACCTGTCTCAGGTACAGGTCGCGTCGAGGCGACCCATGAATGCTCAGGAGTAAAGCATGCGTAAACTGATTCTCAGCGCTGCGTTGGTCGCCGCCAGCGTATTCGGTATGACCGCCGTTCAGGCCGCCGAGCCTGTTGCCGGCAAGGAATATATCGAGCTGAGCAACCCTGTTCCGGTTTCCGTGCCCGGCAAGATCGAAGTGGTCGAGCTGTTCTGGTACGGCTGCCCTCACTGCTACCACTTCGAGCCGACCATCAACCCGTGGGCCGAAAAGCTGCCAGCAGACGTCAATTTCAAGCGCGTACCCGCCATGTTCGGTGGCCCGTGGGACGCGCACGGCCAGATGTTCCTGACCCTCGAAGCCATGGGCGTCGAGCACAAGGTTCACGCGGCAGTGTTCGATGCCATCCAGAACCAGAACAAACGCCTGACCGACCCAGAGGACATGGCCGACTTCCTCGCCACTCAAGGCGTGGACAAGGACAAGTTCCTCGCCACCTTCAACTCCTTCGCCATCAAAGGCCAGGTCAACCAGGCCAAGGAACTGGCGAAGAAGTACGAAATCACCGGCGTACCGAGCTTGGTCGTCAACGGCAAGTACCGCTTCGACCTGGGCACTGCAGGCGGGCCTGAAGGCGTGCTTAAAGTGGCCGACCAGCTGATCGACAAGGAGCGCGCCGCTAAGTAAGCGGCGTACCCATGCCCCGCTTCAGAACCACGCGTGGCATTGGCCTGCACCAGCCGCAGGTCAACGAGCATCACCTGCAGGCTCCCGGCCTGCCAGAGGATGGTCGCCTGCGGCTGCTCAGTTTCAACATTCAGGTCGGCATCAGCACCGAACGCTACCGGCACTACCTGACCCGCAGCTGGCAGCACCTGCTGCCGCATACCGGGCGTGCCGGCAACCTGCAGAAGATCGGCCAACTGCTCGGTGACTTCGACCTGGTGGCCCTGCAAGAAGCCGATGGTGGCAGCCTGCGCTCAGGCTACATCAACCAGGTCGAACACCTGGCTCACCTGGGTGCCTTCCCCTATTGGTACCAGCAGCTCAATCGCAACCTTGGGCGTTTTGCCCAGCACAGCAACGGCGTGCTCAGCCGCCTCAAGCCGCAACACCTTGAAGACCACCCTTTGCCCGGCCCGTCCGGTCGCGGTGCAATCCTGGTGCGTTTCGGCGAAGGTGAAGATGCGCTGATCGTGGTGATGATGCACCTGGCACTCGGCGCCAAGACCCGTGCCCTGCAGCTCAGCTATATTCGCGAGCTGATCGGCGGCTACCGCCATCAGGTGTTGATGGGTGACATGAACACCCATGCCACCGACCTGCTGGAGCGTTCGCCCCTGCGCGATCTGGGCCTGGTTGCCCCTCAGGTCGAGGCCACCTTCCCCAGCTGGCGACCGCAGCGTTGCCTGGACCATATCCTGCTCAGCCCAACCCTTACGCTTGAGCGTGTCGAGGTGTTGGCGCAGCCAATTTCCGATCACCTTCCCGTTGCCGTCGAGATTCGATTGCCTGATGCATTGACTGTGGATACGCTGCCGGTTTTGAGCTAATTGCCATCACCGTTTGCGGACCTGGGCATGACTGACGACGCTGAGCGCTGGAAAGAGAAATACCTTAAGAGCATCGAGCAGCAAGAGAAGCTTGAGCGCCGTTGGGACGCACGTCTCGACCTGCTGCGTCGCGGGCTCGTGCGCAGCACCCTGGCCGCCGAAGGTAGCGACAAGGTGGTGGACGCGTGCATGAAGGAAATGCGCGAGGTCATCCGCAGCGACAATATGGACGCGGGCCTTGCCGGGCTGATCCCGCGCCTGGAAAAGGCCGTGCTGGACTCCGAGCAGCGCCGTGAAACCCGCATGAACCAGGTCAGTGATGCGCTGACATCGCTGGTGAGCCAGCTGCAAGGCCTGCCGTTGCCGAGCGACATCTCGCGGCCGCTGAAAAAGCTGGCGAAGAAGCTTGATGTTGGGGTCGCCCAGTCACGTGAACTGCCCCCGCTGCTGGGCGAGCTGAGTGGCCTGCAAGGCCGCGCACTCTCTGCCTTGGGCAAGCCCGAGGAAGAGCGGCCGGGCTTTTTGCAGCGTTTGTTTGGCGGGCGTGAGAACGAGCAACCCGGCGAAGCTGACGCCGACGCCGAGGCTACGCTGGTAGCAGCGCCTGCGGGCGTGATGGCAGACGCAGTGCCGCAGCCGGCAGCAGCCCCCGTACAGCGCACAGCCGAGGACCCGCAGCCCGACGATGTGGACGCCCTGCTGCCGTTGCCAGCCCCGCTGACTGAGGCACAGGCGCCCGAGGGCCCGGCGCTGATCGAAACCACAGACACGCCGGCCACGCCACAACCTGAGTCCTTGCCGGACGAGGCGCCCGAGCTGGCTACTACCCTCATCTCTCCCGCGGCTGAGGCAGAACCTGCGCAGGCGCTCGAAGACACCTTCGGCGAAGACGGCCCCTATGCCCTGCCCTATGCGGTAGAGCCGCCCTACAGCCAAGTGGCCGCACACATCGAACAGACCCTGATCGGTCTGCTCGACGACCTCAGCCTGCCCGAACGGCACAAGGCCCAGGCCCAGGAAATGCGCGGGCGGGTGGCGCGTGGGCTGAATTGGTATGAGCTGATCCCGGTGCTGGATGACCTAGCGGTGCTGATGTTGGCGATAACCGATAGCGGCCAGCACGAATTCGAGACCTACCTGCAACAGATCAACGAGCGCCTGGAAAGCTTCCAGAGTCACCTGCACGAAGCCAGTGCCGGGCATGCCGACAACAGCAGCGCCGCCCAGGCGCTCGATACCCAGCTGCGCAAGCAGGTCGATGGGCTGCAGAGCAGTGTGCAAGGTGCCGCCGATGTGGACAGCCTCAAGCACATCCTGGAAAACCGCCTCGAAGGCCTGTTGGTAACCATGGACGAACACAAGCACGAGCGTGATCGTCGCGAGCAGGAGCTCGCCGGGCGCCTGCAAGGCCTGTCCGAGCGGGTGGCGAACATGGAACACGAGGCGCTCGGTTATCGCGAGCACCTCGAAGAGCAGCGGCAAAAGGCGTTGCTGGACCCGCTGACCGGCCTGCCCAATCGCGCGGCCTGGAGCGAGCACCTGGAACGCGAGATGCTCGACTGGCATGAAAGTGGCGGCCATCTGGCCATGGCGATCCTCGACCTGGACCACTTCAAGCGCATCAACGACAACTATGGGCACCTGGCGGGGGACAAGGTGTTGAAGATCGTCGCCGACCAGCTGCGCAAACGCCTGCGAGGGCGCGATTTCATCGCGCGCTACGGCGGTGAGGAGTTCGTGCTGCTGTTCCCGCAGACCTCGCCAGCGGCCGCCGCCCAGATGGCCGAGGTACTGCGTGCGACCATCGAAGCGTGCCCGTTCCACTTCAAGGGTGAACGCGTGGTGATCACCGCCTCTATCGGGCTGGGCGCGTTTCGCTCGGGCGAGCGCGGCGACCAGGTGCTCAAGCGCGCCGACACCGCGTTGTACCGAGCCAAGGATTTGGGGCGAAATCGAGTGGAGCAGGGGTAAATATGTACCGCGTTGCGGGCTGAGAAGTGTTCGAGACTGGCTTGCCGTGATGCTGAATCACCAGCAGCGGTCGATTGAACTACTTACTCAGGAGTCGAAAATGACCAGATGGACACTGCCACTGATAGTGAGCCTGACATTCCATGTCAGTGCCATGGCCGCAGATGATCACTGGACGGCGCATATCAGCGCCGAGGGTGAAGTACTGCGATCTTGGCCGAAATGGATCGAAAAAGTAGAAAAGACACCGCAATCCAATTACTTCACGCAGTACAAGATGCACCTCAACAAGCACATCGTTCAGCAGGACCCCAGGTTTTGTTCTGTTTCGCCGATTGATGGGAGCACGCAGACCCGCTTGTTGCATGGCCACGCCAAAGTTGTTGGTATGCCGAGTGTTGACGGGGGCGTTACCATTAACACCCAGCTGATAGACGTCAACGGCGCCAGTGGAGACAATTCGCTGGCGTTCATGCTGATGTGCATGCGTTGAGGCTGCTTGAGCCGCGCCGTCTGAAAGGGGCTCGTTATACTGTGGCTAACTTATCTATTCACGTTGACGTGCCCTTTCGATGAAGACCCTTTTAGCAACGCTTTTACTGATGATATTGACCGGCTGCTCGACGGGCCTGCGCATCGACCGCAGCCACCCTTCGGTCAACCAGGACAACCGTATCCAGTTCGTCGTCCTGCACTACACCAATGCCTCGCTTGAGCGCTCATTGGCGCTGTTGACCCACGGCGAGGTCAGCAGCCATTACCTGATTGGCGACGGCCCGGCCACGGTCTATCAGCTGGTGGATGAAAGCCGCCGTGCCTGGCATGCCGGTGACAGCCAGTGGCAGGGGCGCACTTGGTTGAACTCCACTTCTATTGGCATCGAAATCGTCAACCCAGGGTTCACCGACACTCCCAATGGCCGGGTCTGGTACCCCTACAGCGAAGCCCAGGTGCAGTCCTTGATCGCACTGCTCAAGGACATCGTCACGCGCAACAAGATCGACCCCCGGCACATCGTTGGCCATAGCGATATCGCACCTTTGCGCAAGCTCGACCCGGGCCCGTTGTTCCCGTGGAAGCGTTTGGCTGATGCCGGCATCGGTATCTGGCCCGAGGCTAACGCCGTCGCCCGTCAACAAGCCTTCTTCAGCGTCAACCCGCCAAGCGTGGGCTGGTATCAGCAGGAACTGGCGCGGTTCGGCTACGCCATCGCGCAAACCGGTGAGCTGGACGTTGCCACGCGGCATGTGATCGCCGCGTTCCAGATGCGTTTCCGGCCACAACGCTTCGATGGCATGCCCGACGCGCAAACGGCCGCCATGCTGCAGGTGCTCAACCGCATGCGTTGAGCTGAGGCGCCCAACGGCGAGGGCGATTCCTGATCCAGTTGCTATACCTTAGTAATCAACTGGATGCCCTTGATGTCAGCCCTCATCTCCACGCTGCGCCAAATTTTCTACCGTCCCTGGATGCTGGCCTCACTGGCGGCGCTGGCCAGCGCCGCGCTGTTGCTGACCGCCAGCATCGGCATTGCCCTGCAGCAGATGAAGCAAAGCGAGAGCGCACAGATGAATGCCCGGGGAGAGCGCTTTCTCGAACGCCTCGAACAGGTGTTCGGTCAGTTGCGTGAAGGGGTGGATATCTTGCAGGCGCAGCCCTTGCGAGGTTGCAGCCCGCAGATGCTGGCGGCGTTGCAGCAAGTTGGCCTGAGCTCGCGCTTCATTTATGAGGCGGCCTACGTGGATGCCAATGTCGCCTGCTCCAACCGGGGTGATGAGCGGGCGTTCGAACCCCTGCGGGCGCCTGACATCAAGGGCCCGACCTACAGCTATTGGCTCAATACCACTACCGAACCCAACGAAAACCTGGCGGCCTTGATGCTAGGGCGTGGCAATTTCGTGGTGTCCACCTCGCGCGGGCACCTGACCGATGTGGTCCACCTGCCGCCCGGCGGCAGCCTGGTGGTTGTGCTGGACAACGGTACGCGGGCAATCCCGGTACTGGGCCCACCGCAGGTCTGGCCCCCGCCCTCGGCCTGGACGGCCAGCCACAAGTCGCTGCTGGAGCTGAGCGACCGCCTCATCTACCGCATGCCAACCAAATCACCGGACTATCAACTGGTGCTGATCGCGCCGCGTGCCAGCCTGCCCTTGCGCATGAACGGCATGCTCTGGCTGTTGTTCCCCGGCAGCGTGCTGGCCGCCTGTTGCATCGGCTGGCTGGTGCTGCAGTTGATTCTGCAGCGCCGGTCGATGAGCTCGGAGTTGCAGAACGCGCTGCGCCGAGGCGAGCTGCAGGTGCTGTACCAACCGATCATCGAGCTCGACACCCGGCGCTGTGTCGGCGCCGAAGCCCTGGTGCGCTGGCGCCGCCCTGACGGTACCCTGACCAGCCCGGACCTGTTCATACCCCTGGCCGAAAATACCGGGCAAATCCGCCAGATCACCGATTTTGTCCTGCAACGTGTGCTCGAACAGCTTGGCCAGTTGCTGCGTTCGCACCGCAACCTGTACATCTCGGTGAACCTTGCAGCGTGCGACGTGATGGTCCCTCGTATAGGCCGGGTCGCGGCGCGGTTGCTGGCCCAGCACCGGGTCTCGGCCAGCCAGATCGCTTTCGAGGTCACCGAGCGCGGCCTGATCGACGTGGTGGTAGCCCGTGACAACCTGCAGGCCCTGCGTGCGTTGGGCCATCAGGTGTTGATCGACGATTTCGGCACGGGTTATTGCAGCCTGGCCTATCTGCAGACCTTGCCCGTCGACTGCCTGAAGATCGACAAGGCCTTCATTGATGCCTTGGGGCATGACGCCGCCAGCAGTGGCGTGGCCCCGCACATCATCCGCATGGCGCATGACCTGCACCTGCGAGTGATTGCCGAAGGCATCGAATGCGAAGACCAGGCGGTGCTGCTCTACAGCGAAGGGGTCAACTATGGGCAGGGCTGGTTGTTCGCCCGCCCGTTGAATGCCCGCCAGTTTGCCGAACTGGTCACCCGCGGCCGGCGCGAGGGGGCTGGACGGCGGGCCGACGATGAGTCCTGAGGCCCGCCCCGCTGGCTACACCGGCAAGGCCATGTAGAACTGGGTGCCCTGCCCCGGGCGGGAAAACACGCCCATTCGGCCGCCGTGCAGTTGCACGATCTCCTTGCACAACGCCAGGCCCAGCCCTGCACCGCCCTTCTTGCGCCCCACCTGCACAAAGGGCTCGAAGATACGCCCCTGCTGCCCATAGGCGATGCCCTCGCCGTTGTCCTCGACGCTGATGATCACACGCTCGGCATGGCGCCTTGCGTGCAGGCGTATGCGGCCACCACTGGGGGTATGGCGCACGGCGTTGTGCAGCAGGTTGTCCAGTACCCGGTCGAGCTGGGCGACATCGGCCTGGATGCGAGGCAGCGGCAGCTCCAGTTCCTTGATCAGCTCGATCTGCTTGAGTGCGGCCTGTTCGACAAAACGCAGCTGCGCGCGCTCCAGCAGCTCATCGATGGCGCAAGGGGCGAGTTCGAGTTTCTGCAAGCCGCTCTGGTAACGAGAGAAGTTCAGCAGGTCGTTGATCAGCTGGGTCAGGCGCTGCATTTCTTCGCCGATGGTTTCGAGCAGGTCGTACTCGCGCGCCTCGGGTGGAAACTTCACCCGCTCACGCAGCAGGCCGAACGCCATGTGCATGCCTGTGACCGGTGTGCGCAGTTCGTGCGAGGCGCGCAGAACGAACTCGCTGCGCACGCGCTCGAAGGCCCGCTGCTCGGTCACATCGTGCAGCACCATCACCGCGCCCAGAATCGGCCCCTGAGGGTGGCTGACCGGTGTCAGGCTGTAGGTCAGCAGACGGGTTTCTTCATCGACGTCGATGTTCAGGTCGTCTGGCGGGCGATCGAGGCTGCCACCGCGCAGCACTTGGCGCAGTTGCTGCTCCAGCTCCGGGCGCTGCAAGGCTTCGGCCAGGGTGCTGCCAAGGCGGCTGTCGTTCCAGCCCAGCTGGCGTTGGGCCACGGGGTTGAGGTGTTCCAGGCGGCCCTGCCGGTCAATGATCAGCAGGCCATCGTCGATGCTGTCGAGCACGGCCTGCAGGCGTTGCTGGCCGGCCAGCAGCTCATCGACGTTGGTGGCCTGGTGCTTGCGCAAGGCGTCGGCCATCAGCCCGAAGCGACGGGTCAGCTGGTTGAGCTCGCTGGCCTGGGTGACTGGCAGGGTGACGTCGAAGTTGCCCTTGCCGAGTTGATCGGCCGCCTTGGCCAAGGCTTCGATCGGTTGGCCGAAGCGTCGCGCGATGTTGTGCGCGGTGACAAAGCCCAATACCAGTATCGCCAAGCCCATCAGGCCGAGCACGCCGCTGATCAGCAAGGCGCGATCACGGGTACGTTCTTCACTGCGGGTGATGTGTTCCAGCGCCTGTTTGTGCGAATCGATGAGGTCGGTGCGTAGCTGGTTGAAGGCTGCCCCCAGTGGCTCGTCGCTGCCCATGCTGCGCGCAGGTGCTGGGCTGTCGCGGTAGGCCTGGAGGAAGGTCTGGTAATTGCTGCTGGCCTTACTGAAACCGGTGCGTTCACCGCCTTGTTCGAGCCCTTGGTCGAGCAGCGCCTGGAAGTTGTCCTGCAACAGCCGCAGGTTCTGCGGCGCGGTGTTCTCATCGAGTATCAGGGTCAGCTGTTCGCCGAGGTTTTGCCGCAGTTTCAGTCCCACTTCCAGCGCGTGGGTGGTGTCCCGTACCAGCTGCTGCTGCACCGTGGCCATCTGCAGCACGCTGACCAGCCCCAGCATCAGGCCCAGCAGGGCCACTGTGACCAGTGCCGAAATGCTGAGGAAAAGCCGCGTGCGCAGCTTCATCTGCCACTTCATAGGTTGTACTGCTTGCGTTTGCGATACAGGGTCGAGGCATCGATGCCCAGGGTCTTGGCGGCCTGGTCGAGGGTATCGCTGGCGGCCAGCACGGCGCCGATGTGCGCGCGCTCCAGCTCATCCAGGCTCAATGCCGCGCCCACGCGGGGCGCGTTGCCTGCCGGCTGTTCGCCCATGCCCAGGTGGCTGATCTCCACGCGTTCCTGCGGGCAGATGATGCTGGCGCGCTCCACGACGTTGCGCAGTTCACGAATGTTGCCGGGCCAGCGGTAGTTGAGCAGGGCAGCCCTGGCCTCATCGCTGAAACCACGGGCGGGCCTGGAGTATTCCTTGACGAAGCGGGCCAGGAAACGATCGGCCAGGGTCAGGATGTCTTCGCTGCGTTCGCGCAGGGGCGGCAGGTGCAAGGTGATGACGTTGAGGCGGTACAGCAGGTCTTCGCGGAAGCGGCTTTCGCGCACCATCTCTTCAAGGTTGAGGTTGGTGGCGGCGAGAATGCGCACATCGGCCCGGCGGGTGACCGGGTCGCCGACACGCTCGTACTCCTTGTCCTGGATGAAGCGCAGCAACTTTGGCTGCAAGGTCAGCGGGAAGTCGCCGATTTCATCGAGGAAGAGCGTGCCCCCGTCGGCCTGGCTGACGCGACCAAGGGTGCTCTCGCTGGCGCCGGTGAAGGCGCCGCGGGTATGGCCGAACAGCTCGCTTTCCATGAGTTCGGCATTCAGCGACGGGCAGTTGATGGTGACGCAGGCTTTGCGCGCCCGCTTGCTCCAGCCATGAATGGCACGGGCCAGTTCACCCTTGCCGGTGCCGGACTCGCCGAGGATGAGGATGTTGGCGTCGGTGGTGGCCACCTGACGCGCGGTTTCCAGCACCGCCATCATGGCCGGGCTGTGCGAGTCGAGGCCGTCCTTGGGCTTGCGCACCTCGCCTTCAAGGGCTTCGAGGCGCGCCGACAGTTGGCGCACTTCCAGCTGCTTGGCGGTCGCCAGGCGCAGTTGATCGGGGCTGCAGGGTTTGACCAGATAGTCGGCGGCACCGGCCTGGATGGCATCCACCGCCGTGTCGATCGCCGAATGCGCGGTCACGATCACCACTCGCATCCACGGGGCTTGGATACGCATCTGGGCCAGCACGTCGAGGCCGTTGTCCTCGCCCAGGCGCAGGTCGAGGAAGCACAGGTCGAACACCTGGCGTTGCAGCAGGGTTTCGGCCTGCGCGGCGCTGTTGGCGGTGGCCACGCTATAGCCTTCGTCTTCGAGGCAGTAGCGGAAGGTGCGCAGGATCGCGGACTCGTCATCCACCAGCAGAATGCGGCCTTGCTTGTCCTGGGCTGATTCCATTTCCTGCGCTCCTTAGGATAGATCTTCAATTAGTGTGGGAAAAATCGGGCAAGTTGCATGGTCAATTCTGAAGGATTCTGTCCTTTGCATGCTAGCCAATGGCCAAACAATGCCCTTGAGCCGCGATATCTCGATGATTTGCTTAGAGGTGCGCGATGGCACATTGGTTGCGACTATTTTCTGTTTTTGCCAACAAAGGAGGCATAGCCATGCCCTTTTTCCCACGACTGGCCGTGTTGGCGGCCACTTTGCTGCCGGTCTTGACCCCGGCATTCGCTGACCCTGTGCAGGACGCCCGCCAGGAGGGCTCACTGCAAACCGCCCTGTCGCTCAACCGCATGCTCAACCCCTTTCGTATCGAGGTGGTGGTGGATGGCAAGCAGGCGCGGCTATCGGGTGAGGTCGAAAACGCTGTCGAGCGCCAGTTGGCCGAGCATGTCGCCTTGGCCACCCGCGGCATCGAACAGGTCGACAACCAGTTGCAGGTCAATGCTCAGCTGGTGGAACGCCCGCTCGAGCTGCGGGCCTATGCCCAGCGGCTGGAGGACGCAACGTTGGCGGCGGTGATACGTGCACGGCTGCTGTGGAGCCGCACCACCGAGAAGGCGCCTATAGAAGTGCAAAGCAGCGAAGGCGTAGTGACGCTGCGCGGCAGGGTCGACAGCGCAGAGGCCAAGGAGTTGGCCGGCGTAGTGGCGCGCACCACCGACGGTGTGCACCTGGTCAACAACCTGGTCAGCCTGGACACCGCCGCCATGGCCAAGGCACGCGACAACCCGGTAGGCGCGCCGACCGGGCCGCAACCTAGCGACAGCTGGATCGTCGACAAGATCCAGAACAGCTTCCGTTTCAGCCGCAACCTCGATGGCCTGAACCTCAAGGTCGCCAGTGAGGAGGGCCTGGTGCGGCTGTCGGGCGAAGTGGTCAGCAGCGAGCAGAAAACCATTGCTGTCGAGATTGCCCGGCAGATCATTGGCGTGCGCGGTGTGGACGCCGATCTGCTCAAGGTGGCGACCAAGGTCGAGGGCTGATCGTGCAATTCGCACGACGCCCCAGGGGCCATCGTGCAGGATACGTCCTTCGGTGCAATGTGTGATTGGTTTAAGTGTTTGATTTAAAAGGATTTTTTATTGATACAAAGGCTGGCATGCAGGCTGCAATTACCTGTTCAGGTTTGAACAACAATTACAGCAGGAGGAGCCGGCATGAACCGCCAATCCGTCAACCGCTCGCAGAACGTCGCACTGCCTTTGCGCCAGTTCCTGTTACTGGGGATGGCGCTGCTGCTGACCTTGGCCGCTGGCCTCTTCTACTACAGCTGGCAGACCGCGCGTCTGGCGGAGCAAGTGGCGGCACAGACCGCACTTCTGACGCAGATTCAGGCAACCCGTGCCACCAGCCTCGTGAAGGCGGCCGACCCGCTGCCATCGAGCAATGCCACCGCTTCACCGGCCACCTTGGAAAACGTCGTACCACAGGATCGCTGGGTGTTCTGAGCCTGTGCTGTACCCCAAAGCCGGATTGATTTCAAAAAAGAAAGGAGAACCACCATGCTGAGTTGGGCTATCACTTTCCTCATCATCGCCATTGTCGCCGCCGTACTGGGCTTCGGTGGTATCGCTGGCGCGGCCACGGGTATCGCGAAGATCCTGTTCATCGTCTTCCTGGTCCTGTTCGTAGCCTCCTTCTTCTTTGGACGTGGTCGAGGTTGAAGATGCGCAGGAAGCTTTGCACAGCCCTGGCTGCCGCCTGCTTGCTGGGCGGCAGTGCAGCGGCGATGGCGGCCAATGACGGCCAGGTCCGGGTCGATCAGTTGCTCGGCTCGGACCCTGAATACCAGGAAACCTGGCAGGACACGATCAAGGGCGAGGAGCGCTTGCCCGATTGGGTAGTCAACCTCACCGGCAGTGCCCAGGAGCAGATGTCGGCAGTCACCGAGGACGGCGACCAGTATCTGGTCGGGCCCTTGTGTGAAACGGCGCAAAACTGCACCTACAAGCGTCTGATCGTGGCGTTTAGCTGGGACAAGGACCAAGCCTACGGGATGCTCGTAGAGGTGCCCGAAGCCTTGCCGAGCGACAAGTCGCCTACCCGTCATGCGCAATACCGCTTTATTGGCGAACCGGATGATGGCATGCAGGCGATGTTGCGCGAGCAACTCAAGCGTGACCCGAAGTGGTACTGAGCTTTTATAAGCCGTTACCGATGAACGGTTATGCACTGTCACGTAACAGAAGCTGAACCTTTTTATATTTCAGCCTTCTATGATGCGCCGCCCCGAGGAGGGGCAGCACATGACCAAGGGGCCGGGCTGTTCTGACTGTTGCAGGGTCGGAGTGGCCTAGGGGTACAGGGAGTGCCTCCAGCAATGGGCCGGGTCAGGAAAGGCGGAATCGGAAGCCTCAGGTCGGTGGTGTCATCAGGGATACCCTGTGCCGACCTGACTTCCGAGGAGCCAACGAGGAACCGTCAAGGCAATCAGGCAAATTACCCTTCTTGCGTGTTTTTCCCTCAAAGACACATTTTGTCTCGACCGTACATCAACTTTTTTTCGCCCGCCAGGGTCCCCTCGCAAGTGGCATTTCGGCCATTCGGATTGTCGAACAAGCCATCTAGCCCCCTCCGAAGACGCTGCCAAATCTGCCTAAAAATGGCGCTTTGGTCTTGTTCGGGATTCCGAACGTTATAAATCAAGCACTTGCGACATGCCATTTTTAGCGTAAATCATTATGCAGTTTCGGCATGGGGTATACGTTTCAGGCATTAGATTTCCCCCTTCCCCATCGCAATAGTTGCCGCCTTTTCGCTGGCCCGAGCGCCCAGTCGCTCGCTCGCGGTGTCCTTACATGAGGCCACCGGACGGAAGCTTTTCGCTCACCGTGACGTTGCCAACGGCTCTGTTACGCGCGTTTTCGTCCGGCGCCCATGACCACTAGAACAAAGGGTAAAGACATGAAGAAGGCAAAACTGAGCCTCGCCTGGCAGATCGTGATCGGTCTGGTCCTGGGCGTTGCAATCGGCGCGCTACTGAATCATTTCAGTGCAGAAAAGGCATGGTGGATCAGCAACGTCCTCCAGCCCGCTGGTGACATCTTCATTCGCCTGATCAAGATGATCGTCGTCCCGATCGTGATCTCGTCGCTGATCGTGGGCATCGCCGGAGTTGGCGACGCGAAGAAACTGGGCAGCATCGGCCTCAAGACCATCATCTACTTCGAGGTGGTGACCACCATCGCCATCGTCGTCGGCCTGGTGTTGGCCAACCTGTTCCACCCGGGTGCCGGCATCGACATGAGCACCCTGGGTACCGTGGACATCTCCAAGTACCAGGCCACTGCGGCCGAAGTGCAGCATGAGCATGCATTCATCGAAACCCTGCTCAACCTGATCCCGTCGAACATCTTCGCGGCGCTGATGCGTGGCGAAATGCTGCCGATCATCTTCTTCTCGGTGATGTTCGGCCTGGGCCTATCGAGCCTTCAGGCAGAGCTGCGCGACCCGCTGGTGCGTACCTTCCAGGCCGTGTCGGAGACCATGTTCAAGGTCACCCACATGATCATGAACTACGCCCCGATCGGCGTGTTCGCCCTGATCGCCGTCACCGTCGCCAACTTCGGCTTCAGCTCGCTGCTGCCGCTGGCCAAGCTGGTGCTGCTGGTGTACTTCGCCATCGCCTTCTTCGCCTTCATGGTGCTGGGCCTGGTGGCACGCGTGTTTGGCTTCTCGGTGATCAAGATCATGCGCATCATGAAAGATGAGCTGATCCTGGCCTACTCCACCTCCAGCTCCGAAACCGTGCTGCCGCGGGTGATCGAGAAGATGGAGAAGTACGGCGCGCCGAAGTCGATCTGCTCGTTCGTGGTGCCGACCGGCTATTCGTTCAACCTCGACGGTTCGACCCTGTACCAGAGCATCGCGGCAATCTTCATCGCCCAGCTGTACGGCATCGACCTGTCGTGGAGCCAGCAGCTGCTGCTGGTGCTGACCCTGATGGTCACCTCCAAGGGTATTGCCGGCGTACCGGGCGTGTCGTTCGTGGTGTTGCTGGCGACCCTGGGCAGCGTGGGCATCCCGCTGGAAGGCCTGGCCTTCATCGCCGGTGTCGACCGCATCATGGACATGGCCCGTACTGCGCTGAACGTGGTCGGCAACGCCCTGGCCGCGCTGGTCATCGCACGCTGGGAAGGCATGTACGACGCTGCCAAGGGCGAGCAGTACTATGCTTCGCTGATGGCCGACAAGCAGGGAGCTGTGGTGGTTGGCGAAGCCGCCAAGCGCTGAAGCTGATGCGTTGAACAAAAAGCCCCGACTTGTCGGGGCTTTTTGTTGTGTGGCGGATTGTGGGGGGCGCGTTGCGCCCCTTTCTAGGGACTGCGTCTTGCGTGGGCGCCTGCAATCTCCGTTATCATTCGGGCACTTTTCAGGGGGAACAATCGGATGCTCAACGGCCTTTGGCTCGGCTTTTTCCTGGTGGCGGCCGTCTCCGCCCTGGCCCAGTGGCTGATCGGCGGCAACGCCGGCATCTTCGCCGCCATGGTCGAGAGCATCTTCGCCATGGCCAAGCTGTCGGTGGAGGTGATGGTCCTGTTGTTCGGTACCCTGACCCTGTGGCTGGGCTTTCTGAAAATCGCCGAGAAGGCCGGTATCGTCGAGTGGCTGGCCAAGGTCCTCGGCCCGCTGTTCGCCAGGCTGATGCCCGAGGTGCCGCCGGGGCACCCGGCCCTGGGCCTGATCACCATGAACTTCGCGGCCAATGGCCTGGGGCTGGACAACGCGGCCACGCCGATTGGCCTTAAGGCCATGCGCGCGCTGCAGGAGCTGAACCCCAGCAGCAGCACCGCAAGCAACGCACAGATCCTGTTCCTGGTACTCAATGCGTCGTCGCTGACCCTGTTGCCGGTGACCATCTTCATGTACCGCGCGCAGCAAGGCGCGACCGACCCGACGCTGGTATTTTTGCCGATCCTGCTGGCTACCAGCGTGTCGACCCTGGTGGGCCTGCTGTCGGTGGCGGTGATGCAGCGCCTGCGCCTGTGGGACCCGGTGGTGCTGGCCTACCTGATCCCCGGTGCGTTGCTGTTGGGCTGCTTCATGGCCTTTCTCGGCACCTTGTCGGCCGCTGCGCTGGCGGGCCTGTCGTCGATCCTGGGCAACCTCACGCTGTTCGGTGTGATCATCCTGTTCCTGGTGATCGGTGCGCTGAAGCGGGTCAAGGTGTACGAAGCCTTTGTCGAAGGCGCCAAGGAAGGCTTTGATGTGGCCAAGAGCCTGCTGCCCTACCTAGTGGCCATGCTCGTGGCAGTCGGCGTACTGCGCGCCTCGGGCGCGCTGGAGCTGGCGCTGGACGGCATTCGCCATGCGGTGAACTGGATGGGCATGGATACCCGCTTCGTCGAAGGCCTGCCCACCGCGCTGGTCAAGCCGTTCTCGGGCAGTGCGGCGCGGGCCATGTTGATCGAGACCATGCAGACCCACGGTGTGGACAGCTTCCCGGCACTGGTCGCGGCGACCGTTCAGGGCAGTACCGAGACCACCTTCTATGTGCTGGCGGTGTACTTCGGTGCCGTGGGCATCCAGCGGGTACGCCACGCGGTCGGTTGCGCCCTGCTGGCCGAATTTTCCGGCGTGGTCGCGGCGATCTTGGTCTGCTACTGGTTCTTCGGCTGAGCCTGGACCTGAGCTTGGGCCTGCGTGGCCTGGGCGACGGTCCAGCTGACTACCTGCCCGACCAGTTGGTCGCTGGCGCCGCCGAAGCCTGCAACCACTGCCGAAACCTCCCTGGCGGCCAGCGGTTGGCGGATCTCGAAGCGTTTGCTGGCGAGGATACGCTGACTGCGCCCTTGGACCAGACGCGCATCGTAGCGAATCACCACCTCCACTGCCCCGTCCGGGCGGTACTCACTCTGAAACGCCTGCAGCTCGCCGGCCAGCTCGTAGTCGGCCTGCAGGTTGCTGTCATCGGCGCTCAGGCGTTGAACCTGGCCGTCACGCTGGAAGCCATCGAGCAGGCGGTTGCGTAGCAGTACTGGCGCGGCGTCGCTCCAGCGTGCGCCCTTGTAGCTGCTGACCACGTCTCCCTGTGGGATCACCGCGATCCGTGGGCCGGCCAGTACTTCGCTGGCCAGCGGTTTGTTAAGCCGCAGCGACCAGTCCAGCGGCGCGGCAACGCGGCTGGGTTGGTTCACCGGCAGGCGATACAGGTCCACAGGTTCGCTTTGCGGCAGGATCGAGCAGGCACTGGCCAGGCTCACCGCGGCCGCCAGGGCCAACAGGCGCAGCGATGCTTTCATGGCTGGAACTCCTTGTTGTTGTCGCGTCCGAGCAGGTAGCCGCTCGGGTCGGCCTCCAACTGCCGGGAAATGCCCTTGAGTGCGTTGAGGGTTTCGCGCAGCTCGCGGATGGCGGGGGTTAGCTGGTTCAGGCCCTGGGCACCGTCACCGATGGCCTCGCTGTTGTTCTTGAGCAGCGCATTGATGGTCGCCGTGCTTTCGGCCAGCGACTGCATGGCCTGCTCGGCGCTGCCGATGGCCTGTTTGCCCTCGCTGCCGAGCAGGCTGTTGGCGTTGCGCATCAGCGCCTGGGTTTCGGCCAGGGTGGCGCTGGCCTGTTTGCCGACCTGCACCAGCTGCGTGATGGCCTCGGCAATACTGCCGTGCTGGCCGGCGAAGGCACCGGTGGTCTTGTCGAGATTGGCCAGGGTGCTGCTAAGGTGGCCGATGTTGTCTTCCGAGAACATCAGGTTGGCGTTGTGCAGCAGCAGGTTGATGTTGGTCACCAAGTCGCTGCTGTCGTTGAGCAGGCGCGAGATTGGCGAAGGCGAGGCGATGATCACTGGCAGCTTGCCATCCTTGCCCTTGAGCTCGGGGCTATGCGGCGTGCCGCCGCTGAGCTGGATGAACGCGTTGCCGGTGACCCCGGCCAGGGTCAGCTTGGCCTGGGTATCCTCCTTGACCGGCGTGTCGCCGCTCAGCCGTACCCGGGCCAGCACGCGGCGAGGGTCCTTCGGGTCCAGGCGCAGGGTCGACACGTCGCCCACCTTGATGCCGTTGTACTGCACCGGGCTGCCGCGGGACAGGCCCGAGACGGCTTCGTTGAACACCACTTCGTAATCCTTGAAGGCATCGTCGACACTGGACTTGGTCAGCCACAGGCCAAACAGCATGGCACCGGCCACCACCAGGACGGTGACCAGGCCGATGAGGACGTGATGTGCTCGGGTTTCCATCGTTCAGCGCTCCTGGCCCGGGCGGGCGGCGGCCTGTTCGGCTGCGCGCCCGCGTGGGCCGTGAAAGTATTCTTGAATCCAGGCGTCGTCGGCTTGCTCGACCTCGGCCAGGGGGCCGGCCACCAGGACCTTTTTCTGCGACAGCACCGCCACCCGGTCAGTGATGGTGTAGAGGGTGTCCAGGTCGTGGGTGATGAGAAACACCGACAGGCCGAGTGCGTCGCGCAGGGTCAGGATCAACTGGTCGAACGCGGCGGCGCCGATCGGGTCGAGGCCTGCGGTGGGCTCGTCGAGGAACAGGATGTCCGGGTCCAGTGCCAGGGCACGTGCCAGCGCTGCGCGCTTGATCATGCCGCCGGACAGCGAGGCGGGGTATTTGTCGGCAGCCGAGATGGGCAGGCCGGCCAGGGCCAGCTTGACCCCGGCCAGGTGCTCGGCGTCGGCGCGGGACAAGCCGGCGTGTTCGATCAGCGGCAAGGCGACGTTTTCGGTGATGGTCAGCGACGAGAACAGCGCGCCCTTCTGGAACAGCACGCCGAAGCGTCGCTCGACCAACGAACGCTGTTCTTCACGCAACTCGGCCAGGTCCTGGCCAAATACCTTGATCTGCCCCTCGTTAGGCCGTCGCAGGCCGATGATGCTGCGCAACAGCACCGATTTGCCGCTACCCGAGCCACCGACCACGGCAAGGATCTCGCCCCGGTACAGGTTCAGGTCGAGGTTTTCATGCACGCTCTGGCTGCCGAAGCGGTTACAGATGCCCCGTGCCTCGATCACGGTTTCCCGGCCGCTCACCAGCCCATCTCCATGAAGAACAGTGCCGCCACCGCATCCAGCACGATGACCACGAAAATCGACTGCACCACTGCCGAGGTGGTGTGGGCGCCCACGGACTCCGCGCTGCCGCTGACCTTGAAGCCTTCCAGGCAGCCGATGGCGGCGATCAGGAAGGCAAAAAACGGTGCTTTGGCCAGGCCGACGAGGAAGTGCTGCACACCGATGTCGGTCTGCAGCAGCGACAGGAACATGGCGGGTGAGATATCCAGCGACAGGGCACACACCACCGCGCCGCCGACGATGCCGCAGATCATCGCGAGGAAGGTCAGCAGCGGCAACGAAATCAATAGCGCCAATACCCGTGGCACCACCAGCAGCTCCATGGGGTTGAGGCCCAGGGTGCGGATGGCGTCGATTTCTTCGTTGGCCTTCATCGAGCCGATCTGCGCGGTGAAGGCACTGGCCGTGCGGCCGGCCATGAGGATGGCGGTCAACAGCACGGCAAACTCACGCAAGAACGAGAACGCCACCAGGTCGACGGTGAAGAGGGTCGCGCCGAATGCGGCCAGCACCGTTGCGCCCAGAAACGCCACCACCGCGCCCACCAGAAAGGTCAGCAAGGCGACGATGGGGGCAGCATCCAGGCCGGTCTGTTCGATGTGCGCCACGACCGGCGTAAGCCGCCAGCGGTGGGGCTGGAAGGCCCGGCGCAGCAAGGTTTCGAGAATCAGGCCGACGAAGCCGAGCAACTGCCGGGTGTCTTGCCAGAGGGTGCTGACGGCACGGCCGATACGTTCGAGCAGCAACAGCAGCACCGGGCGTTCGGCCTCCTTGACCGGAATGCAGTAGTCCTGCACCGAGCAGTACACGGTCTTGAGCAGGGCACGGCTGGCGTCGGGCAGGCCATCGGTGCAGTGCGACAGGCGTTCGGCACCGAGCAGTTCGGCCAGCAGCGAGGCGCCGGCGGTGTCGAGGCGGCCCAGTTGGCTGAGGTCGGCAACGGCGTCGTTGCTGCATTGCGTGCGCAGGCGTTCGCTGTCGCGCTTGAGGCTGGCATAGTGGGCCAGGGTCCAGTCACCGGTAATACGCAGGCAGGGCGGTTGGTGGCTGGTGTCCAAGGTGGCGCTGGGGGGTGTCATAGGCTCCATGCAACTGACTCGGCGCTAAGGCTTAGGGGCTGATCATAGCGCAGAGGGCATGGGGCGGTTTATTGATTCTGTGCTCAAACCAGGAAGCTATGGGCTCGGCGCATCGTCGACCACTTTGAACCGCAGCACCCCGATCACCTGGCCGTCCTCGGTCAGCACCCTCACCTGCCATTTACCGACCGGGTTAGGCGGGAAGTTCTGCTTGTGGGTCCAGGCCCGGTAGCCTTCCTTGCGCCCGCCATGAATATCCAGCGCAATCCGGTCTACTTCCTTGCCGTCTTTTTGCCACACGTGGTAAATGCGCTCGTTCAGGCCCCGGGGGGCGTTGACCGAGGTGTACGCATACAGCCCGCTGGTCTTGATGCGGCTGGCGGCGATCTCGTCCAGTGACTCGCCGGGCTGGCGATTGAGCACTTCGGTGCTGACGGCCACTTCGGTCATCCACAACGTCGCCGGTGGTACCCACGAGCGCAGCAACCACCCCCCGCCGCCCACCGACAGGGTCACCAGAACCAGCGCCACGCCGCGCCGCCAGGTATTGACCGGGAAGCTGCTGGCCAGGCTCGGGAACGACAGGGCCATGGCAATGATCAACGCCAGCTTGAAGCTTTGTGCGGTGGTCAGGTGAAGAATGATCGGCAGCGCGGTGAGCAGCGCCGCGAATAAGGTCAGCGTGTGCAGCGCGAGGAACAGCCAGCGCCGCGGCGCCAACCACTTGTAGTACAGCGGGTCGACGATCGAGATCAGCCCGGCGGCGGCGAGCAGGCCGGTGAATACCAGTTGGCCGCTGTTCCAGGTGGTGGTGATGAAGAAGAACGGCAGGACGAAGAACAGTGTTTCCTGGTGGATCATCTGCGTCGCGTAGCGCAGCAACGGTTGCGGGATCTCACGGTTGAAGGTGCGGGCGAACAGGCCGGTGAGGGTGTTTTCCAGCATCAGCCAGACCCAGCTGACCAGCATCAGGATCGCCACCCAGCTGGCCAGGCCGGCCTGGCGGTCGACCAGGATGAAGCTGCCGATGCCGGAGAGGAAGCCTCCGAGCGCGATGATGCCGGGGTAGCGTTTAAGCAGTTCGATGACGCGCTGGACGATGCGGGGAATTGGGGGCATGGGTCTACAACAGGGAGAGATAGGGTGGCTGTGCCGGCCTCTTTTCGGGCAACCCCGTGAAGAGGCCGGTACTGGCTAAAGGATACCGCCGAATCACGCTTTGCGTGTAGCACCGCTCGGTGGTTGCGGGGTATGCCGGCGCCAACGCAGCAACCCGGCCGCCAGGATCAGCCCCAGCAGCAAGGCGAGCAACCCGTACAGCTCGTCATAACCCAGCAGGGGCTTCTCGATGCGCAGGTAGCCCTGGTCCTTGAGCAGTGCCTGCAACGCTTCGTTGGCCTGCGCCAGGCTGACCTGCCGCAACTTTCGCACCGGGTTGGCAAAGCGCCCGTCGTTGTAGTCGTTCAACGCCCCCCAGTAGTAGTCGGCCAAGGCGCTGTTGCCCTGGGTGCTCCAGCTTTCCCGGGCCATGCTGGCGCCCTTGATGCGGGCGAAGGTATCCGGGTCGAGGCCTTCCTTGCGCAGGTGGTCGAACAACCCCTGCATCACCTTGACCGCCTGGTCGACGTCGTCGCGTTCCAGGTCGGCGTTGAGGCTGAGCATGCCGCTGTCACCGAAGCTCTCGCGCTGTACCGACGGCCCGTAGGACAAGCCATTGCGCAGGCGCAGCTGGTCGTATAGCGCCCAATCCAGGTAGCGTGACAGCAGGTCGAGGGTCGGCTGATGGTCGTTGTCCAGCACCGGCTCGATGAACAGCCAGTGCAGCTTGACGCTTTCGCCCAGCCAGCCGCGAGTCAGGTCGCGGCGTTGCTCGGCCTGCTGGCTGATGCTTTCGAGGTTGCGGCGCTCTTCCGGCTCGGTGGCAGGCAGCTCGCCAAAGGTGCGCTCCAGGTACGCCGGCAGCAGGCGGTCGAGGCCGCCGACCATGATCAGGGTCATGTTGTTGGCCGCGTACCAGCGGTCGCGCAAGGCCTGCACCTGCTCCAGGGTCATGTCGTCGATGTTCGAGCGCTCGGCACACTTGAGGCCCAGTTCGGTCGCCAGTTGGTCACTGGCAGGGTGGCCGATGTCCTGGCGGTCCAACCAGCGTTGCAGGTGACCATAGTGGCCGCCGTCCTCGCGCTCGATGATCCTTTTCGCCGTGGCCAGGGCCTTGGCGTCGATAGGGGTGTCGCGGATCACCGCCAGCAGCAGGTCGAGCACTTTACGCTGGTTACGCGCAGGTGCCTCGATCACGAACGTGGTGTCGGCGCTGCTGGTATAGGCGTTCCACTCGCCACCCAAGGCTTGCAGGCGCTCTTCCAGTCCGCCCTCGCCGGTTTCGTCGATACCGCTGAACAGCAGGTGCTCGAGCAGGTGTGGCAGCTCCTTCTGCTCACAGTCTAAGTCATCCAGGCCAACCCCGACCACCAGGCGGATGGCCACGTGGTCGCGTTCATAGCCGTCCTTGAGGATGACCTGCAGACCGTTGGGCAACAGGTACCCCTCTACCCGCGAGCGGTCGAGGGCCAGGGTGGGCAGGCTGCAGAACAGCAGGCAAACGAACATCAGGCAACGCATGGGCGAGCTTGGCTCTCCTGGTAGGCGAAATCACGGCAAGCGGGCTTCGTCCGGCACAGTGTCGAGCATCAGCCCGCCGGTGTCCGAACCGCCTAGTACCACATAGGCACTGCTGCAGAACAAAGAGTTCAACCGCTTCATGTCGGCAATCAGCTCCAAGTGTAGCGAACTGGTCTCGATACTTTGCACCACCTTGCGTTGCAGGCGGCTGACATGCGCGTGGGCAAGGCGCCTTTCCTGCGCACGGAAACGGCGTTTTTCACGCAGCAGCAGCTGTGCGCTCTCGGGGTCTGCGCTGAGAAACACCGACAGGCCGAGGCGCAGGTTCGACAACAGCTGTTCTTGCAGGCCGGTCAGTTCCTCCAGGCCGACCTGGGAAAACGCCCGGCGTTGGCTGGTTTTCTGCTGCTGGACCTTGCGCAGCATGCGCTCGACCAGGTCGCAGGCCAGCTTGAGGTTGATCGCCAGTTCGATGATTTCGGCCCAGCGCCGGTTGTCGCGCTCGCTGAGGTCCTCCCGCGTCATTTGCGCCAGGTACAGTTTGATGGCGCTGTACAAGGCCTCGGCGTCCTCGGCCAAGGCGCGCACCTGCTGTGGCAGGGCTGTCTGGGTGCCGCGCAGGGCGCCGAGCATGGCTTCGAGCAGGTTGTCGACAATATCGCCCAGGCGCAGGGTCTCGCGGGCGGCATTGGCCAGTGCCAGGCTGGGGGTGTCGAGCGCCGAGGCATCGAGGTGGCGCGGGCGCACTTGGCCGTTGCCGTTTTCGCGTTCGGGCAGCAAGCTGTTGCACAACCGGCCCATAGGTTTGACGGTGGGCAGCATGATCAGGCAGCGCAAGGTGTTGTAGAGCAGGTGGAAGCCGATCACTAGCTCCTGAGGGCTGAAGCTCAGTGTGTCCATCCACGTCACCAGTGGGTGCAGCACCGGAATGATCAGCACCAGGCCGATCAGCTTGTACAGCAAGCTGCCCAGTGCCACACGCCGCCCGGCGGCGTTCTGCATGCTGGTGCTGATGAACGCCAGCAAGCCGCTACCGATGTTGGCACCGACCACCAGGCCGATGGCCACCGGCAGGCTGATCAGGTCGGCGCCGGCCAGCGTCGCGGTGAGCAGCACGGCCGCCAGGCTGGAATAGGAAATCATGGCAAACAGCGCGCCGACCAGGGCATCGAGCAAGATGTCGCCGGTCAGCGAGGCGAACAGCACTTTCACCCCCTGGGCATGGGTGATGGGTGCAGCGGCCTGCACGATCAGCTCCAGGGCCAGGATGATCAAGCCAAGCCCGATCCCTACCCGGCCCAATTGGCCGACCCGGGTCTGCTTGCGGGAAAGGAAGAAGATCACCCCTAGAAAAATCAGCAGCGGTGAGAGCCACGACAGGTCGAAGGTCAGCACCCTGGCCATGAGCGCGGTGCCGACATCGGCGCCGAGCATGATCGCCAGGGCTGGCGTCATGGCCATCAGGCCCTGGCCGACGAAGGATGTGACCAGCATGGCGGTGGCGTTGCTGCTCTGCACCATGGCGGTGACGAGGATCCCGGCGATGAACGCCAGGGGGCGCTTGTTCATGTTCTGGCTGATGATGCGGCGCAGGTCGGACCCGAATACCCGCAGGATGCCAGTACGCACGATATGTGTACCCCAGACCAATAGCGTCACGGCCGAGAGCAGGTTGAGCAGGGTCAGCATGGCGAAGCCCCCTGTTGCCGATGGCCCATGCGGGCCAAGAAGTGGAGCGTGGGCGCTTGAGAAATTTCAGTGCCCACTCAAAGCTTTAGTTGTTTTGTGCAGCTGTTGCCAGCTTCGCATGGCTGTCACTCATTTGAAACACACCGCGCATGAATGATTGCCCTGTATTTCTGTGGCCGCATCAACGAAAAAGGGCCCCGAAGGGCCCTTTTCTGCAACACGCTTCCTGGGTTTATTGACCCGGAATGTCCTTGCGCAGTTTCACCGGATCATGCTCTTTGCCATCCTTGCCATCCTTGCGTGATGAGGCAGTGCGCATACGGATGTTGATCGCTTCCACCGCCAGCGAGAACGCCATGGCGAAGTAGACGTAGCCTTTTGGCACATGCACGTCGAACGATTCGGCGATCAGTACCGTACCGACCACGATCAGGAACGACAGCGCGAGCATCTTCAGCGAAGGGTGCTTGTCGATGAAGTTGCTGATGGCACCGGCGCACAGCATCATCACCAGCACGGCGACGACGATGGCGGCGATCATCACCGGCACATGGGACACCATGCCCACTGCGGTGATCACCGAGTCCAGCGAGAACACGATGTCGATGATGGCGATCTGGATGATGGTGTAGAAGAACTTGCCGCCCGCGCCTTTGGGCTCGTCGCTGCTTTCGTCTTCACCTTCCAGGCCGTGGTAGATCTCCTGCGAGCTCTTCCACAGCAGGAACAGGCCACCGAAGAACAGGATCAGGTCGCGCCCGGAGATGCCATGGCCGAAGACCTCGAACAGGTCGGCAGTCAGGCGCATGACCCAGGTGATCGACAGCAGCAAGAGGATGCGCGTGACCATGGCCAGGGCCAGGCCGAAGATCCGGGTACGTGGCTGCATGTGCTTGGGCATGCGGCTGACCAGGATCGAAATCATGATGATGTTGTCGATCCCGAGCACGATCTCAAGCGCGGTGAGGGTGAAAAAGGCAACCCAGATTTCCGGGCTGGTCAGCCATTCCATGTGTATTCCTTCGAGCGATAAAGGCGACGCGCCCGGACAAGGGGCGCGTCGCGGTAGGGTAATACGTGTTTATTAAAGACTACTGAACAGCGGGAAAATGCCCATCAGCAATGCGGCGAGCATTATGCACAGGCACACCAGAACTGCCCACTTCAAGGTGAAGCGCTGGTGGTCGCCGAATTCGATGCCGGCCAGGGCCACCAGCAGGTAGGTGGAGGGTACCAGGGGGCTGAGCAGGTGTACCGGCTGGCCGACGATCGACGCACGGGCCATCTCGACCGGGCTGATGCCATAGTGGCTGGCCGCTTCGGCAAGCACCGGCAACACGCCGTAGTAGAAGGCGTCGTTGGACATGAAGAAGGTGAACGGCATGCTCACGATCGCGGTGATCACCGCCAGGTACGGGCCCATTGCATCGGGGATGACCGCCAGCAGGCTCTTGGACATGGCATCGACCATGCCGGTGCCCGACAGGATGCCGGTGAAGATACCTGCGGCGAAGATCAGCCCGGTGACGGCCAGCACGCTGCCGGCATGGGCGGCAATGCGATCTTTCTGCTGTTGCAGGCAGGGGTAGTTGACGATCATGGCGATGCTGAAGGCGATCATGAACAGTACCGGCAGTGGCAGTACGCCTGCGATCAGGGCAACCATCAGGGCTGCGGTCAGGGCGCCGTTGAAGTACAGGAGCTTGGGGCGACGCGCATCCGGGTACTGCGAAACGGTGATTTCGCTGTGGTCGATGTCGTCGGTCGGCAGGTGCAGTTCACCCAGACGAGCACGCTCGCGTTTGCCGTACATATAGGCAATGGCCAGGATCGCCAGCACGCCGAACAGCATCGCCGGGATCATCGGCACGAAAATGTCCGATGGGTCCACGTGCAGGGCGCTGGCGGCGCGGGCGGTCGGGCCACCCCACGGGGTCATGTTCATCACGCCGCCGGCGAGAATGATCAGCCCGGCCATGATCCGCGGGCTCATGCCCAAGCGGCTGTACATCGGCAACATGGCGGCGCAGCAGATCATGTAGGTGGTGGCGCCGTCACCGTCGAGCGAGACCACCAGGGCCAGCACGGCGGTGCCCACCGAGACTTTCAGCGGGTCACCTTTGACCAGCTTGAGGATCTTGCGCACGGCCGGGTCGAACAGGCCAGAGTCGATCATCAGGGCGAAATAGAGAATGGCGAACATCAACATCACGCCGGTGGGCGCGAGCTTGCTGATGCCGTCGAGCATCATCGGGCCGATCTTGGCGGAAAAACCACCGAACAGGGCGAACAGGATCGGTACCAGGATCAGCGCGATCAAGGCCGACAGGCGCTTGGTCATGATCAGGTACATGAAGGTGATGACCATGGCAAAGCCGAGGAAGGTCAGCATGGCAATACTCCAGGCGTGGCGCGGCGAAAGGACAGTCGATTCGGGCGGATCAGCGCGTCGGGCGCTGCGCAGGGAGCTTGCGAAGGGGCACTACGAGAAGGCGGGCACAGGAATACATCAGAATCACCATTGTTGTTGTTGATTGGGCCGGGCGCGGAAATTTCCGGATGCCCTGGCTGACCGGTCTTGTGCCGGTAGTGGGCGCTATCCTATGAGGGCAAGCTTTCAGCCAGCTTTCGCTGAGACAAAGGCGACAGGAGGTAGGTGATGCAGGATGTGACCGAGGGTGGCTGCCATTGTGGCGCCTTGCGTTATCGGTTGGAGGGCGCGCTGACGGATGTTGCCCACTGCCATTGCACGATTTGTCGGCGGGTCAGTGGTGGTTTGGTGGTGACCTGGCTGACTCTGCCCCGCTCGGGTTTTCAATGGTTGGCGGGCGAGCCGAACTGCTACGTGGCACCGGCCAGTTGCAGCCGGTACTTCTGTGGGCATTGCGGGGCGCATGTGGCGCTGGTTACTGCGCACAGCCCGCACAGCATTGATGTGACGGTGGCGACGCTGGACCACCCGGAACGGGTGCGGGCCAACCGGCATATCTGGATTGGTAGCCGGCTGCCCTGGTTGCACCTGGACGAGGACTTGCCGGGCGAGGCTGAGGAAAGCTTGTAGGAGCGGCCTTGCGTCGCGAAAGGGCTGCGCAGCGGCCCCGGGATTTGGGACTGTCAGTTTTTTTGTGTTCCGACCGGTCCGGCGCCCCCGGCAAGGCCGCTCCTATGTATGGACTCGCCCACATTGTCTAGCTGCTTTTGAGCATTGGAACCCGGTTGCATCTATGTATCAGGCCTATTCGAGGAAGCTTTTCGCTTCTGGCCAACA
>NZ_JABWRV010000058.1:0-1739 GCF_014269105.1 Pseudomonas sp. SWRI77 | reverse complement strand
CGCCGTCCTCTCACACCACCGTGCGTACGGTTCCGTACACGGCGGTTCAGGTTATGCGGCTAAGCCGGTTGATCGTATCCAGTATCGAGACCAGTCCGAGTCGATCCCATAGTTTCTTCGGCAGCGCCTGATTCATATGTGGCGCCCCCGAATTCCACCACGGGCCTCGGCCGTTATAGGCCGATTTACAGGCACGCTCTTCGCTTAAGCCCAGACGC
Organism: Pseudomonas sp. SWRI77; assembly: GCF_014269105.1. Lineage (NCBI taxonomy): Bacteria > Pseudomonadati > Pseudomonadota > Gammaproteobacteria > Pseudomonadales > Pseudomonadaceae > Pseudomonas > Pseudomonas sp. SWRI77. Next base: position 1,521 of record NZ_JABWRV010000058.1, on the reverse strand, counting down.
ATCAAGTTGCGCGCCCTCGTAGAGGGCCGCTTCCATTGGCGCCAGATGGCGCAGCGGAGTTTGTGCCTGATCCAGCCATCCAGTTCCTCAAGTGGCCGTTTGCTCTGGCTGAGCTTGAAGTAACCCGCCCAGCCTCGTAGGACAGGGTTTATCCGCTCGATGGTGTTCGCCATCTTGTGGCCCCGCGCTCTGCGTAGCAGCTCTGCGAGCCGGACGCGCAGGCGACCCAGGCTCATCGTTGCCACCCGCAGCCTCGGCTGCTGATGCCAGCTCATCCCATAGCCCAGGTAATCGCACTTCCAGGCCCTTGCCACTTGGCTCTTGCTCCGATTCACCGTCAATTTCAGACGCTGAATCAGGAAACGCTCGACACTGGCCAGCACCCGTTCGCCAGCACGAGGACTGCGCACATAGATGTTCGCGTCATCGGCATAGCGCACGAAACGATGGCCCCGTCGTTCCAACTCCCGGTCGAGTTCATTGAGCAGGATGTTCGACAGCAGCGGCGAGAGCGGACCACCTTGCGGCGTCCCCTCCTGTCGTTGACTGACAACCCCGCCCGACATGACTCCGGCTTCGAGGTAACGACGGATAAGTCTGAGCACGCGCTTGTCTTCGACGTGACACTCGACGCACGCCATCAGGATGTCGTGGTTGACCCGATCAAAGAATTTCTCCAGATCAATCTCCACGCACCAGCGATGCCCCGACGCCACATGGGTGCGGGCCATCTCGACAGCGTGGTGAGCGCTTCTACCCGGACGGAAGCCGTAGCTGTAGTCCGAGAACAGCGGATCAAAGAGCGGCGTGAGTTGTTGCAGCAGGGCTTGCTGGATCAGGCGATCCACGACGCTGGGAATACCCAACTGCCGAGTACCGCCCTGCGGCTTGGGAATCTCAACCGCACGCACTACTTGGGGATGGTATTCGCCGGCCAACAGCCGGGCTTTGAGGACTGGCCAATACTGATTCACGTAGCCCGCCAACTCGGCCACCGTCATGCCATCGGCATCCGGCGCTCCCTTGTTGCTGACCACACGTTGATACGCACGCCTGAGGTTGGCCGGTGCAAGCACCCGCTCCATCAGCGTGTCCGGCTCCGCGTTCGTCCACGCCACTGACGCCGTCGATACCTTTGCACTGTCAGACACCATCCTCGGCTTCTGGCCGGGACTCTGAATAACAGTTTCCGTTTTGGGAAATTTCTGCATTTCGGCTACCAACGAGACAGTGACGCCTACTGGCGGCATAACCTGTTCGGCCCTTGGTGGCGCGGTTAACCGCCACTTACTACGGCTTCGGCTGACTTCTGCACGCTCATCCCGTCGCCTCTAGACGCTCGGTAGCACAGTGGCAAACGTGCAGATCTCCCAGGGTAATTCGCGTGACCTTCTTGCTTATGCCTGTCGGATTTACGTCACAGCGTTCCGTGCAAGTATTGGGCTTTGACGATTATGGCCGCCTTACCCCGCTGCGCCGCCTCTATCCGCTTCCTGTTCGTCAGGCCAGCATTTTGCCTCG
>NZ_JABWRV010000057.1:0-2422 GCF_014269105.1 Pseudomonas sp. SWRI77 | reverse complement strand
CGTGGCATTGTTGCTCAGGGTCACGACCAGGTCGTGCGCCAGCGCGGTGTTGATGTGAACGGTGAAGGTCGGCTTCACGTTCTCGGCAACCGAGACTTGGTCAGCGGTGATGGTGACCTTGACCAGATCACCTTCGTTGCCCGGAGTACCCGGCTCGTCGGTCACCGTGGTGCTGACCGGGGTCTTGTCCAAGGTGAGTTGTTCGAACTTCCAGGCGTCTGCGCCGCTGACCGCTTGCAAGCTCTGCTCAACCGGGGCGTTAGTGCCGACATAAACGTTGTCTGGTGCAGTAACGGTGGTGAAACCGGAGGTGCTGTTGGCCGGGACGGTAATGACCGTTTTACCGTCACTCAAGGTGAAGTACAGCGGCGAGTGATTGTTGATCGGCAAACCGTCTTTGTTGGTCAGGGTGACGGTGTACGTGATCTCGCCTCCTTCGGTGACCGAAGGCGTAGCGGTCAGCTTGGCGATGACTTCGTCGGTGGTATCGGTGACTTTGACCGATGCCGCGTCGCCCAGCTGCAGGTTCTCGAAGGTACGGCCATCGACATCGACCGCAGACTTGATGCCCAGGCTGATTTCGCCAGCGTCTTTGTAAACGTCGTCGCCCTGCGCGTCGTGCGTGTATGGCGCGCTGGTTTCGCCAGCCTTGATGGTGACGGTGGCATTGTTGCTCAGGGTCACGACCAGGTCGTGGTCCAGGGCGGTGTTGATGTGAACGGTGAAGCTCGGTTGGACGTTCTCGGCGACCGATACCTGGTCAGCGGTGATGGTGACTTTGACCACGTCGCCTTCGTTGCCCGGAGTACCTGGCTCGTCGGTAACCGTAGTGCTGACCGGGGTCTTGTCCAAGGTCAGTTGCTCGAACTTCCACGCGTCTGCGCCGCTGACCGATTGCAGGCTCTGCTCTACCGGGGTGTTGCTGCCCACGTAGACATTATCCGGAGCAGTAACAGTGGCCGTACCGACGGTGCCGTTGGCTGGCACTGTGATGACCGTTTTGCCGTCGCTCAGGGTGAAGTAGAGCGGCGAGTGGTTGTTGATCGGCAAACCGTCTTTGTTGGTCAGGGTAACGGTGTACGTAATCTCGCCTCCTTCGGTGACCGAAGGCGTAGCGGTCAGCTTGGCGATGACTTCGTCGGTGGTGTCGGTGACTTTGACCGACGCGGCATCACCCAGCTGCAGGTTCTCGAAAGCACGGCCATCGACATCGACGGCGGACTTGATACCCAGGCTGATCTCACCGGCGTCCTGGTAAACGTCGTCGCCTTGCGCATCGTGGCTGTAGGGCGCGCTGGTTTCGCCCGCTTTGATAGTGACCGTAGCGTTGTTGCTCAGGGTCACGACCAGGTCGTGGGTCAGGGCGGTATTGATGTGAACGGTGAAGGTCGGCTTCACGTTCTCGGCGACCGAAGCCTGGTCGGCGGTTATGGTGACCCTGACCAGGTCGCCTTCGTTGCCGGTGCCTGGGGTGCCCGAACCTGGCTCGTCCGTCACAGAAGTGGTGACGGTATCACCACCCAAAGTCAGCTTCTCGAAGTTGTCTGCGCCCGATACCGACTCAAGCTTGTTGGCGACAGCGCCCTGACCGCCGACGTACACGTCATCTTGAACCGTGATGGTCGCAGTGCCGGAAGCACTGTTGGCCGGAATCGTGACTTTTGTACCGTCGGTCAGGGTGAAGGTCAGCGCGCCGTGCTCAGTGACAGACAGGCCCTGTGCGTTGGTCAGCGTGACGGTGTAGGTCACCTGGCCACCTTCGGCCACAGTTGCCTTGTCCACAGTCAAAGTTGCAACGACTTCGCTGACGGTGTCCGAAACTTCAACGGTCGCCGGGCCGCCGATGGCCAGATTCTCGAAGGTAGCACCCGCGACAGTGGCGCCGGTGACGCTCAACGTCACAGAGCCGGCGTCCTTGATGACGTCATCGCCTTGGGCCGGAGTCTTGTACTCGACTTCGGTCTTGCCGGCCTCGATGGTGACGGTTTCGCCGTTCGACAGCGTTACGGTCAGCGGACGGTCCAGCGCCTGGCTCACTTTTACCGTGAAGGATGGCTGCTGATCTTCAGTCACGTTGCCGTTGCTGACGATGCTTACGGTGACGGTATCGATACTGTCATTGATTACAGTCGACGCTGGGGTCGGGTTCGGCGTCAGCTGCTCGAAGTTACCGCCAGTGGCACCGGTGATAGTGGTAGTGACAGTCGAACCGTTGTTGTAGACGTCGTTGTTCGGAGTCTGGAAGTCGACACTGCCTTGGGTCTTGCCGGCCTCGACGGTGATGGTCTGGCCGTTCGACAGGGTCACGGTAACCGGAGTCTGGGCAGGGTTGCTCAGGGTCACGGTGTAGGTGATCACGCCACCTTCGGTGACCGAAGGATTCGCGGTCAGGGTCGCAGTGGTGTTGTCGACCGAGTCGTTG
>NZ_JABWRV010000056.1:0-2506 GCF_014269105.1 Pseudomonas sp. SWRI77 | reverse complement strand
CTCGTCGGTAGAGGACTACGAAGCGCTGCTGCCGTGGAACTGCTCACCGGAGATGCAACGGTAAATCGAAGCTCCATCTGGCGGTAGGTGGGGTTCATGGATCGCACTCGGTGTATCGCGCTGATCGGCGGGCAATCCTGTTGAGCTATCGCCTGGCGTGACGATAGGTGTCCAGGTCAGGGTACGTGGTGGTACGTCTGCCGTAGTGGCCGTATATACATTGCGTTGAGTGTCGTATGAGGCAGTTAGGATACGCACCTGCGAAGGCACGACTTCCCCGCCCGTCTTGACGGCAAAAATTTCCGAATCGTCATTAGCGTTGAGCTGAGAGCTGAAGCGGTAGGGAAGATCGATGTATGAAGCCGAAGCGGCTGCACTTGCGGCCAACTGGACACTGAGTTGGGGATCTAGATCGGATAACGGGGTCTGCAGGGAATAGCGGCGAGGAAGCTCGCCATTCCCGAGGTTTGGAGAGTAGAAAAGAGCCGAAACACCGACCACGAACCCTGCGCCAACGCTAGCAGTAAATCCACTAACTGCGCCAACGGCGGCCCCAATCACGCCTCTTAATAAATATTCTGCGGAAGTGGATACGACTGTGCCTACTGCAGTGATAATTACCGATCCTGTTACTGCGACAGAGCCAGATGCAGAGTAGGTGTTTGCGAGGCGAATTAATTCAGTCTCTGCAGCGATGCGTTCGGCCTCGGCTTTGGCGGCGGCTTCTGCGGCGATGCGTTCGGCCTCGGCTTTGGCGGCGGCTTCTGCGGCGATGCGTTCGGCCTCGGCTTTGGCGGCGGCTTCTGCGGCGATGCGTTCGGCCTCGGCTTTGGCGGCGGCTTTTGCGGCGATGCGTTCGGCTTCGACCAAGGCCCGAGCATTTACGCGTGCTCGAATTTCCTCTGTAGTGGATCCGGCCAACAGGGTGGAAAAGTAGTAGATCTCGACAGCTGCATAGTCGCGGCTTCTCGCTGCGGCGTAACTGTATGTGATTCTTTGAATAAAAAGTTCCGGGTCATCATCAATGCTTCCGTACCGCTGTTCGTAAGCGATTATCGTGGCAGCAGTGGATTTCCAAAGAGGATGGTGCCCTACCAGTTTGTTTACGTTGGCTTCATGGGTTTCGAGAGCGTCTAATTTCCTTATTGCGAGCGACTCTATTATTTGTCTTCTGTGGGTAGCATTATCCCGATTTAACCCGGCCTCCACGATTGCTGATTCAATCTCGACATCCACTGCGGCGGCTAGTGTTCGAAGGTCTAAAGGTTTCTTAGCATCTTCGTGAATTGCTTCAAGAATTTGCGCAGAATTTGGCATTGCTGGAGGCGAATTTGGGGGGAGTGCTGGAACTAGTGGGCCGCCAGCGGGATAAGGCCAATGAGGAAGGCCGAAGGGAAAAAGTGGTGGAAATAGGACAGGTATCGGGGGGCGGCCGATGACATGCGAATCGGGCAGAAAAACTGTGCCTTGCATTGAAACCTCCATGTGTCAAAACAGCAGGGTGCTGCTTGAACCACGGAGGATCTTTGTTAAATCACTATCAACGCAGCGTGAGAGTATTCCGCTCGCGGAGCTGCTTCAGGGGGCGTTAGGCTCTGTACGAAAAGAGATGTCTCAAACACCGCATGGAGCAAGCCAGTGAGACCATGGCGGCGTAGCTTTTCGCGAGCTTGTCGAAGCGTGTCACGATGCGGCGATTCTCTTTCAGCCAGCCAAACATGCGCTCGATGATGTTGCGCTGTCGGTATTTGGGCCGATCAAACAGTCTGGGTAAGCCGGGCTTGGGTATGCGTTTCATCGAGCGCAGCGGGATGACGGGCTGCATTCGATATTGGTCGCAGTAGCGGCGAAGCGCTTCGGCGTCGTAGCCTTTGTCGGCAAGCAGCCACTTGCAACGCTTGCGCGGACGACCTCGTTGGCCTGATGGAATGCTTACGTCGTCCAGCAGTGGCTGGGCGTAGCTAATGTCACTGGCTTGACCGCCAGAGAGGAGAAAACGCAGCGGTGTCCCGTTCGCGTCGCAGAGCATGTGGATCTTGGTGGTCAGTCCACCGCGACTGCGACCTAGAGCGTGATCGGCAGGCTCGTCAGGCCCCCTTTTTTCCCGGCGCCAGATGAGGCTCGGGTTGCGCGTACAGCAGTTGAGTCGATCATCCAGGTTTGCAAATCGATCAAGCCTTGCTCATTCAATCTCAAGTGCAAGCGTTTGAGCATCAGGCGGTCGCTCAGACGCGGTCGCCCCCGGCCATGGGTTTCGATGAAGAGATCGGAGACCACATCCCAGGCCTCGTCCGAGAGTTCGTAACGCTTTGCCATCACAGAATTCCTTTCCGTAGATGGCGGAGAACCCTACAGAATTTTAGCTTCCGAGGGGCTTCGACTCAGTTTCTTGGGATTTCGTACAGAGCCTAGTGTGGTGTTTCAGAAATACCACTGAAAATCATTTGCCCAGCGCTCGCGCCGCGCGAGCGACTGAGGCAAGGATGTCCTCGGCCTTCTTGTGCCA
>NZ_JABWRV010000055.1:0-3234 GCF_014269105.1 Pseudomonas sp. SWRI77 | reverse complement strand
GCGCAGATAGGGGTTTTGCGAAATGAATCTTGACGATGACCTACTCTCACATGGGGAGACCCCACACTACCATCGGCGATGCATCGTTTCACTACTGAGTTCGGGATGGGATCAGGTGGTTCCAATGCTCTATGGTCGTCAAGAAATTCTGTTGCCAGAATGTCCAGATGGACAGCCCAGCGAATTCGGATATGTGATGTTGTGATGTACATTCGAACTTTCGGTTCGTGTGTCTTCACCACCGCAATCTGCATGAGCAAATTGCTTGGGTGTTATATGGTCAAGCCTCACGGGCAATTAGTATTGGTTAGCTCAACGCCTCACAGCGCTTACACACCCAACCTATCAACGTCGTAGTCTTCGACGGCCCTTTAGGGGATTCTAGATCCCAGTGAGATCTCATCTTGAGGCAAGTTTCCCGCTTAGATGCTTTCAGCGGTTATCTCTTCCGAACATAGCTACCCGGCAATGCCACTGGCGTGACAACCGGAACACCAGAGGTTCGTCCACTCCGGTCCTCTCGTACTAGGAGCAGCCCCTCTCAAATCTCAAACGTCCACGGCAGATAGGGACCGAACTGTCTCACGACGTTCTAAACCCAGCTCGCGTACCACTTTAAATGGCGAACAGCCATACCCTTGGGACCGGCTTCAGCCCCAGGATGTGATGAGCCGACATCGAGGTGCCAAACACCGCCGTCGATATGAACTCTTGGGCGGTATCAGCCTGTTATCCCCGGAGTACCTTTTATCCGTTGAGCGATGGCCCTTCCATACAGAACCACCGGATCACTAAGACCTACTTTCGTACCTGCTCGACGTGTTTGTCTCGCAGTCAAGCGCGCTTTTGCCTTTATACTCTACGACCGATTTCCGACCGGTCTGAGCGCACCTTCGTACTCCTCCGTTACTCTTTGGGAGGAGACCGCCCCAGTCAAACTACCCACCATACACTGTCCTCGATCCGGATAACGGACCTGAGTTAGAACCTCAAAGTTGCCAGGGTGGTATTTCAAGGATGGCTCCATGAGAACTGGCGTCCCCACTTCAAAGCCTCCCACCTATCCTACACAAGCAAATTCAAAGTCCAGTGCAAAGCTATAGTAAAGGTTCACGGGGTCTTTCCGTCTAGCCGCGGATACACTGCATCTTCACAGCGATTTCAATTTCACTGAGTCTCGGGTGGAGACAGCGCCGCCATCGTTACGCCATTCGTGCAGGTCGGAACTTACCCGACAAGGAATTTCGCTACCTTAGGACCGTTATAGTTACGGCCGCCGTTTACCGGGGCTTCGATCAAGAGCTTCGCTTGCGCTAACCCCATCAATTAACCTTCCGGCACCGGGCAGGCGTCACACCCTATACGTCCACTTTCGTGTTTGCAGAGTGCTGTGTTTTTAATAAACAGTCGCAGCGGCCTGGTATCTTCGACCGGCATGGGCTTACGGAGCAAGTCCTTAACCCTCGCCGGCGCACCTTCTCCCGAAGTTACGGTGCCATTTTGCCTAGTTCCTTCACCCGAGTTCTCTCAAGCGCCTTGGTATTCTCTACCTAACCACCTGTGTCGGTTTGGGGTACGGTTCCCAGTTATCTGAAGCTTAGGAGCTTTTCTTGGAAGCATGGCATCAACCACTTCGTCGCCTAAAGGCAACTCGTCATCAGCTCTCGGCCTTGAAATCCCGGATTTGCCTAAGATTTCAGCCTACCACCTTAAACTTGGACAACCAACGCCAAGCTGGCCTAGCCTTCTCCGTCCCTCCATCGCAATAACTGCAAGTACAGGAATATTAACCTGTTTTCCATCGACTACGCTTTTCAGCCTCGCCTTAGGGACCGACTAACCCTGCGTCGATTAACGTTGCGCAGGAAACCTTGGTCTTTCGGCGTGGGAGTTTTTCACTCCCATTGTCGTTACTCATGTCAGCATTCGCACTTCTGATACCTCCAGCAAGCTTCTCAACTCACCTTCACAGGCTTACAGAACGCTCCTCTACCGCATCATCATAAGATGATACCCGTAGCTTCGGTGCATGGTTTGAGCCCCGTTACATCTTCCGCGCAGGCCGACTCGACTAGTGAGCTATTACGCTTTCTTTAAAGGGTGGCTGCTTCTAAGCCAACCTCCTAGCTGTCTAAGCCTTCCCACATCGTTTCCCACTTAACCATGACTTTGGGACCTTAGCTGACGGTCTGGGTTGTTTCCCTTTTCACGACGGACGTTAGCACCCGCCGTGTGTCTCCCATGCTCGGCACTTGTAGGTATTCGGAGTTTGCATCGGTTTGGTAAGTCGGGATGACCCCCTAGCCGAAACAGTGCTCTACCCCCTACAGTGATACATGAGGCGCTACCTAAATAGCTTTCGAGGAGAACCAGCTATCTCCGAGCTTGATTAGCCTTTCACTCCGATCCACAGGTCATCCGCTAACTTTTCAACGGTAGTCGGTTCGGTCCTCCAGTCAGTGTTACCTAACCTTCAACCTGCCCATGGATAGATCGCCCGGTTTCGGGTCTATACCCAGCGACTAAACGCCCTATTAAGACTCGCTTTCGCTACGCCTCCCCTATTCGGTTAAGCTCGCCACTGAATATAAGTCGCTGACCCATTATACAAAAGGTACGCAGTCACCTAACAAGTAGGCTCCCACTGCTTGTACGCATACGGTTTCAGGATCTATTTCACTCCCCTCTCCGGGGTTCTTTTCGCCTTTCCCTCACGGTACTAGTTCACTATCGGTCAGTCAGTAGTATTTAGCCTTGGAGGATGGTCCCCCCATATTCAGACAAAGTTTCTCGTGCTCCGTCCTACTCGATTTCATTGATAAGAGATTTTCGTGTACGGGGCTATCACCCACTATGGCCGCACTTTCCAGAGCGTTCCACTAATCTCAAACCAACTTAAGGGCTGGTCCCCGTTCGCTCGCCACTACTAAGGGAATCTCGGTTGATTTCTTTTCCTCAGGGTACTTAGATGTTTCAGTTCCCCTGGTTCGCCTCTTGCACCTATGTATTCAGTACAAGATACTCAGCTTATGCTGAGTGGGTTCCCCCATTCAGAGATCTCTGGATCACAGTCTGTTTGCCGACTCCCCAAAGCTTATCGCAGGCTACCACGTCTTTCATCGCCTCTGACTGCCAAGGCATCCACCGTATGCGCTTCTTCACTTGACCATATAACCCCAAGCAATCTGGTTATACTGTGAAGACGACATTCGCCGAAAATTCGCATGCTGCTCA
>NZ_JABWRV010000054.1:0-3277 GCF_014269105.1 Pseudomonas sp. SWRI77 | reverse complement strand
AGTCAGTTTGGCCACTACGTCGTCAGTGGTGTCAGTCACTTTGACCGACGCCGCATCGCCCAGCTGCAGATTTTCGAAGGCACGGCCGTCGATGTCTGCTGCCGACTTGATGCCCAGGCTGATTTCACCGGCATCTTTGTAGACGTCGTCGCCTTGCGCAGCATGGCTGTACGGCGCGCTGGTTTCGCCAGCCTTGATGGTCACAACTTCATTGTTGCTCAGGGTCACGACAAGGTCGTGGTCCAGGGCAGCGTTGATGTGCACGGTGAAGGTCGGCTTCACGTTCTCTGCGACCGAGACCTGATCGGCGGTGATGGTGACCTTGACCAGGTCGCCTTCGTTGCCCGGAGTACCTGGCTCGTCGGTGACAGCGGTGCTGACCGGCGTCTTGTCCAAAACCAGGTTCTCGAACTTGCCAACATCAGCGCCGTCGACGCTGGCAATGGACTTGATCACCGGGTCATTGGTACCGGTGTAAACGTTGTCCGGAGCAGTGACAGTCACGAAGCCCGAGGTGCTGTTGGCTGGCACGGTGATGACCGTGGTGCCGTCGCTCAGGGTGAAAGTCAGGGCCGAGTGCTTGTCGATCGGCAGACCGTCTTTGTTGGTCAGCGTGATGGTGTAGGTGATCGCACCACCTTCGGTGACCGAAGGAGTAGCGGTCAGCTTGGCCACCACGTCGTCGGTGGTGTCGGTGACTTTGACCGACGCCGCGTCGCCCAACTGCAGGTTTTCAAAGGCACGACCGTCGACATCGACGGCGGACTTGATACCCAGGCTGATTTCGCCGGCGTCTTTGTAGACGTCGTCGCCCTGTGCAGCGTGGCTGTACGGTGCGCTGGTTTCGCCAGCCTTGATGGTCACAACTTCGTTGTTGCTCAGGGTCACGACAAGGTCGTGGTCCAGGGCAGCGTTGATGTGAACGGTGAAGGTCGGTTTAACGTTTTCCGCGACCGAAACCTGGTCGGCAGTAATGGTGACCTTGACCAGGTCGCCACCGTTGCCAGTGCCTGGGGTGCCCGAGCCAGGCTCGTCGGTCACAGTGGTGTTGACCGGGGTCTTGTCCAGGACCAGGTTCTCGAACTTGCCAACATCAGCGCCGTCGACGCTGGCGATGGACTTGATCACCGGGTCATTGGTACCGGTGTAAACGTTGTCCGGAGCAGTGACAGTCACGAAGCCCGAAGTGCCATTGGCCGGCACGGTGATCACGGTGGTGCCATCGCTCAGGGTGAAGGTCAGCGCCGAGTGCTTGTCGATCGGCAGACCGTCTTTGTTGGTCAGCGTGACGGTGTAAGTGATCGCACCACCTTCGGTGACCGAAGGAGTAGCGGTCAGCTTGGCCACCACGTCGTCGGTGGTGTCGGTGACTTTGACCGACGCGGCGTCGCCCAGCTGCAGGTTCTCGAAAGCACGACCGTCGACATCGACGGCGGACTTGATGCCCAGGCTGATTTCACCGGCGTCCTTATAGACGTCGTCGCCCTGTGCAGCGTGGCTGTACGGCGCGCTGGTTTCGCCAGCCTTGATGGTCACAACTTCGTTGTTGCTCAGGGTCACGACAAGGTCGTGGTCCAGGGCAGCGTTGATGTGAACGGTGAAGGTCGGTTTAACGTTTTCAGCGACCGAGACCTGGTCGGCAGTGATGGTGACCTTGACCAGGTCGCCACCGTTGCCAGTGCCTGGAGTGCCAGAGCCTGGCTCGTCGGTGACAGCGGTGCTGACCGGGGTCTTGTCCAGGACCAGGTTTTCGAACTTGCCAACATCAGCGCCATCAACCGAAGCGATCGACTTGATTACTGGGTCGTTGGTGCCGGTGTAGACGTTGTCAGGCGCAGTAACGGTGACGAAGCCCGAGGTGCTGTTGGCCGGCACAGTAATGACGGTGGTGCCGTCGCTCAGGGTGAAGGTCAGGGCCGAGTGTTTATCGATCGGCAGACCGTCTTTGTTGGTCAGGGTGATGGTGTAGGTGATCGCACCACCTTCGGTGACCGAAGGCGTTGCAGTCAGCTTGGCCACCACGTCGTCGGTGGTGTCAGTGACTTTGACCGACGCCGCATCGCCGAGCTGCAGGTTCTCGAAGGCACGGCCGTCGATGTCTGCTGCCGACTTGATGCCCAGGCTGATTTCGCCGGCGTCTTTGTAGACGTCGTCGCCCTGTGCAGCGTGGCTGTACGGCGCGCTGGTTTCGCCAGCCTTGATGGTCACAACTTCGTTGTTGCTCAGGGTCACGACAAGGTCGTGGTCCAGGGCAGCGTTGATGTGAACGGTGAAGGTCGGTTTAACGTTTTCAGCGACCGAGACCTGGTCGGCAGTGATGGTGACCTTGACCAGGTCGCCACCGTTGCCAGTGCCTGGGGTGCCCGAGCCAGGCTCGTCGGTAACAGCAGTGCTGACCGGCGTCTTATCCAGAACCAGGTTCTCGAACTTGCCAACATCGGCGCCATCAACCGAAGCGATCGACTTGATTACTGGGTCGTTGGTGCCGGTGTAGACGTTGTCCGGCGCGGTCACGGTGACGAAACCGCTGGTGCTGTTAGCCGGTACAGTAATGACCGTGGTGCCGTCGCTCAGGGTGAAGGTCAGCGCCGAATGTTTATCGATCGGCAGACCGTCTTTGTTGGTCAAGGTGACGGTGTAGGTGATCGCACCACCTTCGGTGACCGAAGGCGTTGCAGTCAGTTTGGCCACCACGTCATCGGTAGTGTCAGTGACTTTGACCGACGCGGCGTCGCCCAACTGCAGGTTCTCGAAGGCGCGACCGTCGACATCGACGGCGGACTTGATACCCAGGCTGATTTCACCGGCGTCCTTATAGACGTCGTCGCCTTGCGCAGCATGGCTGTACGGCGCGCTGGTTTCGCCAGCCTTGATGGTCACAACTTCGTTGTTGCTCAGGGTCACGACAAGGTCGTGGTCCAGAGCGGTATTGATGTGGACGGTGAAGGTCGGCTTCACGTTCTCTGCGACCGAGACCTGATCGGCGGTGATGGTGACCTTGACCAGAGCGCCTTCGTTGCCTGGAGTACCCGGCTCGTCGGTGACAGCAGTGCTGACCGGGGTCTTGTCCAGGACCAGGTTCTCGAACTTGCCGACGTCGGCACCGTCGACGCTGGCGATCGATTTGATCACCGGGTCATTGGTGCCGGTGTAGACGTTGTCCGGAGCAGTCACGGTGACGAAACCGCTGGTGCTGTTGGCCGGGACGGTGATGACGGTGGTGCCGTCGCTCAGCGTGAAGGTCAGCGCCGAATGTTTATCGATCGGCAGACCGTCT
>NZ_JABWRV010000053.1:0-4548 GCF_014269105.1 Pseudomonas sp. SWRI77 | reverse complement strand
GTCGTGGCTGGTCCACTGGCGGTCACTCAGTTCGGCAAACACCAGGCTCGCTGCGGTTGCGCTCAGTGGCCCGCGCCGGCTGGCTGGGAACAGGTAGGCACCGTGATAGCCCTGGGCGGCCTGTTGGGCCTGATAGCGGCTCAGCAGTGCACAAGCCTGGCGGGTGAGCGGCAGGGTGTGGTTCTGCTTCGTCTTGGTGTCGTCAGCTGGGATGAACCACTGGCCGGCCTGCAGATCGACGTTGCGCCACAGCGCGCTGCGCGTCTCACCCAGGCGGGTACCGTGGCACAGCATCATCAGCGCCAGCAGCGCATTACCAGGCCGCGCCTCGCTCCAGCCTGCCAGCTTGGCCAGCAGATCGGGCAAGTCTCGCTCCCGCAGCCGTGACGACTTGGGCTTGATCCGCACCCCAACGAAATCCCCGAAGCGCAGTGCACTCATGGGATTCTGCTCGATCATCCCAAGCCGGTGTGCCTTGCGCATGGCCACCGCCAGCACGTTGAACACCAGGCGCACGAACGACAGGGCATAACGCTCTTGCAGTGGCCACATCAGGCGTTGATCGAGCGTGGCCTTGCTCACCTCGGCCAGCGGCAAGTCATGCAGCCGTGGCGCAAGGTGGCAGGTGATGGCCGACTTCGCGCCGGCCTTGCGCTTGGCCGACAAGTTGCGGTCGCGCAGCATACGATCCAGATACCAGTCCAGCAGCTCTCCAGTACGGCTCCAGGTGCTGGTCAGCGAGGTGGCCTCGGCGTCTGCGGCACGGCGCCCCAGGATGGCCGGCAGCGCGGTCAGCATGGCCTTGGTGGTCAAGCTGGGGAAGTCGCCGGCCTTGCCCCATTTGCCCCTGACAACAACGTGCCAGGCACCCCGTGTGCGGTCGACGGTGGAATAGCGGAATCGCAGCTCGGGGTAACGCGGGTCACGCAACTGGCGCACCGGCTGGCCGGCTTGCTTGCGTATCTCGCTGTCAGTCAGGGTGATGTGTTTGGTTGTCATGCTTGCTCCTCAATATGAGGGTGTCGTTTCACCGAACGAGGCCAGATGATCCGAATCAGACCAAATGAGCCGATTCGGATCATTCCGCCACTGTGTAGAAAGCAACACACTGTGGCGTTTTCTACACAGTGGCTGACCGGCCAGGCCGGCTGATAAGGTGGGAAAATCCCGTATTTTCTCGATGCGGGATTTCCCGCTTTGACCGGGCATTCGAGGGAAAGCAACCGCCTCGGAAATAAATCCGAGCAAGGCCGGAAATAAGTCCGTGTTGTAGGGGGCATTCGTTGACTGCCCAAACCACTCTGTTCCGCCTGCCGGTGTGAGGAAGTCCCACTTCGCCAAGCGCTCGACGAGGGGTGGCCGAGGTATCTGCGATCGATCATGGCCCCACCTCTGCACCTGGCCAGCGCACACGAACATCAGCCAAGGCCTCGTCGCGGGTGATCGGCTCGCTGATCATGGTGAACGGCCGGCACCCCGGCACCAGCACCGTCCAATTGCAGCGGCGCTCCAGGCCATCGTTCGCTGCCAGCTCGGCCAGCAGCGCCAGCCGGTTGGCTTTGACGTACTTGCGCACATCGTCGGTGAGCTTTGAGGCGGGGGAAATCCGCACCCGCATACCTTGCTTCTTTGCGGAAAATCCACGTTCCAGCAGGTAGTCGAGCGCGGCCATCACAGGTCCTCCGCGTCATCATCCAGCGATGGAAGCGGCGCGCCACCCGGAGGCGGATCTTCCTGCTGATTTTCCCACTCGTGCCCATCTTCCTTACTCGTGCCCACGCCAGAGGATGGGCACGAGTAGGATTCTGAGGGCACGAGTGGTTGAAAGGGCGCGAATGAGCCACCCGCTTGGGGTAATGACCAGAACGACTTCACATCCTTTTTATTGCCGGTTCTGGCGGTGACAACAGACAGCTTTTCCCTGGCTCGGCGAATCTGTTTTTCGGTGTAGCCATTGCGCCTCATCAGGGCTTTTGCTTCATTACTTTCGAGCGGGTTGTCCTTCAAGATCCGATATAGGCAATCGCTGGGATCATCCAGGTCTTGTGCCTCCTCATCACTGGATGCCTCCGCTTCTCCGAGGATCTCCCGGGCACTACCTTCGATGGCTGCGCCCCACACCACGCGAGTGGCTTCGATCCCATCTCCGATGTCGCATGGCTCGATGGTGTAGGAGACCCCTCCCTCGTCAGCGCCGATGTTCGACTTCGCTCGCGCCAGCACGCGTTGGTCGGAGTCTTCCTGCTTGGCAGCTACCAGTACCGTGCGCGCCAGCGCCGAGAACGCTTGCGAGCCAATAACTCGATCAGCAGGCGACGAGCCAGCACCACCCTTGGCGAAGTGGGAAATTCCCACCACGGCGCAAAGGTTCTGCTCGGCGAAGTCCACCACGCCTTGCAGCGCCCGACGCACATCATTGGCCTTGTGCATGTCACCCTTCACTGCGCTGACGATGGGGTCGAGCATCAGAAGCGATACACCGCCAATCTCGCTGGCCGTTTCACGCAAACGGACAATGTCGTTGGCTGGGTCGAATGGATCGGCGTCGCCCCTAGCGTTCGTGAGCCCCTGGATGATGTAGACGCGGCTCATGTCAGCGCCAGCAGCGGTCAAGCGAGGGATCAGCGTATCGGCTGGATCATCCTCACTCGACCAGATGAGTGCATTACCCGGCTCGCTACAGCGGCTGCCATCGGGCCAGCGTCCACCAGTGGTGATGGTGGCGATCAGACCGATCAGCAGCGTGGTCTTCCCGGTACCGCCAGCGCCGGCGAGGATGTGCAGCTTTCCTTTGGCCAGCCAGCCAGGCCACAGCCAGCGGATGGGAACGGCCTTGATTGTCGACGCCTTAACCGCATTGACGCGCCATAGGGGGGTTACGTTTTCACGATTGATGGGGCTAAGAGGCTCGGTCCATTCTTGTGCAAAGCGATCTGTAGTCATTTGACCCCCAGGCGCAGCTTGGCGAGGTTGAAGCGCGCCAGGTCGTCACCCTCCAACTTCCCTTGTCGCTGGAGAGGGTGGCCGATCCGATAAACCATGCGCTCATGTTCAATTGCCGCCTTACTTGGGCCGCGCCTCGGTTTTTTATCGCCGGGAAACAAGTCTCGCAAATCCAGACCAATTGCCGAGACAATCTCTTTTGTTGTGCAGCCGGCCCAGCATTTGAGCAAGACGACACCGTCCGAAGTTTCGCTAATTGCCAAACTGGGGTGCTTGTCATTGTGTGCGGGGCAGCAGGCTTTCCACTTGTCGGCGCCAGCAGACTTAACTTTGTCTAATCGGTTAAGCACTTTATCCAGGCAAGCCGATCCCATCGGCGCATGTGCACCGTTTTGGATGTTCATGGTTATGCTCCGGGTTTGACTTCGGACAAATGGAGAGTTGCTGCAGCGCTTGTGTCAGACAAGTTAGCAACGAGATTGCCTAGGCTTTCGAGAAGCCAGCCTATATCAGTTACTGCCCCAGGGTTCAGGCCGGTGTCGTCGTTCGATGCTGTACAAGCCAGCAGGTGGCCTATGCCTGATATCCCATGCGCGAGTACCGACACACAGCTTTCAGTCGCCTGCTCTGTCGCTTTAAGCTGACCGGGAGTCATGTTCTTTAGCGCTTCGTGGCGTGGTAGGAGATCGTTCCAGTAGCTCATTGCACACCCCCGACTTCGTTCGCGCTGTAGCTATAGCCGACATACCGGTGCCGCCAGCAAAAGTTCTGCGAGCCGAGTTTGACGTTATCGAGCTGCGCGTAAAGGTCTTTCGAGATCGGATGCTGCTGACCAAGAGCCGGGATAATCATCGCCGTAAGGATACATTCGAGCTTTTTGAACGCCTCCCTAGCCTGGTTTTGGTGATGGCATTCGAAATCGGCGAGAACGGCCGGCTCCAGCACTGTTTGCTTCGGACCACGGATCATTGCTCACCTCCTTGGGCTTCCAGGGCGCGGGCTTGATCCATGTGATGGTTGTAGCGCTTCAAGCGGACGGACAGGGACGAGTTTGCGCGGAGGGCGCTGAGGGCCATCTTTCGATGGGCAAGGGCGCGGATTTTGGACGGAATGAGGGCAGTCATGGTTGTAGCTCCTTGATTTGGGGAGCTGCCACGGATCGTCGCCAAACGATTTAGGGTGGCAGCTGTACGCAGGTTGGCGAACCGGGAATCAAGGAACCCGGCAGACCCGAAGGTCTCCCGCGCACAGCCACCATAAAGCCGAATGCTGGGAACAAAAAAAGCGCCAGATTCAGTTGGGGCGCTTATGCGCCTTGATTTGTACGGGTCGCCAAACCCGGTCGCTGAATTTGCAGCGACAACCGGACGATACAGCGAGCGTTGGATGGGTGCAAGTCTTACTCGTGCCCATTTTCTCCACTCGTGCCCGTCCCTGTGAGTGGGCACGAGTGAGAAATATGGGCACGAGTAAGGAGAAAGGGCATCAGTGGAGCGTGTCCGCTCCATGAAGCCCACATTCCAAGCGACTACCTGAAGCCCGATGCTGCGCTCCCGATTTCTTTCTGGAGCCAGTCCGCCATGATGCGTCCCGACAGCAAAGTCG
>NZ_JABWRV010000052.1:0-5482 GCF_014269105.1 Pseudomonas sp. SWRI77 | reverse complement strand
GACCAGGTCGCCACCGTTGCCAGTGCCTGGGGTGCCCGAGCCAGGCTCGTCGGTAACAGCAGTGCTGACCGGCGTCTTATCCAGAACCAGGTTCTCGAACTTGCCAACATCAGCGCCATCAACCGAAGCGATCGACTTGATTACTGGGTCGTTGGTGCCGGTGTAAACGTTGTCCGGAGCAGTGACAGTCACGAAGCCCGAGGTGCTGTTGGCCGGCACAGTAATGACCGTGGTGCCGTCGCTCAGGGTGAAGGTCAGCGCCGAATGTTTATCGATCGGCAGACCGTCTTTGTTGGTCAGGGTGACGGTGTAAGTGATCGCACCACCTTCGGTGACCGAAGGAGTAGCGGTCAGCTTGGCCACTACGTCGTCAGTGGTGTCAGTCACTTTGACCGACGCCGCATCGCCCAGCTGCAGGTTCTCGAAGGCACGGCCGTCGACATCGACGGCGGACTTGATACCCAGGCTGATTTCACCGGCGTCCTTATAGACGTCGTCGCCTTGCGCAGCATGGCTGTACGGCGCACTGGTTTCGCCGGCCTTGATGGTCACAACTTCGTTGTTGCTCAGGGTCACGACAAGGTCGTGGTCCAGGGCAGCGTTGATGTGAACGGTGAAGGTCGGTTTAACGTTTTCCGCGACCGAAATCTGGTCGGCAGTAATGGTGACTTTGACCAGATCGCCTTCGCTGCCTGGAGTACCCGGCTCGTCGGTAACAGCAGTGCTGACCGGCGTCTTATCCAGAACCAGGTTCTCGAACTTGCCAACATCAGCGCCATCAACCGAAGCGATCGACTTGATTACTGGGTCGTTGGTGCCGGTGTAAACGTTGTCCGGAGCAGTGACAGTCACGAAGCCCGAGGTGCTGTTGGCCGGCACAGTAATGACCGTGGTGCCGTCGCTCAGGGTGAAGGTCAGCGCCGAATGTTTATCGATCGGCAGACCGTCTTTGTTGGTCAGGGTGACGGTGTAAGTGATCGCACCACCTTCGGTGACCGAAGGAGTAGCGGTCAGCTTGGCCACTACGTCGTCAGTGGTGTCAGTCACTTTGACCGACGCCGCATCGCCCAGCTGCAGGTTCTCGAAGGCACGGCCGTCGACATCGACGGCGGACTTGATACCCAGGCTGATTTCACCGGCGTCCTTATAGACGTCGTCGCCTTGCGCAGCATGGCTGTACGGCGCACTGGTTTCGCCGGCCTTGATGGTCACAACTTCGTTGTTGCTCAGGGTCACGACAAGGTCGTGGTCCAGGGCAGCGTTGATGTGAACGGTGAAGGTCGGTTTAACGTTTTCCGCGACCGAAATCTGGTCGGCAGTAATGGTAACTTTGACCAGATCGCCTTCGCTGCCTGGAGTACCCGGCTCGTCGGTAACAGCAGTGCTGACCGGCGTCTTATCCAGAACCAGGTTCTCGAACTTGCCAACATCGGCGCCATCAACCGAAGCGATCGACTTGATCACTGGGTCGTTGGTACCGGTGTAAACGTTGTCCGGCGCGGTAACGGTGACGAAACCGCTGGTGCTGTTGGCCGGGACGGTGATGACGGTGGTGCCGTCGCTCAGCGTGAAGGTCAGCGCCGAGTGTTTATCGATCGGCAGACCGTCTTTGTTGGTCAGCGTGATGGTGTAAGTGATTGCACCGCCTTCGGTCACCGAAGGGGTAGCGGTCAGTTTGGCAACCACGTCGTCGGTGGTATCGGTGACTTTGACCGACGCCGCATCGCCCAACTGCAGGTTTTCGAAGGCACGACCGTCTACATCGACGGCGGACTTGATGCCCAAGTTGATCTCACCGGCATCTTTGTAAACGTCGTCGCCCTGCGCGTCGTGAGCGTACGGCGCGCTGGTTTCACCGGCCTTGATGGTAACCGTGGCATTGTTGCTCAGGGTCACGACCAGGTCGTGCGCCAGCGCGGTGTTGATGTGAACGGTGAAGGTCGGCTTCACGTTCTCGGCAACCGAGACTTGGTCAGCGGTGATAGTGACCTTGACCAGATCACCTTCGTTGCCCGGAGTACCTGGCTCGTCGGTGACAGCGGTGCTGACTGGGGTCTTGTCCAGGACCAGGTTTTCGAACTTGCCAACATCGGCGCCATCAACCGAAGCGATCGACTTGATTACTGGGTCGTTGGTGCCGGTGTAAACGTTGTCCGGAGCAGTGACAGTCACGAAGCCCGAGGTGCCATTGGCCGGCACGGTGATGACCGTGGTGCCGTCGCTCAGCGTGAAGGTCAGCGCCGAATGTTTATCGATCGGCAGACCGTCTTTGTTGGTCAGCGTGATGGTGTAAGTGATTGCACCGCCTTCGGTGACCGAAGGGGTAGCGGTCAGTTTGGCAACCACGTCGTCGGTGGTATCGGTGACTTTGACCGACGCCGCATCGCCCAACTGCAGGTTTTCGAAGGCACGACCGTCTACATCGACGGCGGACTTGATGCCCAAGTTGATCTCACCGGCATCTTTGTAGACGTCGTCGCCCTGCGCGTCGTGGCTATACGGCGCGCTGGTTTCGCCCGCCTTGATGGTGACGGTGGCGTTGTTGCTCAGGGTCACGACCAGGTCGTGCGCCAGCGCGGTGTTGATGTGGACGGTGAAGGTCGGCTTCACGTTCTCGGCAACCGAGACCTGGTCAGCGGTGATAGTGACCTTGACCAGGTCGCCTTCGTTGCCCGGAGTACCTGGCTCGTCGGTGACAGCGGTGCTGACTGGGGTTTTGTCCAGAACCAGGTTCTCGAACTGACCGACATCGGCGCCATCAACCGAAGCGATCGATTTGATCACTGGGTCGTTCGCACCGACGTAGTTGTTGTCCGGAGCAGTGACAGTGACGGTGCCAACAGTGCTGTTGGCCGGCACGGTAATGACGGTTGTCCCATCGCTCAGCGTGAAGGTCAGCGCCGAGTGTTTATCGATCGGCAGACCGTCTTTGTTGGTCAAGGTGACGGTGTAAGTGATCGCACCACCTTCGGTGACCGAAGGTGTTGCAGTCAGCTTGGCCACTACGTCGTCAGTGGTGTCAGTCACTTTGACCGACGCGGCATCACCCAGTTGCAGGTTCTCGAAGGCACGGCCATCGATGTCGGCTGCCGACTTGATACCCAGGTTGATCTCACCGGCATCTTTGTAAACGTCGTCGCCCTGCGCGTCGTGAGCGTACGGTGCGCTGGTTTCGCCCGCCTTGATGGTGACCTGAGCATTGTTGCTCAGGGTCACGACCAGGTCGTGGGCCAGGGCGGTATTGATGTGGACGGTGAAGGTCGGCTTCACGTTCTCTGCGACCGAAACCTGGTCGGCGGTGATGGTGACCTTGACCAGGTCGCCCTCGTTGCCCGGAGTACCTGGCTCGTCAGTGACCGTAGTGCTGACTGGCGTCTTGTCCAGAACCAGGTTTTCGAACTTCCAAGCATCAGCGCCGCTGACTGCTTGCAGGCTCTGCTCTACCGGCGCGTTGGTCCCAACGTAAACGTTGTCAGGCGCGGTAACGGTGACGAAGCCCGAGGTGCTGTTGGCCGGCACAGTGATGACCGTCTTGCCGTCACTCAGGGTGAAGTACAACGGCGCGTGGTTGTCGATCGGCAGACCGTCTTTGTTGGTCAGGGTGACGGTGTAGGTGATCTCGCCACCTTCGGTCACCGAAGGGGTAGCGGTCAGCTTGGCGATGACATCGTCGGTGGTGTCGGTGACTTTGACCGACGCCGCCTCGCCCAGCTGCAGGTTTTCAAAGGTCCGACCGTCAACATCGACCGCCGATTTGATACCCAGGCCGATTTCACCGGCGTCTTTGTAGACGTCGTCGCCCTGCGCGTCGTGGGTGTAAGGTTCGCTGCTGGTTTCACCGGCCTTGATGGTGACCTGAGCATTGTTGCTCAGGGTCACGACCAGATCGTGCGCCAGGGCGGTGTTGATGTGAACAGTGAAGGTCGGTTTGACGTTTTCCGCAACCGAGACTTGGTCTGCGGTGATAGTGACCTTGACCACATCACCTTCGTTGCCTGGTGTACCCGGCTCGTCGGTGACCGTAGTGCTGACCGGGGTCTTGTCCAGAACCAGGTTTTCGAACTTCCAAGCATCAGCGCCGCTGACTGCTTGCAGGCTCTGCTCTACCGGCGCGTTGGTCCCAACGTAAACGTTGTCAGGCGCGGTAACGGTGACGAAGCCCGAGGTGCTGTTGGCCGGCACAGTGATGACCGTCTTGCCGTCACTCAGGGTGAAGTACAACGGCGCGTGGTTATCGATCGGCAGACCGTCTTTGTTGGTCAGGGTGACGGTGTAGGTGATCTCGCCACCTTCGGTAACCGAAGGGGTAGCGGTCAGCTTGGCGATGACATCGTCGGTGGTGTCGGTGACTTTGACCGACGCCGCGTCGCCCAGTTGCAGGTTCTCGAAGGCGCGACCATCGATGTCTACTGCCGATTTGATACCCAGACTGATTTCGCCGGCGTCCTTATAGACGTCGTCGCCCTGCGCATCGTGGGTGTAAGGCTCGCTCGAAGTCTCACCAGCCTTGATGGTGACCTGAGCGTTGTTGCTCAGGGTCACGACCAAGTCGTGCGCCAACGCGGTGTTGATGTGGACGGTGAAGGTCGGTTTGACGTTCTCGGCAACCGAGACCTGGTCAGCAGTGATGGTGACTTTGACCACGTCGCCTTCGTTGCCTGGGGTGCCCGGCTCGTCGGTCACAGTAGTGCTGACCGGCGTCTTATCCAGAACGAGGTTTTCGAACTTCCAAGCATCAGCGCCGCTGACTGCTTGCAGGCTCTGCTCTACCGGCGCGTTGGTCCCAACGTAAACGTTGTCAGGCGCGGTAACGGTGACGAAGCCCGAGGTGCTGTTGGCCGGCACAGTGATGACCGTCTTGCCGTCACTCAGGGTGAAGTACAACGGCGCGTGGTTGTCGATCGGCAGACCGTCTTTGTTGGTCAGGGTGACGGTGTAGGTGATCTCGCCACCTTCGGTCACCGAAGGGGTAGCAGTCAGTTTGGCAATGACATCGTCGGTGGTGTCGGTGACTTTGACCGACGCCGCGTCGCCCAGCTGCAAGTTCTCGAAGGCACGGCCATCGACATCGACGGCGGACTTGATACCCAGACTGATCTCACCAGCATCTTTGTAGACGTCGTCGCCCTGTGCATCGTGGCTGTACGGCGCGCTGGTTTCACCGGCCTTGATGGTAACGGTGGCGTTGTTGCTCAGGGTCACGACCAGGTCGTGGGCCAGGGCGGTATTGATGTGGACGGTGAAGGTCGGCTTCACGTTCTCTGCGACCGAAACCTGATCGGCCGTGATGGTGACCTTGACCAGATCGCCTTCGTTGCCCGGAGTACCTGGCTCGTCGGTGACAGAGGTGCTGACTGGGGTTTTGTCCAGAACCAAGTTCTCGAACTGACCGACATCAGCGCCATCAACCGAAGCGATCGACTTGATCACTGGGTCGTTGGTACCGGTGTAGACGTTGTCAGGCGCAGTAACGGTGACGAAG
>NZ_JABWRV010000051.1:0-5719 GCF_014269105.1 Pseudomonas sp. SWRI77 | reverse complement strand
CTACCATCTAGGTAGGCTGAGATGGCTGTGAGTTTGAACTGCTCTGTGTATTTGCCCATCGGTCCCCCCAAGGGTTGGATTTTTTGTCCAACTTCTTGGGGGCAGTCCACTCTGTGGGAGCGGGCTTGCCCCGTGAAGAGGCCGGACAAGGCAAAACTCAATCCCGCGCCAACGCCTCGATCGGATCAAGCCGCGCAGCATTGCGCGCCGGCACAAACCCGAACAACACGCCAATCAAGGTCGAACAGGCAAACGCCATCACGATCGAGGCTGGCGAGAACACCATCTCCCACTGCTTGACGAACAACTCGAACAGATAGCCGATCCCGTACGACAAACCAATGCCAACCACCCCGCCAAACAGGCAGACCATCACCGCCTCTACCAGAAACTGCTGGCGGATATCCGACTGCCGCGCCCCCACCGCCATGCGAATACCGATTTCCCGGGTGCGTTCGGTCACCGACACCAGCATGATGTTCATCACCCCGATACCCCCGACCACCAGCGAGATCACGGCAATCAGCGACAGCAGCAAGGTCAGCGAGCGGCTGGTCTTCTGCACCGTCTGCATGATGCTGTCGAGGTTGTTGGTAAAGAAGTCCTTGGTGCCGTGCCGTTGCAGCATCAGCTTGGTCACCTCCTCCTCCACCCGCTTGCTCGGCACGCCGTCCTTGATACGCACGCTGATGCTGTCCAGATGGCGCTGGCCGAGTACGCGGCCAGCGGCGGTCTCGTAGGGCACCCAGATGTTCAGCTGGTTGCTGGCGACGAACAGGTTCTTGTTCTCGGCCGTGACGCCGATCACCGTGCACGGCAGGTTGCCTACCAGGATCACCTGCCCGAGCGGGTCGACATGGGGGCCGAACAGCCGCTTGCGGGTGTTGTGGTCGATCACCACCACCTGGGCCTGGCGCCGGGCGTCGTCGGCACTGAACACGATGCCTGCAGCCAGAGGTATGTTGCGCACCTGGAAGTAGTGTTCGCTGACGCCATTGAGCTGCACGTCGACGTCCAGGTTGCGGTAGCGCACCAAGGTGCTCTGGCCGATCACCGGGGTGGCACTGTCAACGTAGTACAGCGCGTTGAGCGCGGTCACGTCGGCCGGCACCAGGGTCTCGATGGTCTTGGCCCGGCTATCACCGAAGTTGCTGCCCGAATAAATATCGATGGTGTTGCTGCCGATCGCCTGGATGTCCTTGAGCACATAGCCCTTGGCGCCCTCGCCGATGGCCGAGATGGACACCACCGAAGTGATGCCGATGACGATCCCGAGCATGGTCAGCAAGGTGCGCATGCGGTGCGAGATCAAGGCGATCCAGGCCATCTTGAAGACCTCGCGGAACATCCCCAGGCTGGCCACCAGGCGCCGGGCAGGTTCGACGGCCCGTGGCGACTCCGCGGCCGGGGTGGGCACGGCCGCCGTGCCGGTGCGCCGGTCGCTGACAATCTGCCCGTCGCTGACCTCGATGATCCGTTCGGCATGGGCGGCGACCTTGGGGTCGTGGGTGACCAGGATCACCGTGTGCCCGGCCGCATGCAGCTCCAGCAGGATGTTCATCACCTCTTTACCGCTGGCAGTGTCCAGCGCACCGGTCGGCTCATCGGCGAGGATCACCTGGCCGCCGTTCATCAGCGCCCGGCAGATACTTACCCGCTGCTGCTGCCCCCCGGAAAGCTGGCTGGGGCGGTGCCCCAGGTGCCCTACAAGGCCCAGACGCGTGAGCAACTCACGTGCCCGCGCGTGGCGCTGCCCTTGTGGGGTGCCGGCATACACCGCAGGGATCTCGACGTTGTGCAGGGCATCCAGGTGCGGCAGCAGGTGGTAGCGCTGGAAGATGAAACCGAAGTGGTCGCGGCGCAGCGCTGCCAGGGCGTCATCGCCCAGCGTGCGGGTCTCCTGCCCGCCAACCTGGTAGCTGCCGCTGCTGGCGTTGTCCAGGCAGCCGAGGATGTTCATCAAGGTCGACTTGCCCGAGCCTGATGCGCCGATGATCGCCACCAGCTCGCCACTGTGAATCTGCAGGTCGATGCCCTTGAGTGCCAGGAACTCGCGGTCGCCTGCCAGGAAGCTGCGGCTGACGCCCTGCAGGCGCAATAACGGTTCGCCGTTGCCGTTGGCCACGGCCAGGGGCGCGCTCAGCTCGACATTCATGTTCATGCTCACGCCCCTGCTTCGCCGGACACCGGCTCACCAATCACCACCCGATCACCTTCGGCCAGGCCGTCCTTCACCTGCACCTTGACGTTGTTGTTGATCCCCGCCTGCACGTTGCGCACCTGGGCAAAGCCCTTGGCATCGAGCACCCGCACCGGGAAGCTGCCGTCGCCATTGCGTGCGCCCAGCGCTGCCACCGGCACGGTCAGCACCCCTTGGGCGGTGTCGAGGACGATATGCACCTGGGCCGTCATCGAGATGCGCAGGCGATGCTCGGGGTTCGGCACTTCGAACAGCGCGTTGTAGAACACCGCACCATTGGGTTTGGCGGCGCTGCCATCGCTGTTGTCGGCGCTTTGCGCGTAGTTCTGCGGGGCAGGCTCGGTGCCGCGCAGCTTGGCGTAGTAGCGTTTATCTTCGCCCAGGATAGTGAAGTACACCTGCTGGCCGGGGCTGATGTGGATCACATCGGCTTCGGACACCTGCGCCTTCACGGTCATGGTGTCGAGGTCGGCCAGTTTGAGCAGCACCGGGGCCAGTTGGTTGGCGATCACGGTCTGCCCTTCCTGGGTGACGATGCCCACCACATGGCCGTTGATCGGCGCATTGATACGGGTGTAACCCAGGTTGACCTTGGCGGTGTCGATTTCGACCCGGGCACTTTGGATCTGCGCATCGAGCGAGCGCACGGCGGCCTGCTGCACTTCGTACTCCGACTCGGCATTCTCGAAGTCCTGGCGCGACACCGACTCGTCGGCCTGCAGTTCGCGATAACGCTCATACACCCGCCGGGCCTGCTTGAGCTGGGCCAGGGTCGAACGCCGTTCGGCCTGCAGCTTGTCCTCGTCGACTTCGGCCTGGCGCAAGGTGTTGCGCAGCACCAGCGGGTCGATCTCGGCCAGCCACTGGCCCTCGCTGACCTTGTCGCCCAGCTTGACCTTCAGCGACCTGAGCTGGCCCGAAACCTGGGCACCGACGTCCACCTGCTTGATGCCCTCCAACGTGCCGGTGGCCAGCACGGCGTTCTCGATATCGCCACGCTCGACCGTGGCGGTGATGTACTGCGGCGGCTTGGCCGGGGCCTGGATGGCATACAGCGTGATGCCGGCCACCAGGGCCACGGCGATGCCGAGGCCGAATTTGCGGAATCTGGACTTTTCCATGAACACTCACTTTCTCTCGGGATTCGCATAACCCGACCCCAGCGGGGTCGGGGAGGCCGATCATTACGGGGTAACTTTGCCGTGCTGCAGCGCCTGCCCGTCGTGCCACCAGGCTGCCAGGCTGAACACGTCCGGCACCTTGAGGATGCTGAAGTGGTCACCCGGCCCCTGCCACAGCGCCAGCTTCGGCATCAGTTGCTGCCAGCCGGCCTGCATGGCGGCATGCTCGCGCGCATTGCCCAAGGCATCCAGGCCCGGGTCGTCCACCAATACCAGCCCGACCGCGCCGCTGTAGGCCAGCGTTGGCCGGTAGGCCGTGCGCAATGCCGTGGCGAAGGTGCGCACGGTGCCGTGCAGCGCAGCGGGCTGCGACCGTGCCGGCATCAAGCCGACCCGGACCATGGCCGCATGCAGTTGGCTCAACTGTTGATCGTCGCTGGCGTCAGCAAATGCACCTGGGTCGATGCCCAGCGCTTTGCCAGTGGAAAGCTGCAGCGCGTCGATCAGCCGCTGCAACGCTTCGCCGAAGGTGTAGGGCTGGCCACAGGTGCCACCCTCGCCCGGGGCCTCGCTGTCGATCAGCGTCAATGAGCGCACCTGCCGCCCCTTGGCTTGCAACCTGGCGGCGATGGCATGTGCCACCCAGCCCCCGAACGAATGCCCGACCAGGTTCAACGGCCCCTGCGGGTGCAGCGCCTCGATCGCCAGCACATGGCAATCGGCAGCGGCTTCCACCGTGCTGTGCGGCACCGAGCAGCCATCCAGCCCGCGGGCCTGCAAGCCATACAGCGGCCAGTCCGGCCCCAGCGCGTCGGCCAGGCCAATGAAGCTGGTGACGCTGTCGCCGGCCCCCGGCACGCAGAACACCGGCGCTTGCCCAGCCTGACCGGTCTGGATCGCTACCAACGGCTGATAAGCCGCCACCTCGACGTTAGGCACCGCGCCCAACGCCTGCCCGAGCACCTGCCCCAGCGCGGCCACATGGGGCGCCTGCATCACGCTGCGGTGGTCGCCCGGCACGCCCAGGGCGACCAGCGCCTGAGTCGGCAGCGTCTCGCCCCAGCCCAGGGCCGACAGGCTATCGCTGCCCTGCTCGGCGCGCAGCAAGTGCACCGGTACACTCAGCGGCGCAGGGCGGTAATGCGCCAATGCTCGGCCGTGCGCCAGTTCGCGGGTGAAGTAGTGCTGCAGTTGCGCATCCGTCATGCTCGCCCACAGCCCATACAGCAGCTGATGTTCGCGGCAACTGGCCACCAGGGCGGTAAAATCCGTCTCCCCGGCTTCCAGGTGCTGCAACCGCGCCAGCTTGTCGGCGCCTGCCGGGCCCTGCGTGCGCCAGAACAGGCTGCAGTTGGCCAGCAACTGCCGCTCCAGTGCACGCGGCCCCTCCCAGCGCGCCTTGCCCTGGTCGGCCAGGCGCGGCACATAAGTGTCGATCAAGCCCAGGAACTCGACTGGCTCGTCCGCACCCAGCAACTGGTTGGCGATCTCGAAGGCCAGTACCCCACCGAACGACCAGCCGGCCAGGCGGTAAGGCCCCTGCGGCTGTACGCTGCGCATCTGCTCGATGTGGTAGCGGGCCAGGCACTCCAGGGTGCGCGGTTGTGGGCGGTCACCCGGTACGCCGGGCAGTCCGTAGATAGCGAAGTCACCGGGCAGGTGCTGGGCCAGCACCGGGAAGTAGAAGTCCAGGCCGGTGAATTCGTGAACCAGGAACAGCGGCGTCTGCGTACCGCTGGCCCGCACCGTGATCACACCACGCGGCGCGGCATCCCGGTTGCCCAGCCGCGCCGCCAGCAAGGCGACGCTGGGCTGCTGGAACACATCGTTGATGGCCACTTGCAAACCCGCCTTGGTGATCTTGTCGACCAGCCGGATCGCGGCCAGGGAATGGCCGCCGAGTTCGAAGAAGTTGTCGTGGCGCCCTACCCGCTCCACGCCCAGCAGTTCGGCCCAGATCGTGGCCAGCAGGGTCTCGGTGTCGCCTTCGGGGGCTTGGTATTCACGGTGTTGCAGGGCTTCGGCGTCTGGCAGCGGCAAGGCCTTGCGGTCGAGCTTGCCGTTGGGGCTTAGCGGCAGCGCCTCCAGGTGTATGAACAGCGCGGGCACCATGAACGTCGGCAGGTGCCCGAGCAACGACGAGCGCAGCGCCTCCACCGGATGGAATTGGCCTGTGTAGTACGCGAGCAGCTGCTGTTCGCGGGCGATCACCACGGCTTCCTTGATCCCCACTATCCGCGTCAGGCCGGCCTGGATTTCACCCAGCTCGATGCGCAAGCCATGGATTTTCACCTGGTCGTCGTTGCGGCCCAGGTACTCGATATTGCCATCGCTCAGGTGCCGCGCCAGGTCGCCGGTGCGGTACAGGCGTGCGCCGGGGCGAGTGCTGAACGGGTCG
>NZ_JABWRV010000050.1:0-6409 GCF_014269105.1 Pseudomonas sp. SWRI77 | reverse complement strand
CGACTTTGCTGTCGGGACGCATCATGGCGGACTGGCTCCAGAAAGAAATCGGGAGCGCAGCATCGGGCTTCAGGTAGTCGCTTGGAATGTGGGCTTCATGGAGCGGACACACAGCTTCAGTTCAGCTTGCTATTTGCGACAGTAGCTTTCGCGATGATGGCTACCGCAAGAATCATGAAGCGACTGATTACCTGCTTGGGAATCCTGAACACGCTGCGGATGGGAATGGGGTGTCTGCTGGCAGGAGCGCTCTTGCACTGCGTGGGCGAAGTTCTGGTGCCGACTTCGGTACTGGGCTTTATTCCCCCAATGTGGCTCGCGGGGGTTGGTATCGCAACTGCCGTCTCGGTGACACCTAATGGTGCGTTTCAAGGTTTCGATCATATCGCCGGGGTCGCAACGGCAGTCTACTTTTTCCTGGGCGACCTTGAGTGCGGATTCGCACTCGATGATGAGGTGGCGAGGCCAAGTAGGCAATGCAGCAGCGCGCTCACTTGCTCGCCAAACAGGGGCTGGCCGAGAGCCGAGGGCAGCGCATGATGCTGGCGCGCTACGCGATGCTGGATTACGGCATGGGGTTCAGTCTGGAGTCGTACGCGGCAGTTGATCACGCACACAGACTTCGGTGGGTTGGCTGATATTTCATACTTCAAGGCAATAACATATGCCCATCTCAAGTTTTCCAGATGGTGTTTCCTCAAGCTGTGGCTCGCTGACTTGAGAGAATCCAGCTTTGATAAGGCTTTTCTCTGATGCAGGGTTTTCTCTAACAGTGCGAGCGCGCAGTTTTTTTAAACCCAAAATGCGCGCAATCTCTGTGCTCAGAATGAGAGCTCGCCTGGATACACCATGACCTCTATACGTAGGTGCAACCCAATAGCCAATCTCTGCTTCATCCTTCTTTATATCAAAGATTACTAAACTCCCAAGAAAGGAGTCTGATCGTGTGTCGGCGATCGCTAAAACTGCCAGTGTTCTATCGCGCAACCCGTCCGCGATTACGCCTCGGATCATGTCGCGAACAACCTGTGGTGTATATTTTCCCAGCGGAAGGTGAGCGAAACGCTTGACTAGAGCGTCGTCTGCTCCGGTTGCATAGGCATCTGCATCGAGATTGGACATAAGCCGGATAGTCACTACTCCATCAGAGATAGGGACGGCTGTTGTAAAGTCTTTCTCAAGGGTTTTAACAAATTTATTTTGCTCGATCATTTCTACTTCTCGCGACAATTGGGCTACACATGACTCTTAGCGCCATTCGAATCGGCCGATCAGGTGAGCGAGTCGGCCAAAGAGCTATCTCAAGTGAACTCCTGGTGGCAGTAGAGTGTATACGAGCGTTATGTATCACTGCTATGCGGGTAGGAGTGTGCTACCGAGCTATCTGGGCTACGGAACCATCTACTTCCAAATTGCATGGAAGTGATGAACTGGCCCATGGCCGGTCCCAATTTGCAACCGGTCGGCTGCCGCCAGTGCATGCGTTAGGTAATTCTTTGCCAGTTTCACTGCGCACAGCATATCCATTGATGGTAGAAACGCCGTGATCGCAGCAGATAGAGTGCAGCCGGTACCATGTGAATTGCATGTAAGCACTCGCGGTGCGGCCAAGGTGCAGGTTTCTCCATTACCGTGGAGTAGATCAATACTGTGTTGACCGTCTAAATGGCCGCCCTTGAGTAATACCCAGCTTGAACCCAACTGATGAAGCCCCTCCAACGTCGTATGCATCTCTTCTATAGATGTGGGGTGGGGTGAGTCGAGTAGGTCGCCTGCTTCGAGCAAGTTGGGGGTGATCAACGTGCAAAGTGGAATCAGCCGTTCACGAACGATAGAAACTGCATCTGGAGGAAGCAGGCGGTGTCCACTGGTGGCGACCATGACGGGATCCAAGACTATGGGGCAGTTAGCATGTCGCTCTAGTCGGGTAGCGATCGCGTCGGCAATGGCTGCGTTGGCAATCATGCCGATTTTGACCGCGTCCACCCGCACGTCGTCGAACACAGCCTCGATTTGGTCGGCTACGAATTCTGGCTCCAGTGCAACGAAGCTACGAACTCCTTGCGTGTTCTGCGACACAACTGCAGTTATTACGCTCATTCCGTAGGCGCCAAGCGCAGAAAACGTCTTCAAGTCAGCTTGAATGCCTGCGCCGCCGGTTGGGTCCGTACCCGCGATGCTCAGAACGTTGGGAATCATTGAGTTTCCTCCGCCGCTAATGCTTTTATCCTCGCAGCGTCGGGCGCATCTTCTGCAGAAAATCCGCTTTGAAGAGTCCCGTGTGTCGAGGGAGAATGAGTATGGCTTCGGAGTATCCGTGTGCACTTTGCATATTCCTCCGCCCCAAGCAGGTCCTAAGGAGCGACTATCACGGCTTTAATTTAATGCCATAGTCGGTCGAGTAGTGGTTACTTCCAGTGCAAGTCATTCTTCCTTGGTCATTCGACTGATATGCTCGGTTCTGTAATCTCCAAGAATTTATTTCCTCAGTGAGTTGATTGAGGAGCCCGAGTTTTTCTTGTGCTTTGAAGGACCTCTCGTTACTCGCGAACTATTCGCCCCAAAGAGCACGGATTCCGAGAATCTCATATGATCCTCCAGGCTGCAATGGAGTAAAGACCAGGGCGATGCGCAAGTTGCAAGCCGGGCGGCCCGATCGCCTAACAGCTGCGGCCTCGAGTTGCGCCGCAGCTGATGTTAAAATTTGAAGATATCGGGGCATTGTTCAGGACGACAATAGCCTGCAAACGATGCCAGAAGGCTCGCACTTCTGAATTCAGGGAGAGCTGAAGGTAATTAGAGCTATTGTGCAGCTCGGGTTGTATTTGGCGAAGTTCAAATTATGATCCTCGCCAGCATATCTTCGCCGTCTGCATCCATGCCAACCTCGACAAACCCGAAACTGGAATAAAACCCTTTAGCTACGACGTTATTGGGGTTATAGCAAATTTCAATTTCTTTCAAGTTTTTGATCTGTTTTATTTCACGTAGGGCGAGACCCAGCGCGACTCTACCGATGGATTTCTGCTGATGTTCTTTGTCCACCATAAAGCGCCAGATAGAGACTTTTTCTTCGGATTCCTGCACCCACATAAAAAAACCTACTGGCTCTTCATCTGCAATGATGGCGCGTGTGAAGTAACCCGGGTTGTATGCAGCCTCAACGAGCGACCAAGTATTACTGGACACGTAGTCCTCCTGCTCTTCAGTGACCTCCAGCTCGCAAATTGCCTCATAGTTTTGTTGCGTTATTTGGGTGAGTGAGATTTCCATAGAGTATCCTGCATTTTGGTGATGATCGGGCTCAATTTACTGTTATGGGTGTTTATTGGTGTGTAGAGTGCCTGAGTTGCGACTGACTGCTGGAAGTATTGAATGGTAACTGGCTGGAGCTATCAAGAAATGCTTTGTGAAAGTTTGTTCGAGGGGACAGACTATGAAATAACTTCCACCCTGAAGAACGTCGCTCTTATGTGTTTGTGAATTCTGTAGGGGTGCGGCGTTTCTGAAACAAATGGAGTGTGGCCTTTAACACTAAAGGCCAGCAGAGAAAACCAGCGTCAAGCCACCGATGACAGTTTCCCGGCGCCGGAAGAGGCTCGGGTTGCGTTTACCGCGGTGGAGTCGACCATCCAGGTGTCCAGATCGATCAACTGCTCGAAATACACACGCTTCGCAGACTGGTCGGGCTCGCCAAGCCCCCGAAGAAAGTTGTTTGCTGCATTGTCCGAAATATCTTCGCGCAGGTTTCGATGAGCAAACGCGATGTCCAGCCAGCGATCCGCGATACCGCCCCGCCCCAGATCGATGAAATGCAACTGGTCATGGGCGTCAACGAAGACATTGGTGTCACATAGGTCGCCATGAGCCGTTGTAGTTCGCGGCAGTGCTACGGCGGAAGGGAAATCCGGCTAGTTCTCCGTACAGCCCCAAGTAAGGTTTGCACCCCTCTCCGGCGTTCGTGCGGTATACATTGTAACCAGACTGCGTCCGCCGGTCGCTGCCTCCTCATGCCGGTATGTTTACTTTGCGCCCTTACTCTTTCGTATGTTCCAGCCATTCTTGGTAGGTGATGCGGCTGATGTGTTCTGTCCGATAGTCTTCGAGGAACTGGTTATATTTGTTTTCTTCGGTGTGATGAAATCGAAAGCCACACTTCGATTGAGCAGCATGGGATTGGATGTTGTCGGCGAAGTAACCACACCAAAGTGCTTTGAGGTTCAGGTTTTCAAAAGCGTGTCGCATCACTTCACGCACTGCTTCCGGAATCAGGCCTTTGCCCCAGTAAGGCACGCCGATCCAGTAGGCTATTTCCCCTTCCTGCTCACTGATTTCAAAATTGCTGTTGCTACCTATGAGAATGCCTACACAACCAACAGCACGGCGATTTTCCTTCAATTCGACCGCGTACACCTCTGGGTGATTGAAGACTGTGCGGATGATGTCGGCACTGTTCTCCACACTGGTGTGCGGGGGCCAGCCAGCGATGGGACCAACTCGGGCGTCTTTGGCATATTCGTATAGATCGGCGGCGTCTGTGTCCAGCCAGGGGCGCAGCGAGAGTCGTTCTGTTACAAGTGTCATATCCTGTACTCGTAGTGGATTGGTGCGTTCGAGATAGAGTATTGGGAGACAGATCATCGGTACACGCCAGTACCTCGGCTTCTTCGGTACTTTTAGAAACAATCGCGCCAAGCGGTGATACGATGGTGGCCTTTGGTTGTTGTAGAGCTGGGGCACTATGCATCACATTCCGAAACTTCTTGTTCCTGACGATTCGATGCGGATGGGAGAAACCACGCTCGCGCAAGGGCTAGGTTTACCGCTCTCCTTCGGTCATGCTTACTTGACGCTGCTGGTATGCCTCTGCGGTAGTGCCCACTTCACTCTAAACTTCAAAGAGCATGCGGTCAGGCGCGGTGGTGTGATGCTGCTGGCTGAAGACACGATTGCCTTGCTCAAACGTCGCTCGCGCCGCTTCAAGGTGTTTTTCTGCCTTATGCCGAAAAACTTTGCAGCGGAGGTTGCCTACCCACTGCCAAATACCTTGTTCGTATTTCTGCATGACCATCCTCATTGCGTCCCATCCAAGGACGACATGCCGCTGATAGAGGGGTGGGTGACGCAGATGCGGAACATTGCGCAGACCTGCCCCACCTACCAACGCATCATGTTGCGTAATCAACTGCAGAACCTCTTTTTAAAAATAGCCGAGCAACTTCCAGCCAACCAAATAGAGAACAAGGGATTCAGCAGGAAGGAAATGCTCAGTTGGCGCTTCTGGGAATTGATAGGCAAACACTGCATCCGCCACCGAGATGTGAAGTTCTACGCCGACGCACTGAGTATCACGCCGTTCTACCTGTCGCAGTTGACCAAAGCGTTTTTCAATGACACTCCCAAGGGCCTGATAGATCGGCAGGTAACCTTGGAAATCAAGGCTCTCCTTTCATACAGTGACTTGGCTATTGGCCGTGTGGCCGACGAACTGAACTTCGCCGACGCATCTTACTTGTGTCGCTATTTCAAGCGCCAAACGGGGATTTCGCTTTCCCGTTATCGTAAGCACAAGAGGGAGAAGGCGGAAAATGACTGACCTGCGGTAGAAATAGAGGAGGAAAGGCGCACTAACCATGCACCGCAGCAGAACCTGCTTGCTATCGCCTATCTGTTCAACGGCTAGTGTCCAAATATTCAAGTTGCCGAGATTCTCAGCGTCTTGATCAGCATGCTGTACAGACTATCGTAAGCGTTCGGGCAAACCGTCTTGCACGACTAAACCGGACGCCACCTATGCGGCAGCAGCTCTGCAATCTCACTCGCCCGCTGCGTCGGCAGGCGCGTCAGCACGTCCTTCAGGTAGGCATACGGATCGTGCCCGTTGTTGCGGGCCGACTGGATCAAACTCATAATCGCAGCGGCGCGTTTACCGCTGCGTAGTGACCCAGCAAAGAGCCAGTTCTTGCGTCCCAGCGCCCAAGGCCGTATCTGGTTTTCACACCAATTATTATCAATCGCTACAGCCCCGTCATCCAGGTAGCGTGACAACGCCGCCCAGCGTTTCAAGCTGTAATCCAGGGCTTTGCCAATAGCCGAACCGTTGTGCACGATATCGCGCTGGGCACCCATCCAGGCATGCAATGCATCCATCACCGGTAGTGCCCTTTCTTGCCGTATTCGGCGGCGTATGTCCGGTTCCAGATCCTTGATTTCCCCCTCAATCTCGTACAAAGCTTGCATGTAACGCAAGGCTTGTTCCGCCAGTGTGCTCTTGTGTGTCGCATGCAGTTCGAAGAACTGAGTGCGATCCATGAACCCCACCTACCGCCAGATGGAGCTTCGATTTACCGTTGCATCTCCGGTGAGCAGTTCCACGGCAGCAGCGCTTCGTAGTCCTCTACCGACGAGG